>JAFXMP010000111.1 GCA_017530275.1 Clostridia bacterium | reverse complement strand
GGCGTGCCCGTCGCGCTGGACGGTGAAAAGATGTCCGCCAAGGATATCATCCTGAAGCTCAACGATCTCGGCGGAAAGAACGGCATCGGCCTCATCGACATCGTCGAAAACCGGCTGGTCGGCATGAAGTGCCGCGGCGTGTACGAAACCCCCGGCGGCACCATCCTGTACAAGGCTCATTCCTACTTGGAAAGCGTGTGCCTGGACAAGATGACCATGCACGAAAAGCAGAAGCTGTCTATCACCTTCGCCGAACTGGTCTACAACGGCCAGTGGTTCACCCCCCTGCGGGAAGCCCTCAGCGCCTTTGTGGACAAAACCCAGGAAAAAGTCACCGGTCAGGTGAAATTAAAGCTCTATAAGGGCAACATCATCAAGGCGGGCGTGTGGAGCGATTATTCCCTGTATTCCGAATCCATCGCCACCTTCGGCGAAAGCGACTACAACCAGGCGGACGCCGCCGGGTTCATCAACCTCTACGGCTTGCCCATCAAGGTCCAGGCCATGGTGGACGGGAAGAAGTAAGCGTTTGATCACAGCATGAAAGAACCCTCCTGTATGGGCTGCGGCCCGGACAGGAGGGTTTTCTTTGTGGAAAGCATCAGCCCGGCGCTCCCTTGCGGGAACGCCGGGCTGAATGGTTTCTATGATTGATTCTTTTTTACAGTTCCACTTCCACGGCGGTCTGGTTCAGCAGGTGAGTGGAGTTGCCCGCTTCATAGGCGGCGGCGCGCTCGTCGATCACTTCCTGATAGCCGGCATCCAGGAATTCCTGGGCGTACTGGGCATACAGGGCATCGAATTCCTCGGGGGCGCACATAGTCAGCTTGTCGCGGTATTCCTTGTACAGGCTGGTCAGCACGGTCTGATATTCCGCTTCGGCTTCCATGGTGACGGAGTACAGGGCGTTGGCGATGGCCCAGCCGGCATCGCGGATGGCGACCCGGTCATAATAGTACTTGATCACGTCCTGGGTGAAATCCTGGGGCAGATCGTGGGGCATATTGTTGCTGATCACGTCCTCGATGGTACCGGCCTGACGGGCTTCGATGGTGACGCAACAGTAGTCCTTATTGTTGTTGAAGCCCATCTTGTATTCGCCGTTGTAATCGGAAACGGTGATCGGCAGGCCTTTTTCATCCACGTTGTAGTTTTCGCCTTCAAAACCCCACTGGAAGGTTTTCAGGTTGTCTTCCTGGGTCAGCCATTCCATGTACATCCAGGCGGCCTTGATCTGGTCTTCGCTGGCGAAGGCGGAGAAGCCGATCATCATGCCGAAGGGATTGTCGGTGCGGTAGCCGGGGGTGGTGCCGGCTTCGGCATCGATCTTGCCGGAAACGGGAGCGATGGCCAGTTCGGCGCCGGGATTGGCTTCATAGAAGGCGGTCAGCCAGTCCATGGAGGCGGAAATGTAACCCGCGTAAGAGTAGCTCTTGCCGTTGATGAAGTTGGTCTTGTCGTCTTCCGCGCCGGTCAGGTAGTATTCGGGATTGGTGATCCCGGCGTTGTACTTGTAGTTTTCGTTCTTGAGCAGCTTATAGTTAGGTTCCCAGCCCAGGGAAGGAATGTTGTAGTCGCCGTACATGGCCCACTCTTTTTCGTCCAGGGGCCAGGTGCGCCAGGAATAGTTCTGGTCGGAACCCACGCCGGTGATCATGGTGCCGCCGCCGGGGAATTCGGCGATGCCCGCTTCCTTGATTTTCAGCATGGCGTCGTTGTATTCGCTGGTGGTGAGGGGCACGTGATCATAACCCACCTGCTTGAGCCAGTCCATGCGCACGAAGGTCTGGAAGGTGTAGGTGGTGTCATAGTAGGGACGGTAAGCCGCCGCGAAGTAGGTTTCGCCGTTGATCTTGGTGTAGGTCAGCTGGTTGTTCGCCACCATGCGGTTGTAATAGGTGGGGGCGACCTTGGCGAATTCATCCATATCGAAGGTGGTCAGATACCCGTCGGCGGCCCACTGGGTGACCTTCGGATAGTCGTATTCCATCAGGATGGTGGGCAGGTCCTCGGCGGCCGCCAGCATGGAATACTTGGTCATCACGTCGGAGCGGGGAATGGCCACATAGTTCACGGTGATGTTGTACTTGTCGCCGAAGTTTTCCTGGATCCATTTGGTCCAGTAGTTTTCTTCCACGTTAGGTACGCCCGCCTGTCCGCGGTCATACACCGGGATGGTGATGCTCACGTTCTCCGCAAAGGGTTCCCAGGCGGGATCTTCCGCCGCCGCGAAGGACGCGATGCTCAGCAGCATGATGGCTGCCAGCGCCAGAGCAAGGATCTTTTTCATGGTATTGCCTCCTTTATTATTTGGGCATAAGCCCTTGGGAACGATTGATTTATCCCTTCACCGCCCCCACCATGACTCCCTTCACGAAATACTTTTGCAGGAAGGGATAAATGCAGATGATGGGGATGGTGGCGAACATGATGCAGGCGGCCTGCAGCACCTCGGGGGTGCTGGTCACCTCGATGGCCTCGGACAGGGTGGCGGTCTGGGCCTCGGTGGCGGAAGCCACCAGCTGATACAGCTTGTACTGGATCATCTTGAGGGCTTCCTTGGTGATAAAATACTTGTTGTCGGCGTAGCTGTTCCAGCGGCCCACAGCGTAGAACAGGGACAGAGTAGCGATGATGGGCATGGAAAGCGGCAGCACGATGCGGAACAGGATCTGAAAATTGCTGGCACCGTCCAGGAACGCCGCTTCTTCCAGACTGTCCGGAATGGAGGACTGAAAATAGTTCTTCATGATCAGCATGTTGTAAGAAGAATAGATCAGCGGCAGGATCAGCACCCACATGGTGTTGAGCAGCCCCAGGTTCTTGTACAGCAGATAGCTGGGGATCAGGCCCGCGCTGAAATACATGGGGATCATGAGCACGAAGGTGAAGAATGCACGGCCCTTCAACCGCTTCTTGGAAAGGGGGTAGGCGGCGCAGGTGCACACGATCATGCCCATCACTGTGAAGATGGCCACCACCTCCACGCTGTACAGGAAGGAGTGCACCAGGGTGCCATCCTGGAAAATGGTGTTGTAAGCGTCAAAGTTCACGCCCTTGGGCCAAAGCACCACGCTCTTTTGCATCACGGCCGTGTTGCTGGAGATGGATTTAGCCGCCAGATGAATGAAAGGCAGGATGCACGTAAGGCACAGCACCACCAGTACCGCGATGATGATTGCGTCGCCGATAGAAAACTTTCGGATAGCGTGAGAGCCGTCGTTGATGGTATCGAAATCACGGATTTTTTCTTTTGCCATGCTCTCACCCCCTCACAGCAGGCCGTCTTCGCCCAGCGCTTTGGCGAACCGGTCGCTGAGCAGCACCAGCATCAGGCCCACCATGCTCTGGAACAGGCCCACGGCGGTAGCCATGCTGAATTTAGCGTTAGCAAGGCCCTTTTCATAAATATAGATCGCAAGCTGGTACTGATAATCCCGCACCTGGGTATTGGCGAACACGTCCAGCCGTTCAAAGTTGCTGCCCATGATCTTGCCTAAGTTCATGATGAGAAGCACCACGATGGTGGAGCGAATGCCGGGCAGGGTGATATGCCAGATACGCTGCATGCGGCTGGCTCCGTCGATCATGGCGGCTTCGTAGAGCTCGCCGCTGATGCCCGTGATGGCGGCTAAGTAAATGATGGTGCCCCAGCCCATGCCCTGCCACACGCCGATGAGCAGGTAGGTAACGGCCCAATGGTTCTTTTCCGTCAGGAAGGGGATGCCCTGTTCGATCCAGCCCCAGTTCATCATCAGCACGTTCACGATGCCGCTGGAAGGCTTGAACAGCTGATAAGCCACCGACCCGATGATCACCCAGCTTAAGAAATGCGGCAGATACAGCACCGTCTGGGTGACCTTTTTGAAGCGGGGAAAGCGCAGCTCGTTCAGCATCAGCGCCAAAATGATGGGCATGGGAAAGCTGACCGCCAGGTCCAGCAGGTTGAACACGATGGAGTTTTTCAGAGCCCGGAGAAAATCCTTGTCCCGGAACACCTTTTCAAACGTGGCCCAGCCCACCCATTTGCTGCCGGCGTAACCCTTGGCGGGCTTGTAATCCATAAACACCATGCGCAGGCCCGGATAAGCGGCATAATTGAAAATGATCACCAGCGCCACGGGGAGCAGCAACATCAGATACAGATGCCAGTCCCGGGTCAGGGCCTTTTTCCAGGTCGTGGTTTCCCGAAGGCGGGGGACTTTTGCCGTTTTTATGCTCATATAATCTGTTTCTCCCTTGCCGCGTCATTCCCCGCGGCCAAACGGTACTGTGTGCGTCACGGGCGCTTTTCTTCCTGCCGGTTACACCCCTATGTGTGTTCAGAACAATTTTCAAATTCATTATACCGAATCTCATTTGTTGTTTCAAGCTGAATTCGGTTTATTTCTGACGGATTTCAACCATTATCAGCAGAAAACATTAGAAAAATGGAAAAAATAAACCGGATTTCAAACATGATTGTTTTCATCTCACGTAAATAATAAGCCTGATGCTTTTCAAATTTTGCGCTGGCGGCTCAGCTATTGAATAATGGTCGGATCAGGTCTGTCGTTTGCCTTGCAAAAGAAACCGCCGTTTGCTACAATATAAAAAACAGCTCCAGTAACGGGGGGAGAAACATGGAACCGGGAAAGAACGAAAAACAGAATGTAAACTTGATCAACAGCGAACGGCTGATTCCCACGTACTTTCGGCTGTCCCTTCCGGTGGTGCTGGGCTCCATCGTCACCATCGTGTACAATCTGGCGGACACCTATTTTATCGCACAGACCGGCAACGCCCTGCTGATTGCCGGGGTGTCCCTGTGTGCGCCGATTTTCATGATCCTGATGGCCTTTGGCAACATTTTCGGTCAGGGCGGCAGTTCTTTACTTTCCAGGCTGCTGGGGCAGAAACGGCATGAGGACGCGGGCCGGGTCAGCGCCTTCTGCTTCTGGATCGCCCTTCTGACCGGGGCGGTGATCGGCGGGCTGCTGCTGGCTTTTCGTGATCCCTTTTTATCCCTCCTGGGCTCCAGCGTGGAAACGCTGCCCTATGCCAAGGAATACGGCACGGTGCTGCTCCTGGGCGCGCCTTTCATTGTGGTGAATTTCATCCACATGAACCTGCTCCGCTGCGAGGGGATGTCCGGCCTTTCCATGGCGGGTACGGTAATCGGCGCGGCGGTGAACGTGGTACTGGACCCACTGCTGATCCCCGGCATGGGCGCGGCAGGCGCGGCCATTGCTACCGTGATCGGCTATGTATGCAGCGACGTATTCCTGCTGATCATCGTACTCCGGCACAGCGCCGTGCTGTCCGTGAAGCCTCGGTTAAAAATCGATGGGGCGTTCCTGCGGGACGTGCTTTCCATCGGCGTCACCGCCGCTATCACCAATATCGCCACCAGCCTGTGCACCATTTTAGTGAATCAGAAGCTTCTGCCCCACGGGGACGATAAAATCGCCGCCATGGGCATCGTGCTCAAGGTGACGATGATCGTGCAGATGATCTTGGTGGGCTTTTCCTTCGGCGGCGTGCCCCTGTTCGGGTTCCTGTCTGGCGCGGGAGAAAAAGAGAAAATCCGGCGGCTGCTCCGGTTCTGCCTGCTGTTTCTTTGCACGCTGTCCCTGTGCATGACGCTGATCGTTTGTTTCGCCGCCGGACCGCTGCTTTGCCTGATCACGCCGGACGCGGCCCTGGTGGAAACCGGCGTTCCTATGCTGCGCTGGCAGGTATCGGGCAGCGTGTTCGCCGGGTGCGTAATGCTGACCACCTGCCTGTGCCAGGCTTCCGGCAAAGCGGTTCCGGCGCTAATCCTGTCTTTGAGCCGTCAGGGCTTTGTATTCGCGGCGGTGCTGCTGACCGCCTCCGCGTTATTCGGATATAAAGGCATCTTAGCTTCCCAATGCGCTGCGGACGCGCTCAGCGCTTTGCTGATCCTTCCGATTGCCCGGTATATTCGGTAAAGACGAAAAATCAAAAAGGCTTTTCCTCTTCGGCTTATCTTGCGCAGTGAAGGGGGAAAGCCTTTGTTTTGGAAAAAATCATGATTGAGAAATAACGGCGATTCGCAGGTTATCTCCCTGCTCATTGCGGGGCGGAAAATCCAGCCGGAGGGTATCGTTCCCGCCGATCAGGTGCCGCCGGACGCCGGAATGATGCAGCAAATAGTCGTTGGCCTCCCGTGTGATATTTTCCGCGATGTTCTTTTCCGTGGACGGCCAGAGGGCGTAATGGGCTTCCGTAACCCGGTACAATTCCGGCGTGGCCCCGGCAAAGCCGTGATGCGCCACCTGCACGATATCGCATTTCAGCTTTTCCGGGCAATGGGCCAGCAGGATGCGGCTGCCCTCCTTGAACAAATCGCCCAGGAATAGCAGGGACCAGCCCGCCGTCTCCACCCGCAATACAGTGGAATGATCGTTGAAGGTGCTGGGCACGTCCAGGTCCTCATGGGTATACAGTACCTGAACGCTGATTTCATCGAACTGCCAGCAGTCGCCGGTATGAGGCGTGACCTTCGGCACATCGGCGCAGTACTGATCCATCACCTCATAGAACCGTTTCACCGTCGCCAGATCGTTTTTGGTTTCCCGCCAGCCTTCACTGGTTTCCGGCAGAGCAAGGGGCTGGATATTATAGATCAGCTTGCCGATCACCAGATCGTTCCGGTGGGCTTCCATCATATCCAGAAACGCCCCGATGTGATCCTGGTGGGCGTGGGAGAAAAACCAGGCGTCGATCACGGGCTTTCCTTCCGCCCGCTCACACAGGAACCGGTACAGGTTTTCCGCCTCGCCGGGGGTAAAATACCCGCCGTCCATCAGGAAAAAATGGCCGGAATCCAATTGAAACACGTAGCTCATGCCGCAGTCCACAATGGACTGATCCAGTTTTAACTGATACAATACCGCCATGGGGCAGCATCTCCTAACCCGGATAAACCGGAGAAATTTTCTGGGGGAAACCATTCTTTGGAGGCCAAAGAATGGTTTCCCCCAGTCCCCCTTCCAAGAAAGCCATAGGGAGGCTGGATTTATGCCGTTCTGCAAAAACTCTCGCTTATAAGCAGCCTATCACTTGCTTTTATCCTTTGATGGAACCGATCATGACGCCCTTGACAAAGTAGCGCTGCAGAAAGGGGTACACGCACATAATGGGCAGGGTGGCGACGGTGATCACGGCGAATTTCAGCGCTTCGTACAGCAGCGTCATTTCCGCCTGATTCACCGTATCCGCGCCGCCGGACATATCGCCCAGCTGATTCTGGATCAGAATTTCCCGCAGGAACACCTGGAGGGGATACAGCTTTTTGTCGTTCAGGTAGATCATAGCGCTGAAATAGGCGTTCCAATGCCCCACGAAATAGAAGATGATCATGACCGCGATAATGGAGCCGGACACCGGCAGCACGATGCGGCACAGGGTACCGATGTTGGAGCAGCCGTCCACATAGGCAGCTTCGATGATCTCCTGGGGCACGGAATGGGTAAAGAAATTGCGCATAATCAGCAGGTTCGTGGCGGAAATGGCGCCGGGCAGCAGCATGGCCCACACGGTGTTGATCATGCCTAAGTTCTTGATGGTGATATAGGTGGGGATCATGCCGCCGGAAAAGAACATGGTAAAGGAAATCAGGAAAGTGACGGCGGTGCGGCCCCACAGGTCGGGCCGGGAAAGCACGTAAGCTCCCGCCGTGGTGAGCGCGATGTTGATGGCCGTGCCCGCGAAGGCGTAAAACACCGCGTTTTTATAGCCCAGCAGCACATCCTCGCTTTTGAACACCGCCTCATAGGCCCGGAACTGAATTTCTTTGGGCAGCAGCACGATTTTGCCCGATACGATCAGCGCTGGATTGGAAATGGAGGCGGACAGCACGTAAATGAGCGGGTACGCGCACACCAGCATAAAGAGAGTGGCCAAAAAATAGGTGACGATACCGAACACGCGGTCCTCCGTGGAGAGCCGGATGCGGTGGGCGTTTCGCTTTTCCTTTACCATAAGCTCACCTCCGAAACGCGCTTGGAAATGGTGTTCACCGCGATCACCAAAATGAAATTGACCACGGAATTCATCAGGCCCACAGCGGTGGCATAGCTGGTCTGGGCGCTGCGGATGCCCTGCTGATAAACGAAGGTGGAAATCACCTCGGAAACGCCGATATTGAGGTCAGTCTGCAAGAGGAACACCTTTTCAAACCCGATGCTCATCACTCGCCCGCAGTGCAGGATCAGCATGATGGCGATGGTGGGCATGATGGAGGGCAGGGTAATATAGCGCAGCATTTTGATCCGGCTGGCTCCGTCGATCCGGGCGGCTTCGTACATCTGCATATCCACGCTGCTCAGAGCGGAAAGGAAAATGATGGAATCCCAGCCGGTATTGGTCCAGACTTCGGAAATGACGTAAAGCGGGCGGAACCATTCCGCTTTGGCCATGAAATAAATGGGCACGCCTCCGCAGGCTTTAATGAGGGTGTTCACGATGCCTGTTGAGGGCGAACAGAACGCCGTGATCATGCCAACCACCACCACCGTGGACAGGAAATGGGGGGCATAGGTGATGGTCTGCATCGTTTTCTTATAGAAACCGTCCCGCATCTCGTTCAGGATCAGGGCCAGCAAAATGGGCAGCGGGAAGGTAAACAGCAGGGTCAGCAGGGACAGCACCAGCGTGTTGGAAATGATCTGCCAGCAAGTATAGGTGGAAAAGAAGCGGATAAAGTGCTTGAGTCCCACCCAATCGCTTCCCCAGAAGCCGCGCCGCGGCTTATAATCTCGGAAGGCGATTTGGAGGCCGTACATGGGCAGGAATTTGAACAGCACAAAGTACGCCACCACAGGGATCAGGAGCAGATACAGATCCCAGTATTTCCTGAGGGAGCGCTTCATGGAGGGACGGCGGATTTTCTGCATTCGGTTTTCCCTTCTTTCAGCAGGAAGGAGCGGGGAGGAAAAGGGACGCGCCGCGGCTGGGCCGAAGCGCGTCCCCTTCATTCGTTAAATCAGAGGCCCATGCGTTCCACGGCGGTGGAAATCACATTCAGCATCTTGTCAACGCCCATATCCTTGGTGCGCTGCACGTAAGCGTTCCATTCCGCGTCGTTCAGTTCGCGTTCGCCGGTGAGGAATTCGGCGCAGGTCTGCTTCACGTAGCTGTCGATTTCGGTGCCAACGGTGGAAACGATCTCATTTTCTTCGGTGGTGTAGGTCAGGATCGGCCAGATGGTGTCGGGGATATAGTTCACCAGGGTCGCGGCGGAGGCCACGGGAATGGGGGTCATTTCCATGCCGGCATAGCCGGGGGAGGACATGATGGTGGGGTTGTTGCCGCCGCAGTAGGGGGTGTACTGGGACACCACTTCGTCATAGCTCTTGTCGCCCGCCACCTGGGACATGATGGCGTCCACATAGGACAGGGAGCCGTCCTCGTTCTTCACATAGGTGTCGCCCTCGATGCCGTAATGATAGAAGGCCACGCCCTCGTCGCTGTAGAAGTAGTCCACCCAGCGCAGGGCCACTTCGGGATATTTGCAGTCCGCGGTGATCACGAACGCGCCGACGCTGCGCAGATGGGAACGCATGAGGGGCCAGATGGCGCCTTCCACATAGGTGGAAGCGGGGGTCCAGATCGCCATGGCGTCGGCGGGCATCAGGGCCAGGTTGGTGGCCAGATACACGCCCAGCCTATCCTGGGTGCAATAGCCCACGGCAGTAGCGTCCTTGAAGGTGATGCATTCCTGATCGATGATGCCTTCCTCATACAGCTTGTGCATGAATTCCAGGGCCTGACGGAAGGAATCGGAGGTCTTGATGTGGCGCACCAGGCCGGTTTCGGGGTCCACGTCGTATTCCGTGCTCTGGTTGCCGCGGTTGAAGCAGCCGTAGAGGCCGCCGAACAGCTGATACAGGGTGGAAACGGATTCGGTCATGGGCACTTCGTCCTTTTCACCGTTGCCATTGGGATCATTTTCCCGCATGGCCTTGAGGACCGCGTACAGCTCGTCCATGGTGGAGGGCTGCTCAAGGCCCAGCTTGTCCATCCATTTCTGGTTGTAATACAGCTTCTTGGCCATACGGGAAGCGGGGGCTTCGCCGATGGCGGGCAGAGAGTAAATGTGGCCGTCAGGAGAGGTGATGGAAGCCAGCACGTCCGGGTTCTTGGCGGCGTAGGCCATGAAATTGGGGGCGTATTCTTCCAGCAGGGGAGCCAGATCCAGGAAATCGCCGGAATCGCCGTAGGTCTGCAGGTTGGCGGCGGATACGCCGAACTTGAAGAACACGTCGGGCAGTTCGCCGGAGCTGATGGCCAGGGTCATTTTTTCATTTCTGGCGGAGGAAGGAATGCTGGTCCATTCGATATGAACGCCGGTCAGTTCCTCATACTTCTGCAGGATATACATATCCTTGAATTCGGGCTGGATGGCGGACATATTGCCATAGAAGGTCAGGGTCAGGGGCTCCTTCACGATGGGGAAGCCGGATTCGGTCAGGATAGAAGTGTCGGCCAAAGCGACGCCTGTCATACACAGGGCGCAGACCATCACCAGGGCCAGAAGACGGGTCAGGGTTTTCATGGGATTCCCTCCTTTATTATTTTGATCGCCTGAAGGCGATAAAACTCTATTACACATGTGTATTTTGAAAAACTCTTTTTCCTTACGCATGGATTACACACATATCATATACCTTTCTCCTGTACTTGTCAACCGTTATTTTTCCGATTTTTCACTTTTTTCGTAAATTTAATATGCGTAATACAAACTTATTTTTCATTTACGTATACGTATTTTTTTTGAAAACGTGTTGAAAAAAGAAAAGAATTGATGTATACTGAAACGGGAACTCCCTGCGGAATACACGGAAGTAAAGGAAGAAAAGCATGACGGAACTGATGAAATACGAAACCATCCGCGATCAGATCAGGCGGCGGATCGAAAACGGAGAGCTGCCGCCGGGCAGTCGGCTGAAAACCGAGCTGGAGATGGCGGCAGAATACGGCGTGAGCGCCATCACCGTCCGCCGGGCCCTGGCCGATCTGGTCGCCTGCGGGCAGGTGGTCAGGCGGCGGGGCGCCGGTACGTTTGTCGCACCAGAAAGCGCACCGGAACCGGAAACCCGGACAATGCACCGGCATATCGCCATGCTGCTGACCCAGGAAAGCTATTCGGTCGGTTCCCTGGTGCGTATCATGGCAGGCGCACAGCAAACCCTGACCCACCACGGCAGCACCATGCTGATCGACTGGAACAGCCGCAACCCCAAGGTTTCCGCCGACAGCATCCGGCGGATGCTGAACCAGGGCACGGACGGCTTTCTGATCTATCCCTACGACCCCGCCCAGAACCGGGAAGAATTTCAGCTGATCCGGGAGGCGGGGAAGCCCTATGTGCTCCTGGACCGGCGGGACGCCTATCTTCCCTCTCTTTATGTGGGTTCCAATAATTTTGACGGCGGTATCATCGCTGCCAACGCCCTGCTGGAATTGGGGCATAAAAAAATCTGTTTTCAGGGAAATTTGTTTTTCTTAAGCTCCGAACAGGAACGGTATGCTGGTTTTTGCTTCGCCCTGCGCGCGGCGGGCATCCGCCCCGGCCCCCGGCATCTGATGGAAAAGCCGGATTTTGAGGCGTTGGCTCAGTCCATCCGCGCGGGGGAAATCACCGCCGTTTTCTGCGTCAGCGACCGGATCGCAGAACGGGCCGTGGCGGCGCTGATGCATATGGGCATCCGCGTACCGGAGGACGTTTCCATCATCGGATTTGACGATAATATCTATCGGGCGGGCTGTCCCGTGCCGCTTAGCACCGTGCGGCAAAACTTTGAATTGATCGGACAGCGGGCCGCGGAATTGATCCTGTGGGCCCTGGACCGGGAAAACGACCCTGTGGAATGCACCCAAATCCAGACCGGCGTGGAATTGGTGCTTCGCGCTTCCACCAGAAAAATATGAAACCGGAAGCAGTTCTCATGGTAAATTTTCCTCTCGGGACCCTTGACTTAAAGGCAGCTTTAAGGATTATGATCGTTCTGTCACGAGAGTATTTTACCGATACAAGGAGGAACATCCATGGATCAGCTGAAACACCGCCGGGCGGACGCCCGTTTGCAGCTATTGAACCCCGACGGAACGCCCGCGGCCAACCGCCCGGTGCAAATCGATCAGGTTTCCCATCAATTTCTTTTCGGCTGCGGCGCGTTCGACGCCGTGGCGCTGATGAAAGTGCCCAATGAACAGTGGAAAGCCGTTATCCGTGAGCGCATGGAAAAATGGCTGGCCCTGTTCAACTACGGTACCCTGCCCTTCTATTGGGGCCGGTACGAGCCGGAGGAGGGCAAGCCGGATTATGAAAACACCATGGCTGCCGCGCGCTGGCTGCGGGAAAGGGGCGTGCAGGTGAAGGGCCACCCGCTTTGCTGGCACACGGTGTGTGCGCCTTGGCTGATGCAGTATTCCAATGAAGAAATATTGCGCCGCCAGTTGGAACGCATCCGCCGGGACGTAACGGCTTATAAAGGTGTGATTGACCTTTGGGACGTGATCAACGAAGTGGTGATCATGCCGGTGTTCGATAAGTACGACAACGCCATCACCCGCATCTGCAAGGAAAAAGGCCGCATCAAGCTGGTGAAGGAAGTATTCGCCGCCGCCAAGGAAAGCAACCCCGACGCCGTGCTGCTGATCAACGATTTCAACGTCAGCGTATCGTATGAGATTTTGCTGGAAGGGCTGCTGGAAGCGGGCGTGCCCATCAGCGCCATCGGCATTCAAAGCCACCAGCACCAGGGCTATTGGGGCCTGGACAAGCTGAACGACGTGCTTTCGCGTTTCTCCCGCTTCGGTCTGCCCATCCATTTCACGGAAAACACCCTGATCTCCGGCGACATCATGCCCGCCTATATCGAAGACCTGAATGACTGGCAGGTGGATTCCTGGCCGAGCACCCCGGAAGGAGAGGAGCGGCAAGCCCGGGAAATCACAGAAATGTATTCCGTGCTCTTTGCCCATCCCCTGGTGGAGGCCATCACCACCTGGGACTTCAACGACGGCTGCTGGCTGAAAGCGCCCTCCGGCTTCGTTCGGACGGACAACAGCGAAAAGCCCTCCTATTTCGCCCTGCAAAAGCTGATTCACGGCGATTGGGAAACCCATGAAACGCTTGCCACCGACGAGGAGGGTTTTGTTTCCTTCTCCGGCTTCAAGGGCTGTTATTCTCTTACCTTGGACGGCAGGAAAACGGCGCTCAATTTAAACGGCTCTGTCGATGCGTCTTTGACGCTCATCTGACGGCGGCAGCAAAAAAGGCTGGCAATTATTCACATAACTGGGGGAAACCATTCTTTGGAGGCCAAAAAATGGTTTCCCCCAGACTCCTTTCCAAGAAAGCCATGAAGAATATCAAATGCAGTACGTTTTTACATCAAAAGTCAAAAATAGCCTTTCTCGGAGGGGGACTGGGGGAACCGCTCTTTGGGCAGCAAAGAGCGGTTCCCCCAGAAATGTTTAAATGGTTGCAAAGGCTGCCTTTTTTGTTGGCGCCGGGCAGAAAAAACAGTGGCAAAAATCGGGCGGATATGCTACAATAGATGAAAAGCATACGATCATGGGCCGCACCGGGATCAGGGAGGAGCAGAATGGTTTCCCTCCTTGCACGGCCCATTCACAGCCAATCACATCATGCAGGGAGGCGATTCATTTGTCGAAGGAACATGTGGACATGAAGACGCCCGTCATCGAAATGCGCAATATCGTGAAAAAATTCGGCGATTTTGTGGCCAACGACGGCATCAACCTGACCGTCCACAAGGGGGAAATCCATGCGATCCTGGGTGAAAACGGCGCGGGCAAATCCACGCTGATGAACCAGCTGTACGGGCTGCTCAAGCCCACCTCCGGCGAGATCCTGGTCAACGGCAAGAAAATTGAAATGAACAACCCCAAGGACGCTATAGAGGCGGGCATCGGCATGGTGCATCAGCACTTTATGCTGGTGCAGCCCTTCACGGTGACGGAAAACATCGTGCTGGGCACCGAACCGCAGAAGGGCATTTCCCTGGATATGCCCACGGCGCGGAAAAACGTGGTGGAGATTTCCGAACGCTACGGCCTGTCCATTGACCCGGACGCCAAAATCGAGGATATTTCCGTGGGCATGCAGCAGCGCGTGGAAATTCTGAAAGCCTTGTACCGCGGCGCGGATATCCTGATCCTGGACGAACCCACTTCCTCCCTGACGCCTCAGGAGATCGTGGAACTGATCCAGATCATGCATAACCTGACCGCCGACGGGAAATCCATCATCCTGATCACCCACAAACTGAAAGAAATCAAGGAATCCGCTGATTTCTGCACCATCATCCGCCTGGGCAAATACATCGGCACCGTGGATGTGGACACCGTGGATGAAAACGACCTGGCCAGCATGATGGTGGGCCGCAAGGTGACCTTCAAGGTGGATAAGCCGGAGCAGGAGCCCGGCAAGGTGGTGCTGGACGTAAAGGACCTGCACGGCGTGGACTACCGGGGCGTAGAAATCTTAAAGGGCCTGAACCTGCAGGTGCACGCGGGCGAAATCGTGGGCATCGCGGGCATCGACGGCAACGGACAGACGGAGCTGGTGGAGATCATTACCGGCCTTCGCAAGGGCACCGGCGGCGACGCCACGGTGAATGGCGTGAGCGTTTATAACAAATCTCCCCGCTTCGGCTTCCTGCACGGAGTATCCAGCATTCCCGCCGACCGGCAGAAGCACGGCCTGGTGCTGGATTTTTCCATCGAAGATAACCTGATCCTGCAAAACTTCCGAGCCGCGCCCTTTTCCAAATCTCACATCCTCAAGCGGGAGCCCATCTTCACCCATGCCACAAAATCCATCGACAGCTACGATATCCGCCCCAAGAGCAGCGAAAAACGCCCGGCGGGCACCCTTTCCGGCGGCAACCAGCAGAAGGTGATCATCGCCCGGGAGGTGCAGAACGACAAGGACCTGTTGATCGCCGTGAACCCCACCCGCGGCCTGGACGTAGGCGCCATCGAATATGTTCACAAATATATCGTGGAGCAGCGCAACCGGGGCAAGGCCGTGCTGCTGGTATCCTTTGAGTTGGATGAGATCATGAGCTTGTCCGACGTGATCGACGTGATTTTCGACGGCCGCATCGTCAGCTCCATCCCGGGAGCCGAGGCCAACGAAAACGATCTGGGCCTCATGATGGCGGGAGGTAAGAAGGCATGAAAACAAAAAAAGGACTGATGGATTTCCTGTCGGAAAACAAGTTCATCCACATCCTATTGTCTATTATTTTAGGCTTCGTGGTGGGCGCGGTTTTCCTGGCAATCATGGGTCTGGACGTAGGCGCGGCTTACGGCAAGCTGATTGACAGCGTGACCGGCCTAAAAGGCTTTTCCTACGTGGTGGTCTATTCCGTTCCCTACATCGTCACCGGCCTTTCCGTGGCTTTCTCCTTTAAGACCGGCGTGTTCAATATCGGCGCGGAAGGCCAGTTCGTGGTAGGGTCCATGGCCGCATGCGTAACGAGCATCCTGCTGCCCGATCTGCCCAAGCCCGTGCTGATCCCCCTGTGCTTCCTGGCCGCTATGGCCGCTGGCGCGCTGTGGGGCAGCATCGTTGCCGCCCTCAAGGTCAAGTGGGGCATCAACGAAGTGCTCAGCATGATCATGTTCAACTGGATCGCCTTCTATCTTTCCAACTTCATCGCGGGCATTCCCGCCATCCACAATACCGGCTCGGCGGAAGCCACCAAGAATATTTCAGAAAACGCCAGCATGAAGCTTTCCAAAGAATTCATCAAATCCACCGGGCTGGCTCCCACCGCCAACTGGGGCATCCTGGTGGCTATCGCGGTGATGCTGATCGTGTGGTTCATCATTGAAAAGACCACCTTAGGCTATGAGCTCAAGGCCGTGGGCTCCAACCGCTACGCCGCGGAATACGGCGGCATCAACGTGGGCGGCTCCATCCTGACGGCGCTGGCCATTTCCGGCGCGCTGGGCGGCCTGGCCGGAGCCCTGCAGCTCATGGGCATGGGCCAGCGGATCAGTATTTTCTCCTCCCAGGAGGGCTTCGGCTTCGCAGACATCGTGGTGGCGCTGATCGGCTGCTCCAATCCCTTCGGCGTGTTCATCGCGGGCCTGTTCTACGGCGCGCTGGTGTACGGCGGCAGCAAGCTGAATCTGGTGGGCGCGCCCACCCAGCTGATCAGCGTGATCGTGGGCACGGTGGTCTTCTTCATCGCCATTTCCGTGATCTTCCGTTACCTGAAATACCTGAAGAAAACCCCCAAAGCCCCGGCTGGCGGCAGAAAGGAGGCGGCTGGCAAATGACGGACTTCATCAACAGCTTCGGCATCATCCTGTACGCGACCCTGGTATACATGACGCCTCTGCTTTACGCCAGCTTGGGAAGCTGCTTCTCCGAAGTATCAGGCGTGGTGAACATCGGTATTGAAGGCATGATGACCGCCGGCGCTTTCACCGGCACGGTGGTGGCCTACTTTACCGGCAGTCCCTGGATCGGCTTTTTGTGCGGCGGCCTGGCGGGCGCGTTCTTCGGCATGCTGCACGCCATCGCCACCGTAAGATTGGGCGCGGATCAGACCATTGCCGGTACGGCCATCAACATGCTGGGCCCCGGCATCGTGATCATGATCGCCAAGGTGCTGTTCAATTCCACCGACACTCCCGCCCTCAAGCAGGGCGTGCAGACCATACCCAAGCTGTTCTCCGGCCTGTTCGACACCACCACGGTGTTCGGCCGGTTCATGGACAACGTGTTCGCCACCTATGCCTCCACCTACCTTGTGTTCGTCGCCGCGCTGGTGGTATGGTTCGTGTTCTATAAGACCCGCTTCGGCCTGCGCCTGCGCGCCTGCGGCGAACATCCCCAGGCCTGCGAGACCCTGGGCATCAACGTGATCGGCATGCGCTTTGCCTGCGTATGCCTCTCCGGCTTCCTGGCGGGCCTGGGCGGCGCCTGCGTTACCATGACCATTTCCACCCAGTTCCGCCCCATCTCCATCGTGGGCCAGGGCTTCATCGCCATCGCGGCGGTCATCTTCGGCAAGTTCCGTCCCCAGGGCGCGCTGCTGGGCTGCCTGCTGTTCGGCTTCTGCTCCGGCCTCAAGGTGGTGCTGGGCGGCTCCTCGGGGATCGACATGCAGCTGATTTCCATGATCCCCTACGTAGTCACGGTGATCGTGCTGGTCCTGTTTGTGGGCAAATCCCACGTGCCTTCCGCCAACGGCAAGCCCTATATCAAGAGCAAGTAACGGACGTTACCTGCCGCTGTTCACAAACGAAAAGGCCGGCCAAAACGACCGGCCCTTTCGTTTAGTAATTGTTTCGTTGAGGGCAGTATTGGACGCTTTAAGTTACAGAAGAGTTGAGAGTTGAGAGTTATATAGTCGGTCAAACTGAGTCCCTATCGATTTTAAAACAAAATACATCTCAACTCTCAACGCTTAACTCTCAACTCTCATTCTGATTTAAAGTGCTCTTTAGATCGGCGACTTTCTTTTATCCAAAGGAGGACTTTTTATGGCCTTTACACTGGACCCGTATACTGCCCCGGATTTTCAAAACGAGCGTTTTCTTTCCGCCCCATCCGTCCGGATCGAGCCTGCGCCCAAGGATGGCGTAGCGCCGGAGCGTTACCACGCCATGAGCATTTTCCCGGAGTACTTCAAGGTCAACGGCCAATGGCTGCTGGCCGAGGAAAGCCGCATGGACTGCGTGCCGGTATTCGAGGATGAAAAAATCCAGGTGCGGGAATTCCGCAATCTGAAGCGGGGCGACCTGGTGATCTGCGGCCGGACGGAAAACTGCGAAGAAGGCATTTTCGTTTATCCCCAGGGCTTTGACGAGCCTTGCGAAACGCGGGAAACCTTCGCCTTCCGCCAGGGCCATACCCGGGAAAGCTCCTTCAGCCGGGATTATGACGAGCTGTACGATCTGCTGCGGTATGAGCGCGATCATGGAAACATCCTGTGGGTGATGGGCCCGGCGTTTTCCTTTGACCACGACGCGCGGAACGCTTTCTCCCGGATCGTGGCGGGAGGTTTCGCCCATGCTGTGCTGGCAGGCAACGCCCTGGCTACCCATGACCTGGAAGGCGCTTACCTGGGCACGGCCCTGGGACAGAACATCTATACCCAAAAACACCAGCCCAACGGCCATTACAATCATTTGGACACCCTGAACCGGATCCGCTACTACGGCTCCATCCAACGCTTTATGGAGGCGGAGCACATTGATAACGGCATCATCCATAGCTGTGAACAATACGGCGTGCCCTACGTGCTGGCAGGCTCCATCCGGGACGACGGGCCTCTGCCCTGCGTGTACGGCGATGTGTACCGGGCCCAGGACGCCATGCGCGCCTACGTCAAAAAGGCCACCACCGTGATCTGTATGGCCACCATGCTCCATTCCATCGCTGTGGGGAATATGACCCCTTCTTACCGCGTGCTGCCCGACGGCACGGTGCGGAGGGTGTATTTCTACTGCGTCGATATTTCAGAATTTATGGTGAATAAGCTGACAGACCGGGGCAGTCTCACTTCCCGCGGCATCGTCACCAATGCCCAGGATTTTATTGTCAATATCGCCAACGGCTTGGGCTTATAGGCATATTATTCCGCTTCGTTCCTCCGCCCAGCCAGGTAGGCTTTCAGCTTTTTCTGGGCCACGATGCGGTAGGCGGGAGCATAAGCTATGCGGTAGGTGAGGCTGTGATGCAGCGCCGGGCAGGAATCGGGATATCGGGCCAAAAACAAATCCAACTCTATGGCGTCAAAGGGCGTTTCCCCCTCCTCCGCCAGCTTTTGCAGGGTGCGAATGCCCTGGCGGAAGCTTCTTTTGTCCCCTTCCGTGCTTTGAGCCGTTTCCACGAACAGGCGGTTGATGTCCTCCGCCGGAATGCTGCGCTCCCGGCAGGGCCGCAGGTTCAGCCTGCACAGCCCGTTGCCGATGCTTTCATATAAAGGTTCCTGCGCCCGGCTGCCTTGCAGCTGGGCCATTTCCATTTTCAGCGTGGACAAGCTTTTTCCCGCGTCCTTAATCATGTGCTCCGGGCCAAATTCCTGCTGATAAATCAGTTTCACCGCGTCCTGGGCTTCCATTTGAGGGTACTGTGCAAAATGTCGCAGTAAGATATCTTCAAGCATAGTCCGCCTCCTCATGCTTCGTTCCGCGTCGTGCCACTCAAATTTTCTTTTTCTCCCCCGCGTTCCGCCATAAATCCGCATACTGATCGGCAATCAGCTGCCAGCGGTAGGCATCGCTGATCCGCCTTTTTGCTTTTCTGCCCAGCGTTTCGATTTCTTCCGCCGGCATACGGTCCGCCTGGTCGATCAGGGCGGACAATCTGCCTTCTTCTTTTTCCCAGTAGAGGGCGGCGTCCTGTCCCACTTCCCGGTTGAATACCACGTCGTACAGCAGGTTCAGCTTTGTGGCGGCCATTCCTTCCAGCAGGCTGGGATTAGTGCCTCCCACCTCATGGCCATGAAGATAAGCATAAGCGTTTTCCCGAATCTTGTACAGCAGCGCTTCGTCATATACTGTACCCGCGAAACGAATGCGCACGTCGCGGGAAAAGTTCAGTTTTTCTTCCAGTTTGGTGAACAGGCCCTTGTTTTCGCCGATGATCAAGACCAGGGAACGGCGGGTGCTGCTGCGCATGAATTCCCGGATGATGGTTTCATAATTGTTTTCCGGAACGAACCGCCCCACCGCCAGATAATAATCAAAAGGCCGTGTGCGCCATTGGGAAAGCCATTCCTGGAAACGGGGATCATTGTCGGAAAGCGGTGAGCATCCGGTCTCCGCCCCATAAGCCACATAAGCGGTTTCGGGATGGAAGGACGCATAGGTCTTGCGGATATAGCTTTCGATATATTGGCTGTCGCAAATCATCAGATCGGCGTGCCTGACGGTCAATTTTTCAGAAAGCTTCCAGTATTTCCGAATAGGCGGAGCCCACTTGGACCGCAGCCACTCGTGGCCGTCCGGATTATCGTACAGCACGCCGCCCAAGGCATGCACCCGCTTTTTCATGGAGCGCATCAGCGGACCGATGCGGCAGGCGAGCAGATAGAAAACGGGGTTTTTGATCTCATGCTCCCGGCAGTAGCGGATGCAATAATTCAAGGCGATGAAATCGTAGTAAATGGCCACGGCTGGGCCGATATTGGGCACCTTCAATTTGACGCAGTGGGCGTTGTGGTACAGGAATTCGTGCTCGTTGATCTTTTCCGCGCCTTTCAGCCGGCTTTCATCCATATGGCCCGAACCGTTTGCCTTGCACATGATATGATAGCGCAGTTCTTTCCTGTCCTGATGATACTGCGTCAGCTTATCCACAAACGTTTCATATCCGCCGTACTGGCCGATCGATTTCGCTCCGCAGATGAAAATATGCGTTTCCATGCCTGTCGCCCCTTCAAACCGGTTATCCCAGCATCGCCCGGCACCGCATGGCCGTCTGGGCCAGCAGCACGGTAAGCAGACCGTCCCGTATAACGGATACCAGGGCGGCGGCTATGCTCAGGGCATTGCCGGGCTGGAGTATCGTCAGGGTCAGGTTCATAGCTGTGTACAGCGCAAGCGAAACAGAGGCGGGCAGGAACCAGTTTTTGAGCGCTCCCTTATGGTCCATCAAAGCGGCGCTCATGCCCAGGGCTTTCCACAGAAACAGCATCGTCAGCCCGCCCAGGCCGACAGTCACCACGGTGGCAATCATATACGGCATGCCGGAGGACAGTTCAGCGTCCGCCCAAAGCTGCAATATTTCCTCGGTCTTGGCGCTGTATTCCATGTTCAGGGTGAGCACCACCGCGCCCAGGAACAGGAAAATGCAGAACAGGACGATCATGCCGATCAGACAGAAAACCGACAGGTGTTTTGCATTCCGGCTTTCCTTGCGCTGGTACAGGATCATGCTTTCCGCGGTGACAAAGCCCTGGGCCAGGATCAAAACCAAGCCCAGGATCATATCGGCCCCGCCGGTCAAATTGGAAACGAGCATCAGGGCGTAATACATGCCGCAGGCGATCACAAAAGCCAGCATCCATTTGCCGCCCAGCGCGTCCCGAATCAGCTGACCGCCCACGGAGGACAGCCGGGTGATTTTCTTCATTTGCGTTGCTCCTTATCAAAACACAGTATCTAAAAAGCGCTTGAGGCCCGCTTGGCCCGCTTCGTCCTGCTTGTACACGCCCGCGTCGCACAGCACCTGATAGCAGGTATCGGCCACCGCCTGATGCAGCGCTTCTTCGGCCTGCTCCCGGGTCAGGCTCCGGCCCGTTTTTTCCGCGATTTCCTGAACCCACTTTTCATGGCTGCTGCCCTCGGGGATATCCCCCGTGCCCATGAGGTAAGGTTCAAGGGCCACCAGCTCCGTCTTGAGCCGTCCGGGCAGAATGAACAGGCCCATCACCTCGATCAGGCCGATGTTTTCTTTCTTGATATGATGCAGATTGGCATGGGGATGATAGATGCCCAGGGGATGCTCGGCGCTGGCGCGGTTGTTGCGCAGCACCAGATGCATTTGATACCGGCCATCCGGCAGGATGCGCAGGGTGGGCGTGACCGTGTTGTGCGGCGCGTCGGTTTCGGCGTAAATGCCCAAGGACGGGTCGCTGTACTTCCGCCAGGCTTCCAGCACCTTCATGGCGATGTTCTTCAATTCTTCCGCGTCGGAGCTGATAAAGCGCAGACAGGTCATGGGCCAGTCCACCACGCCCGCGTTGGCGGGGCCGTCAAAGGTCCATTTGACGGGGGCCTTATCCATGGGGAACACATGCCGCCCGCCCTGGTAATGATCGTGGGTGAGGATGGAGCCGCCCACAATGGGCAGATCGGCGTTGGCTCCAATAAAATAGAAGGGGAATTTATCCACAAATTCAAACAGCCGGTCGAAGGTTTTACGGGTCAGCTTCATGGGCCGATGCACCCCGTCCAGCACGATGCAGTGCTCTTCAAAATACAGGTAGGGGGAATATTGCAGATACCATTCCTCTCCCGCTAAGTTCAGCGGTACGATGCGGTGGTTTTCCCGGCCCGGAAAGCCCGCGCGGCCCGCATAGCCGGGGTTCTCCTTGCACAGCATGCACAGGGGATATCCAGACTTGGGAGCGTTCCGCGCCGCCGCGATATCCCGAGGGTCCTTTTCAGGCTTGGAGAGGTTGATGGTGATTTCCAATTCTCCGCAGGGGGAAGGAGCGGTATACTGGATATTCTGGGCGATGCGCTTCACCCGAATATAATCGATGTCCCGGCACAGCTGATAGAACCAGTGGACGGCCGCTTCCGGGCCCCGGCTGCCCATGAGCTCATAGAAGGTGCCGCGCACTACCGCCGGATGGGGGGTAAACGTGCCCGCCATGCGCGCGATGATCCGGTCCTTTTCATCGTTTGTGTCATGGATCACATCAGTTTGCGCCGCCCATTCCGCCAGCTCCGCTAAGCAATCGGGAATATCCTCGCCGATCAGTTCCCCTTCCGCAGGCGCGTCTAAGTGCAGGGCGTCCAGCAGCAGGTTTTGGGTGTAAGCCCGATCCTCAGGGAGCGCCAATTGTTTTTCCTCCAGTAAATCCAGCAGCCGATCCAACAGCATACGATCATTCCCTCCCGATTTCTTCCACGGTATAGCCAAGACGGGCCAATTTTTCCGCCAATCCGTTTTCGCCGATGATATGGAACGCGCCTACGGCGATCAGCGCCGTTTTTCCGCTGTTTAGATAAGCCAGGGCCTGTTCTTCAAAGCCGTCGTTGCGGCTGTCGATGAGGATATCGCCGTATTCCTCGTAGGCTTCGCTCAAATCGTCTTCCCCTTCGGTGGATGCCTCCAGCAGCGTGCGCAGCCCCGCTTCATCCCCCTGCCGCCAGGCTTCAAACAAAGCCCGCAGCCCCTGGGCGGATTCTTCCGGGTAGGTGAGCATGGCCTGGATCTCATAATCGATCACTTCCTCGGGAATGGCAAGCAGCGTGGCCATTTGGGCGTCCAGGCTCTCCAATTCGTCGATCTGCTTTCCATCCCTGTGGGCATTTTTCAGCAGTCCGTAATCCACGCCCTTCATTGCGTCCAGCCCCGCCTTTTCAATGATATAGTTTTCCGCCAGGGAATACCACATGGCGGGCTTCATCCGCTGGAGTGCGATTTCCGGCATGCCCAGCTTTTCCACGCCCAGGGCGTAGGTTTCAGGGGACAAATGGTTTTTCACATTGTCCTGCACGCCATACATGAGGGCAAAAGCGGTTTTCATGGTGCTGAACAGGTTGCCGCCGTAGGCGTACACATCCATTTCCACCGCCACGATATCGGCGTTTTCATACGCCTCCTCCACCGCGCTGCCCAGGGGATACATGTCATCCGTTCCCACATGGATGGTGCCCAGCAGATACAGCACATGTCCCTGGCCATCCGTGACCCGGTACACCAGCGGAGTGCTTTCGGCCCCCGCCGCGTAAGGCTGCAGCAGCAGCGCCGCGGCGATTAGACCGGTGATCAATCTTTTTTTCATAATGCCTCCAAAAAACTCATTCAAGTCATGGCGCCGTCCGGCTCCGCAGGCCTTTTCCGCCCGGCAATGGTCAGCAGCGCCAATGCCGTCAGGATGGGCAGGGCGTGCAGCGCGCTTTCCGGCGCGCCCAGCCATGCCGCGCCGCCATAAATCAGCGTGAAAAGCGCCGATGCTGCCAGGATACGGAAGGGCCCGTATTTCCCAGCCCAGGCAATGACCAGGGCAGCATAGCCCAGGCCGCCTACGCCCCAAGCCATGCGCCAGCCCGCGTCCAAGGAAAGCAGGGCGGAAAGCCCTCCCATGCCGCCGATAAAACCGGCCAATGCCAGAACAAAGAAGCGCACGGCTCGGACGCGCACGCCCATTCTTTCCGGCGCGTCGCTTTGGCCGCACAGGCGCAGCCGCAGGCCCCAGCGGGTATGGAAAAGCAGCAGCCACAGGATCAGCATGATGCCCAGCGCAACAGGCAGGAACACCGTTACGTTTTCCCCGGCGATTTCCAGCCAATAGCCCTTCCGGGTGTAGCTGACGCCGCCCAGCAGCCGGGCCGCGATCATGGCCGCCGCCGCGGCCAGAGCATTGAATGCCAGCCCCGCCAGGATCGGATTCCCCCTACGGCGCGGGAGGAAAATGCCCCATAGCAGCGCCGCAGCCGCGCCCGCGCCGCCGGATGCCAGCAGGGAAACCCAAACGGGTTCATGGGAAAACAGCACGCCGGTGAGGCCCCCCGCCAGCATCACGCCCTCCAGGGCGAAAAGCGGCATACCACCATGCCCGGCGGCAGACGCGGCCAGCGCGCCCAGCAGCAAGGCAGCGCCAAGCAGGACGGCAGACGCGGTTAAGGTCATGCTTTCCTACCCCCTTTCCCACGCAGCGCAAAGCAGGCGCAGCAGTACAGGATCAGCGCGAGCATACCCTCGCCTATTTCCGGCGAAAACAGCGCGCTGTTCATGGTTTCCGTCCCCAGGGACAGGTACTTGATCATAATGGCCGCACATGCGGCTCCCAGCGGATGCCCCCCGGCCAGCGCCGCAGCGGCCAGCCCGTGCAGTCCCGGCCCCGTAAGGGCCAGAGACAGGTCCGGCAGTTGGGGCACGCCGCCCAGCAGCCAATCCATCCCGCCCGCCGCTCCGCCTAACAGGCCCGACAGGCATAGGGTCAGGAAAGCCGTTTTCCCCGTGTCCGCCCCGGCGTACCGGGCTGTTTTCTCCGAAGCGCCCAGCAACCGAATATCCAGTCCCGGCACGGTATATTTGAGGCCCAGCCAGATGATCAGGGCGATCACGCCCGCGATCAGCAGCGCCGGGAGAAGCAAATCAGGCGCTTGAGGCTGTTCCCACACGAACAAGGGGGAAAATGCCTGGAGGGCGTACAGCGCAAGCCACGCGGTCAGCGCCGTGCCCAAGGCTTCCCGCAGACGGAGCTTCGATTTCAATACCCCCGGCAAAGCTCCCCACAGAGCTCCGGCCAAAGCGCCAGCGGCCAGGCAGGCATACCAGGGCAGGCCCCAAAGCGAAGCGCACAGCATAGCGGCGGCAGCGCCCAGGGCGTACTGTCCCGCGCCGCCCAATTGCAGCATGCCCCCCTGCCAGGTCAGGGAAACGCCTAAGGCCAGCAGCACAGCAGGCGCGGCCCGGCCCAGTATGGATATCAGCCCATCCCCCCAGCCGCCGGTCAGCAGCGGGAGCAGGCCTTCCGCCCAAGCGGTTTCCGCTGCCTGTACGATATCGGCTTCGGGATGATTCAGCCAGGCTACCGCTGTCATCGCAAGCGCCCCAAGCGCCAGCCCCACGATCAGGCACAGCGCGGCCCTGCCCAGCCCGCGCAGAAAAGAAAGGAACCCTTTATTCTTCATCGAAGCGTTCCTCCCTGCTCTGCAGCCGCCCGGTCATATACAGGCCCAGTTCCTTTTCCGACGTCACTGCCGGGTCGAATTCACCGGTGATCTCGCCCCGGCACAGGGTCAGCACCCGGTCCCCCGCCAGCAGCGCTTCCCGGGGATCCTCCGTGATCAGCACCACGGCCCGGCGTTCGTTCCGCAGTTTGATCAGCCGGTCCCAGATATCCCGGGCCGCGTTTTCCGCCATGCCCGCCGTGGGACTCAGTGTCAGCAAGGCGTGAATGTTCCCATCCGTTTCGCGGGTCAGGGCGCAGCGCTGACGGTTTTCGGGCAAACGCTCCTCTCCCGGCCGGATGTTCAGCCAATTCAGCACCTCCCCTGCGTACCGGCGCATTTCACCCTTTCGGAGAAACCCGCTCTCCTGAAACACAGGGTCCCGGTACCGGCGCAGCGCCATGCTTTCCCCCGCCGTGATATTGCCAAGAGGAAAGCCGAAATCCATCTCCTGCCCCGGCACGCAGGCGATGCCCGCCCGGATGCGTTCCCGGATGGAATAGCCGGTGATTTCCCGCCCGTTGAGCCGCAGGCGGCCTCCGGTCAGGGGCAGCGCGCCGGTGAGTGCATCCAAAAACGCCTGCTGTCCGCTGCCAGGCAGACCCACCACAGCCAATATTTCTCCCGCCCGGGCTTCAAAGGAAACGTCCTGAAGGCCGCGGCCCGTCAGGCTCCGCGCCTCCAGCACAACGCTGCCCACCGTAATATCCAGCCGCTCCGGCGGTGTATCGTCCGCTGCCGGGGAAAGCACGTCAAAAGCGTCCGCCAAGGCAGCGACGCGCTGACGAGCGGTCAGCAGCAGCACGGTCTTTCCCTGCTGGCAGGCTTTTCTAAGGCCCGTGGCCACCTCCTCCGTTTCCAGGGGCGTCAGCGCTGCTTCCGGTTCACGCAGCACCAGGAGTTCGCTGCCACGAAACAAGGCCAGCAGGATTTCTCCCCGGTACCGGTCCCCAGCGGACAGCGCTTCCGCGGGAGCGGTCAAATCCGCTGTCCATCCGTATTCGGCGCACAGGGTTTCCGCCTTTTCCCGGGCCTTTTTCCCGCCGCACAGCATGCCGGGCAGCAGCCGGATATGGTCTGATAAGCTCAAGCCTCTTGCGAGAACGCTTTCGGGAGAAATCACGGAAACGCCCTTTTTCAAAGCCGCCCTGGGCGAACGGGGGAAAACGGTTTTCCCACGCAGAAGGATTTCCATATCACCTTCACAGGAAAGGCCTCCCAGCGCATCCGAAAGCAGCGCGCACAGGCTGTGACGTGCCAAAACAGCGCGCATTTCTCCCTCCCGCGCTTTCAGAGAACCGTTTTCGTTCCCTCCTGTGGGAATATGCTTGATTTCGAAAGCATCAGCAGTCATGGGCAAATCCTTGTTCCTTCCGCGTTCCCGGCAGGTCCGCGTACCTTTTCGCGGCTCTTCCCGTTCTTCGCTTTCATTATACGGGAAACGGGAACGCTTGTCCAGCGGGAAATCCACCCGCCGCATGTAAATTCCGCAAACTGGTCCGCATCAGG
The DNA here is from genome assembly GCA_017530275.1 of Clostridia bacterium. Next base: position 28,249 of record JAFXMP010000111.1, on the reverse strand, counting down.
CCCGCTATTTCAAATTCTTTCTGAATCGCCTTGATTTTTGCATACGCGTCATGGTATAATAACCGCGACAGAGACACGATTTTTCGTGCCCCGAAAAAAAGAAATGGAGGCAAAAAACAATGAAAAAGCTTCTCTCCATCGCTCTGGCCCTGTGCCTTGCGCTGGCCCTGGCCGCTCCCGCCATGGCTGACGGCACCGTGAAAATCGGTATGGTGACCGACGTTGGCGGCGTGAACGACAACTCCTTCAACCAGACCTCCTGGGAAGGCCTCGTCGCCCTGGCTGCCGAGGATGCTTCCTTTGAAGTGAACTATCTGGAAAGCAAGACCGACGCCGACTATCAGACCAACATCAACACCTTCATCGACGAAGGCTACGATCTGATCATCTGCGTGGGCTACATGCTGGCTGACGCCACCCGCGAAGCCGCTGAAGACAACCCCGATCAGCTGTTCGCCATCATCGACGACGCCTCCATCGATCTGCCCAACGTAGCTTGCCTGATGTTCGCTCAGGAGCAGGCTTCCTACCTGGTTGGCCTGGTGGCCGGTTCCATCACCCAGTCCAAGACCGTGGGCTACATCCAAGGCATGGTGTCCGATTCCATGAACCTGTTCGGCATCGGCTTCATTTCCGGCGTGCAGGAAGTGTGCCCCGACGCGACCGTTTTGCAGTACAACGCCAACAACTTCGGTGACATCGCCGGCGGCGCCACCGCTGCCAAGGACATGATCACCAAGGGCGCCGACGTGATCTACCACGCCGCGGGCGGCACCGGCATCGGCGCCATGAACACCTGCGCGGAAGAAAACATCTGGGGCATCGGCGTGGACAGCGACCAGGCTGTGGTGCTGGGCAACGACCACATCATCACCTCCGCTATGAAGCGCGTTGACACCGCTTCCCAGGATATTTCCAAGGCCGTGAAGGCTGGCGAATTCACCCCCGGCATCCATCTGTACGATCTGAGCAACGGCGGCGTGGACATCGCTCCCACCCGTGACCAGATCCCCGCTGACGTGCTGGCCGTTGTGGAAGCCGCCAAGGCCGCGATCATCGCCGGTGAAAAGGCCGTGCCCACCTCTGTGGACGCCGTGCCCGCTTTCACCCTGGACGATTGATTTGATCACAAAACCCATTCAACTTCGCAAGGCTGCCGGCTGGCAGCCTTTTTTGCGTTCAATTTGTTTTAGCAAATCTATAGATTTTTGCTAAAGCCTGTGGTATAATGCATGCAGCGATTGATTTTATGATCAAAAAACGGCGTATTTATACAAATATCCAAAAGGAGTGGGCGTAACATGAGTGTCAGCATCAACATTCGTAATGCCGTGAAGAAGTACGGCAAAAACACGGTAATCGAAAACCTGTCCTTGAGCATCAACGGCGGCGAGTTTTTCACGCTGCTGGGCCCCTCCGGGTGCGGCAAAACCACATTGCTTCGCATGATCGCGGGCTTCAATTCCATTGAGGGCGGCGATTTTTACTTCAACGATACCCGCATCAACGACCTGAACCCCGCCAAGCGCAACATCGGCATGGTGTTCCAGAATTACGCCATTTTCCCCCACATGAACGTAAGGAAAAACGTGGAATTCGGCCTGAAAAACCGGCCCTTTGACCGGAAGCTGATCCATAGCCAGGCGGATAAATTTCTGAAACTCATGCAGATCGACCAGCTGGCAGACCGCATGCCCGCCCAGCTTTCCGGCGGCCAGCAGCAGCGCGTGGCCCTGGCCCGCGCCCTATGCATCGAGCCGGACGTGCTGCTCATGGACGAACCGCTTTCCAACCTGGACGCCAAGCTCCGCGTGGAAATGCGCACGGCCATCAAGGAGATCCAAAACAGCGTGGGCATCACCACCGTATACGTAACCCATGACCAGGAGGAAGCTATGGCGGTTTCCGACCGCATCGCCGTTATGAACGGCGGCGTGATCCAGCACGTGGGCACCCCGAAGAACATCTATCAGCGTCCCGCCAATACCTTCGTGGCCACCTTCATCGGCCGGAGCAACATTTTGGAAGGGCAAATGAAGGTGGAAAACGGCAAAGCGGTGGTGGCGCTGCCCACCGGCTACGAAGCGGCATTCGATTCCGTGGCGGCGGAAAACATGAAAGCCCAGCCCGTGATCCTCTGTGCCCGGCCGGAAGAGCTGATCGTGGAAACCGGAGAAGGGGAAGGCCTTCGCGCCATGATCGACAGCAGCGTGTTCCTGGGCCTGAACACCCATTACTTCGTGCATCTTCTTTCCGGTGAAAAAGTCGAAATCATCCAGGAATCCAGCATCGATTCTATCATCAAACCCGGCACCGAAGTGCGCCTGCGCCTGAACACAAAAAAGGCCAACCTGTTCTGCCAGGACGGCAGCAGGAACCTGCTCACCGGCGTGGAAAACGACCTGGTCAAAAAGGCGGTGTGAGCCGTGAAAAAAAGAAAATTTGAAGTCTGGTCGGTCATTACGTGGATTTTCCTGGCCCTGTTCGCCCTGTTCCTGGTCTATCCCATGTACGGCATTCTTAGGCAGGCCGTGATCAACAAGGACGGGCAGTTCACCTTCGAGCAGTTCGCCAAATTCTTCTCCACCCCCTATTATTCCTCCACCATCCAGAACAGCTTCGTGGTCACCATCGCGGTGACGGCGGTGACGCTGCTGCTGGGCATCCCCTTCGCTTACTTTTACTCCTTCTTCCAGCTCAAGGGCAGCAAGTTCCTGTTCGTTGTTTCCATTCTGTGCTGCATGAGCGCCCCCTTCATCGGGGCCTACAGCTGGATCATGCTGCTGGGCCGCAACGGCGTGATCACCGTGTTCTTTAAGGACGTGTTCGGCATCAAGCTGGGCAGCATCTACGGCTTCGGCGGCATTCTGATGGTGCAGGCGCTGAAATTCTTCCCTCTGGTGTTTGTGTACATGAACGGCGCGTTCAAGTCCATCGACAATTCCCTGATCGAAGCCTCGGCCAATATGGGCTGCACCGGCGTGAAACGGTTCTTCAACGTAATCATGCAGCTTTCCATGCCCACCATCCTGGCGGCCTCCCTGCTGGTGTTCATGCGGGCTTTCGCGGATTTCGGCACACCATTGCTCATTGGCGAAGGCTACCGCACCTTCCCGGTGGAAATCTATAACCAGTATTTGGGTGAAAACGGCACGGACCACAACTTCGCCGCCGCCATTTCCATCATCGCCATCGTAGTAACGGCCCTGGTGTTCTTCCTGCAAAAGTGGGCCACCAAAAAGTACAATTTCTCCATCAACTGCATGAACCCCGTTCAGAAGCGCAAGCCCCATGGCGTGGCCGGCGTGCTCATGTATGTGTATTGCTACGGTCTGATCGCTCTGGCGTTCCTGCCCCAGCTGTACATCGTGTACCTGTCCTTCCGCAACTGCGACGGCGCGGTGTTCAAGCCGGGCTTCAGCTTCGTCAATTACGAAAAAGCGGTAAAGAAGCTTCTCCAGCGCTCCATTGAAAACACCATGATCTTCGGCGTTGTGGCCCTGGCGCTGATCATCCTGTTCGCCATCCTCATCGCCTATCTGGTGGTGCGGCGGCCCCGGCCCCTGAACCATACCATCGACACATTGTCGATGCTGCCCTACATCATGCCCGGCTCCATCATCGGTATCGCCCTGGTGATCGCCTTCGGCAAAAAACCCCTGGCGCTGACCGGCACCGCGGCGGTGATGATCATCGCCCTGGTGATACGCCGAATGCCTTATACCATTCGATCGGCTACGGCCACGCTGCAAAGCATCCCCATCAGCACGGAGGAAGCGTCCCTGTCCCTGGGCGCGGGCAAGCTGAAAACCTTCCTGGCCGTCACCACCCCCATGATGGCCAACGGCATCATGAGCGGCGCGGTTTTAAGCTGGGTCGCCATCGTGACAGAGCTTTCCAGCGCCATCATCCTTTATAATAATAAGACGATCACCCTGACCATGAGCACCTACGCCGCCATTTCCCGCGGCAACGACGGCCTGGCCTGCGCATTCGCCGCCATCCTGACAGTGCTCACCGCCATCTCCCTGATCCTCTATCTGGCCGTGACCAAGAGCGAGGACATCAAACTGTAATGCCCTGCCGAAGCGCGGCGGAGAAAGAGAGTGGAGAGTTGAGAGCGGAGAGTTGAGATAAAGATTGTTTGATAAAGAATCAATCGGTACTCTTTAGACAGTATTTCATCTCAACTCTCAGCTCCCAACTGTCAACTCTGAATCAGTACCTCGGGCGTTCACACGCGCCTGAAAATAAAATTTCTCTAAGGAGGTTTCCCAACCATGAAGAAACTGCTTGCTCTCCTGCTTGCCGCCGTGATGGCGCTGGCCTGCTGCGCCGCTCTGGCGGAAAATGTCAGCGGTCCCCTGGTGCTGTACAGCTCCATGACGGACAACGACATCGACAACCTGATCGAAGCTTTCAACGAGATTTATCCCGACGTAGAAGTGGAAGTGGTGAACGGCTCCGCCGGCGAGCTCCAGGCCCGTACCCGCGCCGAAGCGGGCAATCCCCAGGGCGACGTACAGTGGGGCGGCCTGTCCCCCTCCGACGGCTCCAAGAACGACGACATCTACGCGCTGTACACTTCTCCCTATGAAGATGATCTGCCCGACGACTACAAGAGCCACAACGGCCGTTACAACCAGGACCATCTGAGCACCGTCTGCTTCTGCGTGAACGTGGAACTGGAAAAGGAACTGGGGCTGGAGATCCGCACCTATGAGGACCTGCTCAATCCCGCCCTGAAAGGCCGCATCGTGCTGAGCGACCCCAACAGCTCCTCCGCCGCCTGGAACAACCTGTGCAACATCTTCGCCGTGTACGGCTATGACAGCGACGAAGCCTGGGCCATCATGCGCGGCCTGCTGGAGAACGGCATGGTGATCTCCACCTCCTCCTCCGTGTGCTTCAAGGCTGTGGACAGCGGCGAATACGCGGTGGGCCTTACCTATGAAGACGGCGCGGACACCCTGCTCAAGGCCGGTTCCGACCGCATCCGCATCCAGTATCCCGAAAATGGCGCGTCCGGCACCACCATGGGCTGCGCCATGATCGAGAATTGCCCCCATCCCGAAGCCGCCAAGGCTCTGATCAACTTCCTCATGAGCCCCGAAGGACAGGAAGCCCTGGCTACCCGCCTGGAAACCCTGCGTTTCACCAATCCCAAGGCACACTACGAGATCAAGTATCTGCCCGCCGACGATACCATCAACTGGGTCTCCCGCGACACTGCGTGGCTCATCGACCACAAGGCTGAAATGCTGGAGAAATGGAACGCCCTCTACACCGAAACCCGGTAATACACAGCGTTCAAAAAATGCTGCCGCGGAAGTTTTGCTTCCGCGGCAGTTCTTTTTGCGTTAAGACGCAGACAAAGAGGTTTACTCGCTCAGTATGCCCTCGGCCATCAACAATTCCAATACCCGGGCTTCCCGCTCGAACATCATAGGATTATAGGGCGTTTGGCCGACGGCGCGGTTTTTCCGAATGGCCGTCATGGGATCGACAAATTCCAGCGTATAGCCTTCCCCCGCCTCGTAGTCGTCCAAGTGCTGGGCGGCGGGCCGGTCCTCCGCTTCGCAGAGGTAATAGTAATTATCCTGGATAAAGCATTCCGTTTCATCCTTGTCGCTTCGCTGGATGCGGTGCACGTATCCGTATTCCCTGACCGTTTCAGGCTTCACGTTCAGGCCGGATTCCTCCCGCGTTTCCCGGATCATGGCCTCCACGGGGTTTTCTCCTTTTTCAATTCCCCCGCCGGGGAATTTGTAGTAATCGTATTTCAGGCTGTGGATCATGGCGATTTTCCCGTCTTTGATGATGACGCTCCGAGCCGATGGCCGGGAAAAGGAATGGGTGCATTCCCCATAGTCTTTTTTGTCGATCTCGAACAGCAGTCTCATTGGCCCCTCCTGTAAATGCAAAGCGACGGACGATGATTGGTCCGCAGGTTTATTTCTATACAACGTATGCCTTTTCCGCCCCTACCTCCCGCGCGAGAAGGGCAAACCGCTGGGCATAGGCCTCCTCTGTTTCAAATTCACCTAAAATCTTCTGATACCGCTCCCGCACGCCGAAGGGCCGGTAGCGGATGATTTTGTAAGCGCACCGGCCGCCAATCCGGCGCGATACGTACCGCACCGTTTCCTCGTTTTCCTGATCCCTGCCCGGGAAAATGACGGTGCGCACTTCAAAGAGCTTGTCGGCTTTCAGCAAATAATCCAAATTATGCAGCACCCTGTCCCGGGGATAGGAAATCAGGGTATTGCTCCATCCCGGCTCCACGGCCTTCACGTCCAGCATGACCCCGTCGCACACCGCCAGTACCCGGGGATCGGCTTCAAAATCGAAGGACCCGTTGGAATCGATCAGGCAGGTTTTGCCCATTTTCCGCACTTTCGTGAAAAGCTCGATCAGAAAATCATTGTACAATGTGCATTCCCCGCCGGAGGTGGTGACGCCGCCGATGTAGGGAGCGCTGCGCTTGATCTGGGAAAGCACTTCCTCCACCGTCATCCATTGCACCTTGGGGGAAGCGTCGTGGGGACACACGTGGATGCAGGTATCGCACTGAACGCATGCTTCCTGCGTCCATTTTATTTCGCCCTCATCGTCCCATTTAAGCGCCTCTGCCGGGCATTTTTCCACGCAGATGCCGCAGCCTTCGCACAGATGAATGGTTTCCGGGTTATGGCAGAACAGGCAGTTGAAGGTGCAGCCCTGAAAGAAAATGGAGGTCCGGTTGCCCGGGCCGTCCACATTGGAAAAGGGAATGATTTTATTGACAGGCGCTCTCTTCATGATGCTGAATCCTCCGATCCAAGGCGTGGCCGCCGTCCTGGGCGCCCATGCCGAACAGCGTCACCTGGTTCAGCGACTGCTTTTTCTGCCGGAGCTTTTCAATCTCGCTCTTTTTCACCAGATAGCCCGTCACGCGCACCACGTCGTTGTTTTCCAGATAACCGGAGAAATATCGAAGGCCGTTAGCAAGCGACCCCTTGATGATAGGCAGGATGGCGTCCGGCGTTTTGAGATAGGTTTCCTCAAACTTGAAAATGTCGCCGGTGCCAGTAGGGAAATAGGGGTGGAACTTTTCGTTCACTTCCAACTGCTCCAGCATGGTGGGCTCCACGCCGATGGGGATGCGGGTGCCGGGGGAATCGTCCATGCCGTCGGTGTCGATGCCCACCTGGGCGTGCAGGCGGTAATGGTGGCCGTAAGCGTCGCAGTAAGGGGCCACGTGCTCGCTGACGCGCTTCTCCATAGCGTTCATGATTTCGAGGCCCAAAGCCAAGGCCTTTTCATTCATGCCGAAGCCCTTTTTCTTGTCCTCAATGCCCAGCAGGTGATTGCAGCATTCCGCAAGACCCACCACGCCGAACATGCCGATGAAGTTTTCCTGTTTCACAAAGCCCTCCGTCACCAGGAAATTGGTTTTGAAGAAACTGGATTCCTCCACAATGAACTTGACCCGCTTATCCATATACTCCAATTGCAGGTCAATGTACCGGGGCAGCACGTTTTCGATGAAATCCTCCGGGGACTTCGCGTCCAGGGAGCATTCATACAGCCGCATGCGGGGCAGGGTGAAGCCGCCGCCGCCGATGGCCAGGCCGTTATAGCAGGAGGCGATGGCGTACTGTTCGCCCCATTCCTTCACAAACATGCGGTGGTTGGCAAAGGAGGGTTTGGCCGTTTTCAGCATGCACTTGACGCAGGCCAAGGCAAAATCGTCGCTGGTCCTATCCGGGTCATAGCGCAGGGTCAGATTGGGGATCGCCAGCTGCATTTCTTCGGTCAATTCCAGCAAAAGCCGTCCGGTCACAGTGTCCTCCGGCCCTATGTCAGCGTGCACGAAGGAATCCGTCTGCACCCGGTCGATATTCCGCAGGAACAGCCGCAGCACTTTTTTGGCATATGCTCTGTCTTCCCGCACCACGAAGGGCTCCAGCAATTTATCCAGATCGCCCAGGTACACGGGATAGGTGGTGATAGAGGGCACGTGGCAGTAGAAGATTTCCAGCACGTTCACGGCTTCCAGCAGATCCTTGGGCGGGTCCAATTCCAAAAACGCGCAGCCTTTTTGAAACAACAGCTCGTAATCCGGGCAGATGTACCGGGGCCGGTAGGGCATGACGCCCTCGTTCAAATCGCAGAGCGCACCTTTTTTCTTGGCGGCGTAATAGGCGTCGGAATAGCGCAGGGTATCGTCGGTGCTTTCGCCGAGGCGGGCCAGAGCCGCCAATTCCTGCCGATAGGTCAACGTGGGGTCCTGAATGATTTTCAGCGCGTCCGACAAATTCGATCCCTCCTGAATGCGGTCGTAAAGACGATCAATTTCTGATCTTCATTCAGTTTCTATTGTAGTGCATCCGCTTTCTTCTGTCAACCGCTGTGAAAGCCAAAAACGGCCCGCAAAAGCGGGCCGCGCTTTCATTGTGCGAAACAAATATGCGGATCATTCTGGGTCGGCCAGGGCTTCGGCCTGCTTGACGAGCACCTTTTGATCGTAGCAGGAGAAAGCGTCGTCCACCAGTTTCCTGTCGGGCGCTTTGCTGATCAGGCTGACGATGGGCACGATCAGCAGCCCGGCGAGCATGCAGAACGCGCCCGCGTTGATGGGAGAGCTGAGCAGGCCCAGATTCAGCGTCAGCACACCCAGCTGATTGAACATCACAAGGGTCATAAAGATACTGGAGAACAGGATGGACGCCCAACAGCCCCAGGATGTGGCGCGCTTCCAGTACAGACCGTAGAGGAAGGGCGCCAGAAACGCGCCGGCCATGGCCCCCCAGCTGACGCCCATGGCCTGGGCGATGAAGGCCACGGGAGAATTGACCTGAATGATGGCAATGACGGCGGAAATGGCGATGAATACCACGATGAGGCCCCGCATGGTGAGCAGCTGCTTCTTTTCATCCATCTTCCTGACGACGTGGCCTTTGAGCAGATCCAGGGTCACTGTGGAGGAGGAAGTGAGCACCAGGGAGGACAGCGTACTCATGGAGGCGGAGAGCACCAGGATGATTACCACGGCGATCAGCACATCCGGCAGGTTGGAAAGCATGGCGGGAATGATGGAGTCGAATACAATGCCGCCCTTGGCGTTGAACTGGATGCCGGGATCGCCGGTGAACAGCCGGCCGAAGCCGCCTAAGAAATAGCACCCGCCGGCCACGATCACGGCGAATACGGTGGAAATGATGGTGCCCTTGTGAATGTCGCCTTCGTGCTTAATGGCATAGAATTTGCCCACCATCTGCGGCAGCCCCCAGGTGCCCAGGGAAGTCAGAATCACCACGCCCAGCAGGCTCAGGGGATCGGGGCCGAAGAAGGAGTTGAAAATACCCGGGACGCCTAAGGCGGGCGTAACCGCCGCCTCGGCTTCCGTTACCGGCACGATGGCCAGGCCTTCCAGAGAACCCAGGAAGCCATCGTGCTTGCCCAGTACCGCGGCGATAACGGCGATGATGCCAAAGATCATAATGATGCCCTGAATGAATTCGTTGATGGCGGTGGCCATATAGCCGCCCGCGATCACGTAAACGGCTGTCAGCACCGACATACCCACTACGCACCAGATGTAGGGGACGCCGAACGCCATTTCAAACAGGCGGCTCAGGCCGTTGTAGAGGCTGGCGGTGTAGGGAATGAGGAAAATGAAGATGACCACAGCGGAAATGATTTTCAGCGACTGGGAATCAAACCGCTTGGCAAAGAAATCCGGCATGGTGGCGCTGGACAGATGCTGGGTCATAATGCGGGTGCGGCGGCCCAGCACGGCCCAGGCCATCAGAGAACCGATCACCGCGTTGCCAATGCCGATCCAGGTGGCGGCAATGCCGAACTTCCAGCCGAACTGGCCTGCGTATCCCACAAAAATAACAGCGGAGAAATAACTGGTGCCATAGGCGAAGGCTGTGAGCCACGGGCCGACCGAGCGCCCCCCCAGCACGAAGCCGTTCACGTCCGTGGAATTTTTGCGGCAGTACAGGCCGATGCCCACCATCAGCCCAAAGAAAATCACCAGCATCAGAATTTTCAGAAGCATCTTTCGTCCTTCCTTCTCCGCGTAAGCGGCGTTGCTTTAACGATTTACACTTTAACGCATAAAATCATTAAAGTCAAGAGGAGAACAGAAAAAATACAGAAAAGGATGTCTTTACTTTTCTTTGGATTTTATCATGAAATCTTTACTTTTCCCTTGCTTTTGGGTATAATAAGTAAAGATAAAGGAGTGGGAACAATATGATTTCCTATAAAGGACTGGAAGAAAAACTGGACGAAAGAGGAATCAAACGCTCTGATCTGACGAAACTTTTGGGCATCTCCTCAAGAACCATTGCGAAAATCGGCCGGGGGGAGGAACTGTCGCGGGTGGTGATGGAAAAGCTGTGCGGGTATTTTTCCTGCACGGCGGCAGAGCTTTGCCGCCAGGTTTCGGACAATCCGATCCTGCAAACGCTGCGGGAGGAGAAGGAAGCGAAGGTTTCCGGCGGACTGTATCATGAGCTCCAGGTGCGGATGACCTACAATTCCAACCACATGGAGGGGAGCAGGCTGACCGAGGATCAAACCCGCCTGATTTTTGAGACGAATACCCTCAACGCGGGGGACGGCGTACCGGTGGACGACATTCTGGAGACGGTGCACCACTTCCGCGCCATCGACTATGTGATCGACTGCGCCGAGGATGTGCTGACGGAAGAGATCATCAAACGGCTGCACTATATCCTCAAACACGATACGAAGGATGCAACGCTCGCCTGGTTCGCAGTTGGAGAATACAAGAAACGCCCCAACGTGGTGGGCGGACGGGAAACGGCAAAACCGAGGGACGTGCCCGCGCGGATGAAAGCGCTGCTCGACGGCTACAACGCGAAACGCGAGGTCAAAATAGAAGACATTATTGCTTTTCACGCGGCGTTTGAACAAATCCATCCATTTCAGGACGGGAACGGGAGAGTGGGGCGATTGATCGCGCTGAAAGAATGCCTGCGGCATAATATCGTGCCCTTCCTGATCGAGGACAGGAAAAAGGCGTTTTACTATCGCGGATTATCCCAGTGGGATCATGAAAAGGGCTGGCTGACGGACACTTGCCTGGATGGGCAGGACACGTTCAAAAGCCTGCTGGAGATGTTTGACTTACACGCGTAAAAGAAACGTTTTTTCTGTTGCATGTACAGCCTTTTTGTGCAATAATGGAAGCGAAATAAACGTCCCGCCGGGTGAAAAATCCGAAGGGCGAAAAGAAAGGAAGTACGCTATGATTTCCTGGAAAAATCTTGATATGCTCTCCGCTTACGGCAAACTGAACGAACTGAAAAACCATGTGAACCTGCAAACCGCCATGGCCGGGGAAAACGGGGCCAAGCGTGTAAAGGAATACGCCGCGCCCATGGCCGCGGGGCTTACCTATCATTACGCCGCCAAGCAGGTGGACGAAGAAGTACTCTCCGCTTTGCAGGAATTGGCTGACGAAGCCCAACTCACGGCCAAGTACGAAGCGCTGTACGACGGCGCGGTGATCAACACCGGCGAAAAGCGCCTGGTGCTGCATCAGCTCACCCGCGGCCAACTGGGCAGCGACGTGACCGCCGACGGCGTGAACAAGCGGGAATTCTACGCCGCTCAGCAGCAGAAAGCAGCAGAGTTCGCGAAAAAAGTGCACGCCGGAGAGATTGCCAACGCGGCGGGCGAAAAGTTCACCACCGTGGTGCAGATCGGCATCGGCGGCAGCGATCTGGGCCCCCGGGCTATGTATTTGGCCCTGGAAAACTGGGCGAAGCAGAACGGGTGCTTTAAGATGGAAGCCCGGTTCATCAGCAACGTGGACCCGGACGACGCGGCCAGCGTGTTGAAGGCCATCGACCTGCCCCATTCCCTGTTCGTACTGGTGAGCAAATCCGGCACCACCCTGGAAACCCTGACCAACGAAGCCTTTGTGAAGGACGCGCTGAAAAACGCCGGGCTGGACCCCGCCAAGCATATGGTGGCCGTCACCAGCGAAACCAGCCCCCTGGCCAGCAGCAGCGATTATTTAGCTGCCTTCTTCATGGACGATTACATCGGCGGCCGCTATTCCTCCACCTCCTGCGTGGGCGGCGCGGTGCTGTCCCTGGCCTTTGGGCCGGAGGTGTTCGCCCGTTTCCTGAACGGCGCGGCGGAAGAAGACGCTTTGGCGAAGAACGCCGACATCAGGCAGAACCCCGCCATGTTAGACGCCCTCATCGGCGTGTACGAGCGCAACGTGCAGGGCTATCCCGCCACCGCCGTGCTGCCTTATTCCCAGGCCCTGTCCCGTTTCCCCGCCCATTTGCAGCAGTTGGACATGGAGAGCAACGGAAAGAGCGTGAACCGCTTCGGCGAGCCCGTTTCCTACGTGACCGGCCCCATCATTTTCGGCGAGCCCGGCACCAACGGCCAGCATTCCTTCTATCAGCTTTTACACCAGGGCACCGACATCGTGCCGCTCCAGTTCGTGGGCTTCAGCCAGAATCAGGCGGGCATGGACGTGGACATTCAGGGCAGCACCAGCCAGCAGAAGCTGTGCGCCAACGTGGCCGCCCAGATCATGGCTTTCGCCTGCGGCAAAAATGACGCGAACCCCAACAAGAATTTCGCGGGCGGGCGGCCCTCCAGCATCATCATTGGCAAACAGCTCACCCCCGAAGCCCTGGGCGCGCTGCTGAGCCATTTTGAAAACAAGGTAATGTTCCAGGGCTTCGTCTGGAACCTGAACAGCTTCGACCAGGAGGGCGTGCAGCTGGGCAAGGTGCTGGCCAAGCGCGTCCTGGCCCACGATACCGACGGCGCGCTGAAAGCGTTCAGCGATTTGCTGGAGATTTGAACGAGGCAGGGGGCTTTTTCAGCCCCCTGAACCCCTGAACCAAGGGACTTCGTCCCCTGGACCCCACTAAAAACAGCGGGAGATTGTCATCTGGCTGTGTCATGCTGTTTCCATGATTGCGGGTCCAGGGGCGTCACGCCCCTGGTGGGGTGCGGGGCAAAGCCCCGCCGTTCTCCATTCGGAAAGGGGGGCAGACCTATGCAGTCCTTCATGTACACCATCAAAGCCCCCGTGGGGATGCACGCCCGCCACGCGGGGATTTTGGTGAAGGAAGCGCGGCAGTACGCCTGCGCCGTTTCCGTTGCCAAGGATGAAAAGACAGCCGACGCCAAGAACATCTTAGGCCTCATGGGCCTTGGGATCAGGCAGGGCGACACCGTGCAGGTGATTTTAGAGGGCGAGGACGAGTACGCCGCCGCAGTGAAGCTGAAAGCCTTTTTCTGGACGAAATTTTAGCTTCGTGCCGCATGATCGGCCAATTGGAATCTGATAAAGAAAGAGAACGCCATGAAGTTCCATGTCACGCTGACGGAAGAAGACTATATCGCTTTTCATCTGGACGCCATGCGCCATTATCCGGATGCAAAAAAGAACATGCTGATCGGCAGGCTGACAGGGCTGTTCCTTTCCGCGTTTGTCATGCTGGCGCTGCTGGCGCTTCGATCATCGGATATTGTTTTGCTGATCGGCGGGATCATTTTGGCGTACTTTTCGGCGGTTTCCTTTTTCCGGTTCCCCAGCATACGGGAAAGGAGTGTCCGCAGGACGATCCAGCGTATCAGCAAGGAAGGCAAACTGCCCTATGAACCGGAGGCTGATATAGAATTCACCGATACGGAAATGATTCAAACAACGGAAAAATCCATGCGGCGGGTCGCCTATGGCGACATCATCCGCATCGTGGAAACGCCCTGCCGCCTGTACCTGTACGACAGCCCTTCTCGGGCGTACATCCTGCCGCTGCAATATTTAGGCGATGATAAGGATGTGCTGCTCGCGTTTTTGAAAGAAAAATGCCCTCCGGCGAAATAAACGATTTTCCGCCAATGAAATGATAATGAAAAGGAGCTTTATCCATGCTTTATTACGTCAGCGCCGCCGCACCCAAAGAGGGCAACGGCAGCAAGGCAACCCCCTTTCGCCGCATCAACGACGCGGCAAAAATTGCCAAACCCGGGGATGAAATCATCGTGGCCCCCGGCATTTACCGGGAATATGTGAACCCCCAGAACGCGGGAACCGAAGAAAACCGCATCGTGTACCGTTCGGAAACGCCCTTAGGCGCGGTGATCACCGGCGCGGAAGAACTAAAGAGCTGGGAGAAATACGAAGGCACCGTGTGGAAAGCGCTGGTGGATAATGGTGTATTCGCTGGATACAACCCCTATACCACCATGGTCTGCGGCGACTGGTATTTTGCCCCCACCGTGCGGCATACCGGCGCGGTATTCCTGAACGACCGCATGATGTATGAAACCGTGACCCTGGAGGAATGCTGCGCAGGCCAGCCCGACCCCTTCGCCTGGAACCAGGAGGAGGCCAGCTATCTCTGGTTCACCCGTCAGGAGGACGGCAAAACTGCCCTGTACGCCAATTTCCAGGGCAAGGACCCCAACGCCGAAAAGGTGGAAATCACCGTGCGGCGGAACTGCTTCATGCCGGACAAAACCGGCGTGGGGTACATCACCGTAAGCTCCTTCAAAATCGACAAGGCCGCCACCACCTGGGCCCCGCCCGCCGCGTACCAGGACGGCATGATCGGCCCCCACTGGTCCAGGGGCTGGATCATCCAGGACTGCGAAATTAGCAACAGCAAGTGCTGCGGCATTTCCCTGGGCAAGTACCTCGACCCGGAAAACGACATGTATTTCTATTACAAACGGGTCAAGTCCCCCACCCAGATGGAGCGCGACGCGGTGTGCCGGGGCCAGTATCACGGCTGGCTGAAAGAAAAAGTGGGCGGCCACATCATCCGCCGGTGCGAAGTGCACCACTGCGAGCAGACCGGCATCGTGGGCCGCATGGGCGGCGTGTTCTCCACCATCGAGGACTGCCACATCCACCACATTTGCACCTCTCAGCAATTGGGCGGCGCGGAAACGGCGGGCATCAAGCTCCATGCTGCCATCGACGTGACCATTCGCCGCAACCATATCCACCACTGCATCATGGGCGTGTGGTGCGACTGGCAGGCCCAGGGCGCGCGCATTTCTCAGAATCTGATGCACGATAACATGCGGCCCGAGGGCGTCAGCCAGGCCCAGGGCGCCATGTTCAACTGCGACGTGTTCATCGAGGTGGGTCACGGACCGACGCTCATCGACAACAACGTGCTTTTATCCAAGTCCTCCGTGGTCATGCCCAGCGAGGGCATCGCCTGCGTCCATAACCTGATGCTGGGCGGCTTCGGTCTCATCAATTCGGGCGTGGACAGCATCGTCAACGGCCAGCGTGAGCCTCGGTACACGCCTTACCACATCCGCCATCGTACGGAGGTAGCCGGGTTCATGACCATCCTTCACGGAGACGACCGCATTTACAACAACATTTTCGTTCAGTACTATCCTATCACTGACCCGGACCGCCAGCCCACGTCCTGCGACTATGAGCGCGTAGGTACCCTGCCCTTTGACATCTTCCCCAGCTACGAGGAATGGCACAGCCATTTCTGGCACGGGGATCAGCCCAACATGGGCGGCTTGGCGGAATACCACTTCGGCCACCTGCCCGTATGGGTGCACGGCAACGCCTATCTGGGCGGCGCTGTGGCGGGCAAGCATGAGGATCAGGGCCTGATCATAGACAAACCTGTCACCGTGGAACTGACCGAAAAGGACGGCAAGCCCTGCCTGCATACCGATCTCTACGATTTGGTGCAGGACTTCCGGGTGGGCTTGATCTCCAGCGACACCTTGGGCCAGGCCTTCGAGCCTGAACAGCGCTTCGAGAATCCTGACGGCACCGATATCCTGTTCGACCGGGACTATTTCGGCAATCACCGGGGCCTAAACGCCTTGCCCGGCCCCTTCGCAAGCGCCGCCGACGCGGAAAAGGCGCTGTGGTAAACCAATACAAACATAAAAACACTGCGGGTTTCCGTTCATCCGAGCGGAGACTCGCAGTGTTTTATAAAGAGATTTCTCATGGAGCGGCGTCAGGTATCGATCCGCACGAGCTTCGTCAGTTCCCGGTTGCGGTAGGCCACATCCTCCCGCGCGATAAAGCCCTGGCTTTCCCAGAAGGCGTTCCCGGGCTGGTTGCGCTTGAATACCAGCAGCGCCACCTTGGCGATGCCTTCTTCTTTCATAGCCGCGAGGCACCGGTCCAGCAGCTGCCCGGCGATGCCCTGCCGCCGGTGGTTTTCCGCCACCGACATATGATAGATATAGCCCCTTCGCCCGTCCTGTCCGCCCAGCACTACGCCGATGATTTCCCCGTTTTCCTCCGCCACAAAGCTCGTATCGGGATTGCGGCGGAGGAATTTTTCTATGCCCGCTCTGGAATCGTCCACATCATTGAAGCCCATATTTTTGCAGGACATCCACAGGGCGTATACCCTGTCATAATCCGCAGCCGTCATTTTTCTGATCGTCATTCTGTTTATGCTTCCCCATGTTTGGGTTTCACTGCAGATCCGTGCGGATAATGTATACGGTCAAGGCCTGCATGCCATCGGGCCGCAGATCGTAACCGCCGTTCTGGACCTGATCCCGGGTCTGTTCATATATATCCAGAATGCGGGTCAGATCGTTTTGGACATAGGGAAGGACCATGGAGGCAAGCTGTTTTGTATAGGTAGTTACAGTGGATTTTACTTTCGCGGTGCCGTCCTTTTGGAGCTTGCCAGCGTCCTTTTGGAGAGCCGCCGCGCTTTTATGCAGGGCGTCCGTATCCGCTGTGAGGGCGGTCACGGCGTCGTTCAGGGTATCAGCGCTTTGAACCGCCTGGTTTACGCCGTCCATGTAAGCGTTCAGATCACCCACGAAACGAACGGTTTGTTCCAGTTGATTTTTCAAGGCCGCGATCCTTGCCGCGGCCGCTTCATCCGTTCCCTGGACGGCGGCGTCCAGCGCTTCCGCATAGTTATCCGCGGTCAGGTCCGGCGCGGTTACGTCCATCGCTGCCAACTGCGCATGGACGGACTGGAAAGCGGCGGTCAGCAGGGCGTCTGCCTGGACGTTCAGGCTGTCGCCGCCGGTCTGCAATCCGTTCAGCGCTGATTGCAGGGTTCCGGCGCTGGTTTTGGCTTCAGCGGCGCTGCCCTGCAACGCCTGCGTGCTGTCCGCGATCCCCGCCGCGCTGCTGCCGAGGGACAAAGCGTCTTCATCCAGTTTTGTCAGGCTGTGAAAGAAATTGTTCACCTGACCCAGCACAATATTGGTTTTCAGGTTTTGAAGGCCAGGCTGCATGGGCAGGTCTTCCCCATTTTTCAGCGCCGTAAGCAGAGAGGAAGCCAGGCTGGCGATGTTTCGCGGGTCAAAATCCAGCCGGGCATCGATTTCCCTGCATGCCAGGCGGATGGGATCGGCGGAGATCAGGGTCATCATCCAAGGCAGATCAGCGTGATCCGCGTGGAAGGATACAGTGAAATGATCGGGCAGTTGGAGTTCTGTGTCCGCGCCCGGCACAGCGTAGCCCACCAGGATCCGTTGGCCCGCTTCTGAAATGATCATAGCGTTCTCCACTTGAAGGTTTTCCATGCCGGAGGCGGGAAGGGGCAGCAAGGTAATCGCCAGGGCGGGCAAATCAATCTTTGCGCTGTAGGTGACGGTGAGCACAGCTTCGCCGGTTTTGTTTTTCAATTCCGCCGCGGTAACCGCTCCCCCGTCCAGCGTCAGGGAAACTTCCGGCAGGATGGCCGGGGCCTGATCGGAAGTGCCCTGATAAATGATGTCGTTTCCCTGGGCCTGCCAGATCAGGGCGTCGCCGTCCCGGGTGAAGGTTTCATCACCGCTCATGTTTTCAATGCCGGTCAACAGGGAAACGTCGTTGATTTCGTCCAGTCCGTCGTTGTTTTCCAGACGGATGCTGTCGGTGAGGCTCCGAATCTCGCCGTCGGGCCCGGCGACGATATACACCCGTTCATGCTTGGTATTTTCCCCCAGGGCAGGCGCGCAGCAGCACAGCGTAAGCACGGCGGCCAGCAGCGCGGCAATCAGCTTTTTCATAGCGATCCTTCCTTCTTCTATCAGTTTTTCGCGGTTTTCATATCGAAAGTGGTATGTACGATCACTTTATCCAGCAGCAGCAGCGTGGCGGGCAACAGCAGCAGCACCACCGCCACCGACAGCAGCGCGCCTCGGGCGATGAGGCGGCACATGGAGGAAATAATGGCGATATTGGAATACAGGCCCACGCCATAGGTGGCGGCGAAAAAGCCGATACCGCTGACCAGCACGCTCTGGGCGGAAGCCACAGTGGCCTGGCTCACGGCATCCGCTTTGTCCATCCCCGCCAGGCGGTTCTGCTTATAGCGGGTGGTGAGCAGGATGGCGTAGTCCACCGTTGCGCCTAATTGGATGGTGGAAATCAGGATGGGGCCGATGAAGGGCAGTTCCTGGTTCAGATAATAGGGCACGCACAGGTTGGCGGCAATGGCCAATTCGATGATAGCCACCAGCAGCACCGGCAGCGTAATGGATTTCTGCACCAGCAGGATGATGAAGAAAATGGCAATGATCGAAATCAGGCTGACCACCGTGAAGTCGTGATCCGTGCAGGCGATCAGGTCCTTGATGCAGGGAGCTTCGCCGATAAGCATTCCGCCCTGATCGTATTTTTTCAGGATGCTATTCAGGGTATCGATCTGGGTGTTCACCTCGTCGGAAGAAATCACATAGGCGGAATTGATCAGCATGAGCTGATACCGATCGCTCTTGACCAACGACAGCACATCCTTGGGTATGATGGATTCCGGGACGCCCGCGCCCAGCAGGCTGTCGATGCCGACCACGGTCTTCACCCCATCCACCTGCTTCATTTCCTCCGTCATGGCCCGCACGTCCTTGGCGGGCACGTCCGCGTCCACCAGCACCAGATGGGTGGTAGCCATATCGAAGGTTTCCGCCAGCTTTTTATTGGCGATGACGGAAGACAGCTCCGGCGGCATGACCTTGCTCATGTCATAATACACGGGCGCATTCATGTAGCCGTAAAAGGCCGGAACGATCATCAGGGCCAGGATCACGCACAGCGCTTTATAATGCTTCGTCACGAATGATCCCAGGAAATGCAGGTTGGGCAGCAGGGGTTTGTGGCTGGTTTTTTCAATGGGCTTATCCAGCGCGCGGATCACGCAGGGAAGCAGCACCACCGTGCCCAGCACGCCCAAGATCACGCCCTTGCTCATGACCACGCCCAGGTCCAGGCCCAGGGTGAAGCTCATGAAGCAGATGGAAATGAAGCCCGCCACTGTGGTGAGGCTGGAGCCTAAGATCGAGGTGAAAGTCAGGTGGATGGCGTTGGCCATGGCCTCGTCCTGATCCGGCGTTAGGGCTTTCTGCTCCTTGTAGCTGTGCCACAGGAAAATGGAATAATCCAGCGTGACGCCCAATTGCAGCACGGCGGCCACGGCCTTGGTGATATAGCTGATCTCCCCGAAAAAGTAATTGCTGCCCATGTTGTACAGGATGGAAACGCCGATGCAGCACAGGAAGATCAGCGGAAGCAGGAAGGAATCCATGGTGAACATGAGCACCAAGGCACACAGCGCCACGGCGATGCCCACGTAAACGGCCTCCTGATCCTCCACCAATTGCTTGGTATCCGTCACGATGGCGGACAGGCCGGACACAAAGCATTTTTCCCCCGCAACAGCCCGTACCTTTTGAATGGCCTCCATGGTTTCTTCGGCAGAGGAGCCCGTGTCAAAAAACACGGCGGACAGCATGCAGTCCCCCCGCTGAAACAATTCCCGATAATTGGAGGGAATGATCTCCAGCGGCAGCGCTCCTTTGGTGATGGAAGCGAAGCCGATCACGGATTCCACATGGGGGATTTCCCGGACGGCGTTTTCCATTTGCTCCTGCTCCCTGAGGGACATACCCTCCGTGACCAAAAGGGAAAACGCGCCCTTGCCGAAATCCTGCAACAGGATTTCCTGCCCCTGCACCGTTTCCAGGTCCTGGGGCAGATAATACAGCAGGTCATATTTGGTTTTTGTGGCGGCCATTCCCAGCGCCGACGGGATCATCAGGATCAGGCAAACCAGAATCACCAGCGCGCGATGCCGGACCAGCCACTTGGCAAAGCCTTTCACATTGGTTCCTCCTTCAAATTACAGGACATTGTGTTGACTTTCTCAACGATGCGTATTATAATATATCTCGTGACGAAAAGCAATAGTTAATTTGATTATTGATCGTCCGTTAAACAGCATCGCGGGGGAATTGCGGCTGTTATTCAACATATATGCGCTGCATTGTTGAGAAAGAAGGCATAAAAACCCATGGAGCAGGAAAAAAAGGAAGACAGGCGGGTGCGCCGCACCAAAAAGCTGCTCACTCAGGCCCTGACCCAGCTTTTGCAGGAAAAGCAGGCCAAGGAGATCACGGTGAAGGAACTGACGGACCTGGCGGACATGAACCGGGGCACCTTTTACCTGTATTATAAGGATATTTTCGACATGCTGGAGAAAATCGAGGACAGCCTGTTCGTATCCCTGGACGCCATCATGGAGCGGCATGAGGGAGAAGCCCTCGCCGCGCAGACCAAGCCCATGCTGCTGGACCTGTTCACCTTTATTCAGGAAAACCAGGAAGTGTGCCGGGTACTGCTCAGCGCCAATGGAGATATGAATTTCCTGCACCGGCTGAACGAGGTGGTAAGGGAAAAATGCCGCGGCGCCTGGCTGGCCCTGCGCAAAGGCCAGGATGAAGACGCCTTTGACTACCATTACAGCTTCGTGGTGTTCGGCTGCGCCGGGCTGATCCGCGCCTGGGTGAACCGGGACTGCCCCGAACCGGCGGAGGAAATGGCCGAGCTGGCCGACCGCATGATCCGGCGGGGCAGCCTGACGGACTTGGAATGACTTGAGTTTTGCTGGGGGAAACCATTCTTTTGAGGCAAAAGAATGGTTTCCCCCAGCCCCCTTTCCAAGAAAACCATAAGACAACGTTCCCCCATTGGTCCGTCGCGCTGCGGTTGACAGCATCTGCCGATTGTGATACCCTTTTGGAGGAAAAAAACAAAAGGAAAACACCCGCTTTACAGGCGGCTGGAAAGGAGACGCGCATGCAGTTCAAAACCCTGACCATCGTGATCCTGTTCATCGTATTTCTGTACCACACGCTGCTCAAGCTGATCGAATGGCGGTCGGCCCGAAATCCCATCCCCCTGAACGTGATGGACGTGTACGACCCGGACACCTACAAAAAGTGGCGGGCCTATCACGGGGAAAAGTGCCGCTTGGGAGCGTTCACCGCCGCGGCGGGCTTTATCATGGACCTCATCCTGATCCTGCCCAATCTGTACGCCGCTTTCGCCCGGCTGTTTCCCGATACGCCCTTCCTGCAGATGCTGGCCGTGCTGCTGCTGTCCGCCGCGGCGGGGCTGGCCAATCTGCCCTTTGAATACTATGATACCATGGGCATTGAGGAAAAGTACGGTTTCAATCGGTCCACAAAGAAAACCTTCTGGCTGGATCAGTTGAAGGGGCTGCTGATCAGCCTTGTGCTGATGACGGCGGTGGGGTCCCTGCTGCTGGGAGCGCACCAGTGGCTGGGCGACTGGCTGATCGTAGTGTTTGCCGGGGCCATGACGCTGCTGATCCTGGGCATTTCCTTCCTGTATCCCTTTTTCAGCAAAATTTTCAACAAGTTCACGCCCCTGGAGGACGGCGAACTGAAAGAAAAGCTGACCGGCCTTTTGGAAAAGCACGGGTTCAAGGTACGGGCCATTCAGGTGATGGACGCTTCCCGGCGTTCCACCAAGTCCAACGCCTATTTCACGGGCTTTGGCAAAATGAAAACCATCGTGCTGTACGATACCTTGGTGCAGGCCATGACGGCGGATGAAATCTGCGCGGTTTTCGCCCATGAGCTGGGCCACGGCCTGCACAAGGACACCCTGAAAAACCAGATCCTGACCTTCGCGCAGATGCTGATCTTAGGCGTGCTGGCCTGGCTGACCCTGCGCACGCCGGAAATCTTCACGGCTTTCGGCTTTTCAAAAGTGAATTACGGCTTTGCACTGTTCCTGATCATGAGCGTGGAATTCGCCCTGATCGCCCCGCTGTTCGGCCTGCTGGCGAATTGGCAGTCCCGCCGAGCGGAATACCGGGCGGACGCCCAGGCCGTGCAGGAGGGCTACGGCGAAGCGCTGATTTCGGCCCTGAAAAAGCTGACAAGAGAAAACTTTGGGGAACTGGCCCCCTCTCCCCTGCTGGTGAAACTGCAGTATTCCCATCCCACCTTAAGCCAGCGCATTGTGGCCATTGAAAAGATTGGAGGAAAAGCGTAATGGCTATGATCGGCGTACAGACCGGCGTCCTGACTTCCCTTTACGGCATCGACGGCGCGTACCGGGCAATCAAAGAAGCGGGCTTCCAAGCGGTGGACGCGAACCTGGACGAATTGATGTCCTACCAGGATATCAGAAACAAACGTCGTCCGGCTGCATTTGAAGCGGAAGGGGAAGAAATGCTCCAGTATTTCCGTCCTTTCCGGGACGCGGCAGAAAAATACGGCATTTGCAATTACCAGGCTCACGCCCCGTTTCCTTCCTGCCTGGCCGGGGAGGACGAATATAACGAATACCTGATGCGGGTGATGGGAAAAACCCTGGCGGCCTGCCAATATATCGGCTGTTCCCGGCTGGTGATCCATCCCTTTTTCAACGGGTACGATCAGGCCATGACCCAGGAAGAGGAATGGGCGTTGAATATGGACCGCTACACCCGCTTGATTCCCGCTGCGAAAAAATACGGGGTGACCATCCTGCTCGAAAACATGTTCACCCGCCATCGGGGCAAAATCTATGCCGCCTGCTGCTCGGATTTTGAAACCGCCTGCCGCTATGTGGACGCGCTGAACGAACGGGCGGGGGAAGCGCTGTTCGGCTTTTGCCTGGACACGGGCCACGCTTTGCTGGTGAGCAAAGACATCCGGGACGTGATGGTGCTGCTGGGCAGCCGCATTAAGGCCTTCCACATCCATGACAACAACGGCTGGGACGATCAGCATGTGGCTCCCTACATGGGCATCCTGGACTGGGATCGGTTTATTGAGGGCCTGCGGATCATAGGCTATCAAGGGGCGCTGTGCTTTGAGACCCACGGGGCCATCAAAGTATTTCACCCGGAATTGGCCCCGGAGGTGCTGCGGCTGATCGCCCAAACGGGCAAACTGTTCGCCCAAAAGGCGGGAATGGGGGAATGACCGTGGATTACGCCTTGCTGAATGAGCAAATGGAGGCTCTGGCCCAGGCGGAAGGATGGTATGTGGCCCTGTTTGCCAATGCTTCCGCCCTGCTGTGGGAGATGCTGCCGGATATCAACTGGGCAGGTTTCTATACCGTCGATGGCCCCGACTTGGTGCTGGGGCCCTTCCAGGGCAAAGTGGCCTGCATCCGTATCCCCCGGGAAAAGGGCGTATGCGGCGCGGCCCTGCGGGAAAACAGCACCATGCTGGTGCCGGACGTGCACGCCTTTCCCGGGCATATCGCGTGTGACAGCGCTTCCCAGTCCGAAATCGTGATCCCGCTAAGGGACAGGCGGGGCCAGCCCGCTGCCGTGCTGGATATCGACAGCCCCCTTTTAGGCCGCTTTACCGATCAGGACCGTCAGGGCCTGGAATCCTTCGCCCACATCATAGAAAAAGCCATGAAAGGACTGACGCCCTTGGAAAAAACCGTTTATCTGGCGGGCGGCTGCTTCTGGGGCTGCCAGAAATATTTCGACCTGATGGATGGCGTGATCGAAACGGAAGTGGGCTACGCCAACGGGCCCTCTCCCGATCCTTCCTACGAGCAGGTGAAGCACGGGGCGGGCCACGCGGAAACCGTGCGGGTGGTATACGATCCCGCCCGGCTGCCCCTGCGGGAATTGCTGGAGCGTTATTTCCAGGTCATCGATCCCACCGCCGTCAATCACCAGGGAGAGGATTCCGGCGTCCAATACCGCACCGGCATCTACTATACGGACCCCGCTGACGCCCCCGCTGTCACTGCCGCCCTGAATGACCTGTCCCGCCGCTATGACCGGCCGATCGCTGTGGAAAATCAACCCTTACAAAACTTTTATCCGGCGGAAGAGTATCATCAGAAATACTTGGAAAAGCATCCGGACGGTTACTGCCATATTCATTTTGACTGATCCCAATTTTTTGTGTGAAACGCCCGCCAGCCAATTTGTTTCGGCTGACGGGCGCTGTTTTATTGTATTTCTATTCCAAAGCGTAAGCGCCGTTTCCTAAGCTGCTGATTTCGGTTTCATAAAAAGCCCGCATGCCGTTCACCATATAAGCCACGTCCCTGGTCCCGGCGGTTTCATAGCTGCTGTGCATGGCCAGCTGGGCCAGGCCGATATCCAGGGTATTGACGGACACGTGCCTGCCGGAAATATTGCCCAGGGTGCCGCCCCCCGCCAGGTCGGACCGGTTGGCGTAGTGCTGCACCGGCACGCCCGCCTTTTCGCAGATATGATGAAATACCGCTTCGCTGACCCCGTCGGTGGTGTATTTCTGGTTGGCGTTGAACTTGACCACGATACCCTTGTTCATTTCGGTCTGGTTCAGCGGATCGGAATATTCCGGGTGGTTGGGGTGCACGGCGTGGGCGTTGTCGGCGGACAGCATGAAGCTGTTCGCAAGCAGGGTATAATAGTCTTCCTCCGGACGGCCCAGGGCCAGTACGATGCGGCGCAGCACGTCAAAAAGGAAGGTGGAATCCGCGCCCTGCTTGGTGGTGCTGCCCACCTCCTCGTTATCGAACACGCAGCATATGTTGGCGTGGCTGCCGGGCTTGGCCGCTTTCAGGGCTTCCACGGAGGCGAAGGCGCATTCCAGGTCGTCCAACCGGGGTGCGGACAGAAATTCTTCCTTTACGCCCCATACCCGGCCCGCCATGCGGTTGTAGAGGAACAGGTCGGCTCCCAGCAGGTCCTTTTCTTCCACCCCCGCCGCCCGGGCGATTTCCACGCGGAAGGTGTTTTTGGCGTCCGCAGACCCCCACAGGGGATACAGATCCACCGCCGGGTTGTACTTGTAGCCGTTGTTCACTTCCCGGTTCATGTGGATGGCTACGTTGGGGATCACGCACATATCCCGGCCCAGGTTCACCAGCACGGAAGCAACGCCCGTTTCTGTGCGCACCAGGGCGCGGCCCGCGATGGACAGAGGCCGGTCAAACCAGCTGGACATGATCATGCCGCCGTAGCGTTCCGTATCCAGCTGTACATATTTGTCCTTTACCACCACTTCGGCGTTTTCCTTGATCTTGAAGCAGGGGGAATCGGCGTGGCTGGCGATGAGCTGAAAGCCTGTGAACGGCCTTTCCGGCAGGGTGAAAGCGATGATGCTGCTGCCGCTGCGGATCACACAGTATTTGCCGCCCGGCTGAAGGCTCCATTTTTCTCCCTCGCTGAGCAAGGTATAATCGCTGAATTCTCGCCGAATGGAATCGATGGCGTGGTAGCAGGTGGGGCTTTGGCCGATGAAGTCAATCAGCTTTTGTACATAATTCTCTTCCATAGGTAAACCTCCCAATTCTAATTCCTTTCTCTTGTCAGATCCTTCACCCATTTGTATTTCCGGTAATGATACATCACCCAAGGGATTTTTCCAACTTCGTCCAGGCAGGTGCAGGCGTACACAGCCAGTACGGGCCAATGGAACCAGAAAGCCCCGGCAAAGGCCAGGGGCAGAGCCAGGCCCCACATGCACACGGCCAGGCTGTATACATCGAACAGGGTATCGCCCCCGGCGGCAAAAATCCCGTTGATGATCACAGTGTTGGCCGAGCGCCCGATCATGTACACCGCCATAATGATCATCATGCCGGTCAGATACTGGCGCGCTTCGTCGGTCATGGTCATGCCGCTCACCACCAGGGGAGTGAGGGCCAGCATGAGCAGGGTGGAGGCGAAACCGATGACAAAGGACATCTTTGCCAGCCGGTCGCCATACAGCTTTCCTTTTTCCAGCCGGCCCGCTCCCAATTCGTTGCCCACCAGGATGCCGCCCGCGCTGCCAACGCCGTTGCAGGCGCAGCAGACCAGATCCCGCACCACAGCGGCCACGGAATTGGCCGCCGCCGCGTCGCCGCCCATATGGCCCATGACGGTGGTATAAGCCGTAAAGCCCACGCCCCAGAACAGACCGCCGCCCAGCAGCGGCAGGCAGCACTTGCGGAAGTCCGCTGAAAGCAGGCGGTCCCGGAAGAAGAAGCGCTTAAAATCGGGCCGCACGTAATCACGGCCTTGGCACACGATCACGCACAGAATGAGTTCGATCACCCGGGCACAGAGGGTCGCCGTGGCGGCGCCCTGCGCGTCCATGGCGGGAATGGGCCCCAGGCCGAAAATGAACACGGCGTTCAGGGCGATATTCAGCACCACCGCGCCGGAAGAGATCCAGGCGCAGGGCCCCGCGTGACCGGTGACCTTCATGACCGTCAGATAGCATTGGGAAACGCCCGTTAGTAGGTAAGACCAGCCCGCGATGCGCAGATACGCCGCGCCGATGTCAATGAGCGGCTGTTCGTGGGTAAAGGCCAGCATCAGGTATTGGGGAAACAGCACGCAGGCCAGGAAAAACACAAAGGAAAGGCCCGCGGACAAACGCAGCATCATGCTGAATATATCCTGAATGGTGCGTTTGTCTTTTTTGCCCCAGTACTGGGCCCCTAAGATGGCTCCCGCTCCGGTAATGGCGGAGAGCATCATGTTCTGAATGAACTGCACCTGGGTGGCCAGGGAAACCGCAGCCATGGAATCCTGGGCGATGTGGCCCAGCATCACGGCATCCCCCGCCGCCACGGAAGCCAGCATCAGGCTTTGAAAGGAAATGGGCAGGGTCAGCTTGATCAGCTTTCCGTAAAACTCCCGGTCAGAAAACCATTTTTTGCTCATGGAGCGATGTTTCCTTTGTCATTCTGTTTTTTCCACATCGATGGTGATATTGCGGCAATGGTTCAATTTGATTTCTGCGTCCCGTTCGCATACGCAGTGCACGAAGGCTGCGTCGCGTATCTCATAGCCAGGCACGTCGAAGCCGGTCAGGTCGATCACGGCGAGGGGATGGTCCTCCTTCTCCCAGTAATTGCGGCCCCAGCCCGTAAAGCGCACCCGTTCGCAGCGGAAGCCGGAGAACTCCGGCGGGGTATCGGAGCCTTCCCCGTCGTCGTTGTAGGGCACAGCCTGGACAACGAAGCGAGGCAGCACGGAATCCCGCACGGTCACGTTTCGCACGTATCCGCCGCGCTTTTTAGTGCCTTTGATCTGAATCCCGTACAGAGAATGGCGCAGATCGCAGTCCCAGATGCGCACGTCCTCCACGCCGCCGCTCATTTCGCTGCCGATGGCGACGCCTAAGCCGTATTCACTCACGCAGTCGAAAACCCGGACGCGGCGGGTGGGGCGGCCTATGCGGTTGCCCTCGGGGTTCTTGCCGCTTTTGATGGCTACGGAATCGTCGCCGGTGTGAAATTCGCAGGCGAACAGGGTGCAGTCCTCGCTGGAATCGGGGTCCCAGCCGTCGCCGTTCCACACGTCTTCCGAGCGGAACACACAGTGGTCCGTCACGACATCCCGGGAATAAACCATATGCACGTTCCAGCTGGCCCCATTCTGGAGGGTGAGGCCGGTAATGCGCACGTGCTCGCAGTTGCTCAGGTTGATCAACCGCCCCCGGGCCCGGCCGGGGATGGTGTGCTCGTTTTCACATTCCTTTACTTTATCGCCAAGAGAAGCGATATAATCCTTAAGCAATACCTTTTCCCGTTCGATCACGTTCAGGGCCAGGGTTTGGCCGCCGCCGCAGATCGTGCCGTGTCCATGGATGAGCACGTTGTGGCAGTTTGGTCCCGCGTCGCTGTGCAGCGCGCCTAAGTTCAGCAGACTTTGATAACACTGCTGCTCCACGCCCTCGAAGCGACTGGGGATTTTGGGCAAGTAATCCTCGGGATTCTCGGTGCCGCGCAGTACCGCCCCTTCTTCCAGGTACAGGCTCATATCGCTGTGCATGCGCAGCCCGCCAGTGAGGAACACGCCGGAGGGGATATAAACCTCTTCCCCCGGTCCGCTGTCGTCCAGCGCCTGCTGGAGCGCTTTCGTATTCATTGTCACGCCGTCGCCCACAGCCAGATAAGGGGCCTGGGTCACATCGATGCGGCGGGGCACAGGACGGGTGCGCACCGAGACTTCTCCAATCAGTTCAGCGCCCACACACACCTGAAAACAGT
>JAFXMP010000110.1 GCA_017530275.1 Clostridia bacterium | reverse complement strand
GATTGTATGCAGGAGCGCCGGAGAAGAAAGCGCCGTAAGTCATGTCTGATGCAAACGCCGCGGCAATCTGATCCACCGTGTATCCCGTCAGCCACGCGGTCACTTGGTCGACTTCCGCTCTTGTCCTGCCTTTTTTCTCCACCTTTTGAATCAACGCGGTGTAAACCTTTGAAAAATGCATATCGAATACGGACATCATGCCCTCCCTCCGCTCAGCTTCGCGCCCATATCTGTACCTCCGCAAACTGGGAATTTTCCTATTTACTTTGTTTGAGAATCTTAGCGACTGCGCTGATGAACAAAACAACCAGGCAAATACCGATGACTATGCCTTCGCATATTATGTCATAGTTATTGCCTGATAGTTTGATACCAGCAGCAATGACAGCTATGATTCCTATAACCGACGCAACTAACTATAGAACTGCAGTTTATGACTTTACACATTTAGACCCCTTTACAAGTCCCGATTTGTTAAGCTGCAGGGCTGAACATTTTGTCTTGCCGCCCAATACAGCGCACGGGCCAGCAAGCGATCAGAAACCGGTATAGTCAAAATCGAGATAATCTTTTTCCCAGTTAGCCGTATACTGCCAGCAGCGAAGTATTTTCTCTTCCGGGGAGAAAGCCTCCAGCCTCCACTCCCATAATGGCCTAAACGTTTCGTTGTCGGCTGTGTAGTCGGGATGCGGGTGATCCTGCGAATAATTGCTGATAAAGACAAAACCGTCCTTGCCGTACCCTGTTGCCTCGCGCTGCTCGTCTGTCATCATGAAGTAGGCCAGCGAACTCCAGGTATCAAGTGCGAACGTCGGATCCACATGGTAGCTGACGCCGTTGATCCGGACGCAGCTCCACTCGTGGCCGCCGCCCATCACGGTGGCCGCGTCCACCCCCGCCTGCATCAGCAGATAGGAGTACGCCCGCGCGATCTCGAAGCAGATGCCCGTTCCCGTGGCGAACAGGCGATAGGTCGTCGTGTAGTCCACGAAGATATTATACATTTTCTGCTCGGTTTCATAATCATAATGATAGTTATGCGAGAAGTAATCGTACAGGGCGAGGGCCTTTTCGAAATCCGAATAATCATCCTCAAGCACATCGTTCAGGATGCCTTCGACTTGCCGCGCAAATTCCCCGATCCGCCTGGCAGCTTCCTCGCGCGGGACGAGGTAGGTAAAGCTCGCGACGCCGTCGATGACGGAATGCTCCCGGTCATACGCAAAGTCGATCAGCTCCGTCAGCACAGGAAAACACCGTATGGGAAACTGCCCCATGACCCAGTCGTATGTATGCTGATCCGGGCAGGCAAAGGTGTCTTCGCCCGCCATGACCGCATCCACAAGGTGAAACCACGTTTCACACATGCCTTTGCCGAAGACTTCCTCCATATAGGCGGAGCAGACCTTGGGCTGGAAAACATAGCTGCTTTGACGTTTGGCCCCATCCGTCGGTTCTGGGGCCGTCGTTTCCTGACCCGGAGCAGCGGACGAATCAGGGGCTTCCGTTTCTTCCGTGACAACGGTTTCGGGGCGGCCTGTATCCCCCGGGATCAGGGTTTCTCCGAAGGCCCGGCCAATGAAGGCGTGGCCCTGAAGCATCGCATAAACAACGAATACGGCAATCAATACGGTCCAATATTTTCTCATAACTATATCCATTTCCCCCCTAAATTCTAATTTGCGCGGCCCGTTTCTGTTTACAGGCCGCAGCATTATTCCACAAAGTGAATTCGGGATGCATCGAAACGGTCTTCCTGGCTGTGATGCTCCGCCGGATATCCCAGCGCAAAAATGGAAAACGCGGTAACGTTATCCGGTAAATCCAGAATTTCAGCCACCTTGTCCATCCGCTCCTGCTGAGGCGCGATACCCAGCCACACGCCGCCCAGGCCAAGAGAATCTGTTTCCAGCCAGATGTTTTCCTGGGCGATGGCCATGTCTATCTGCTCATATTCCGGCAGCCAAACGCCCTCCTTCCGATACACCGGCACGATGACCACAGGGGCATTGGCCGCGCAGCCCGCGTACTTGTGACATTTGGACAGCGCCACGATCTTTTCCCGGTTGGTCACCACATAAAATTCCCACGGGCGCTGATCCCCGGTGGAGGGTGCCTGCATCCCGGCACGCAGGATCTGCAGGATCTTTTCCTGCTCCACCGGCTTTTGCTCAAACTTTCGGACGCTTACGCGATGAAAAATCTCGTTCATATTTTCCTTTCTTGCTTTGAGTGGCTGTGAAATGTTTTTTTGCTGTTCACAGCTCCTTTAATCGGCCTCTTCGGCGATTTATTCGCTGTCAGCTTCATAAAATCCTGTTGGAGTAACAAAACAGCCGAAAAACCCACAATGAAAATGCCGAAAAATCCACAATTACTTCTTTAAAGCCTTGATTTATATGGTATTACGATAAGGTGCCAGGCTCTATTTATGTAAAGCAATGATTCGGTCATGAATAATCCATGACTTTTCCTCCATCAAATCCCACCTCAGCTCACCCCGTATAGGCGTCATTGGCAGTATTTCTGAAATCCTGTTTCGCCAGCCACTCCCGCTCCTCGTCATTCTCCGGGATGTCGATACGTTCGATCTTGAAAATGACCGGCCGGGTGCCGTCGTTGCAGCAGGCGATCATCATGCGGTCGTCATTGGTCCAGCCCTTCATGATGGAACCGCCCTGCAAAGCCGTGTACACATACCGGCTGATGGCGTCCCAGGCTTCGCCGCAGAACTTGCCGTTCATCAGGTGATAAAAATCATCCTGCTGCGGGGTGCGCTTGAGCAGAAAGGTATCGCCCACGTTAAAAAACGGGCAGGGGCCGGACTTGGGATCGGCCAGGTACTGCGCCTGGAAATCCGTAAAGCATTTCTTGTCGATGACCGTGATTTTGCATTCGTGCCGCATATTCTTTTCCTTTCTTGCTTTAAGCAGCTTCTTCGGTGCTTTCCTCGCTGCCAGCTTCGTAAAATCTCGTTGGAATCTTAATCTTGATACGCGCCCTCATGATCATATTCGCCATACTCGCAGCCGATATGGGATGCTTCCACCTCGTCGATCAGCACCAGCTGATCGTTCTGCTTTTCATACAGCTTCACCGTGCCCCAGCCGTTGCCGCCATTCCACAAGCGATTATGACGCCTGTTGCCGTCCGGCGCTTCATAGTTGATCAGCAGCATGTCCTTTTTCAGGCAGTGGACCTCGGTTTCCATGACGGCGTGAATGTTTTCCTGCCGTACATGCCAGATCACTTCGTCTGCATGTTCTTCAAAGTGGAAAGCTGTTTTGACCATCAGATGCAGCTTGGAAAAATTGAAATCGTACGCCTTCCCCTCATACCAGAAGACGCCCAGCAGCCTGCGGTCCAGCGGAACAAAGTAGATTTTCGGCCTGCCGCCGCCGATGTCAAAGACGCTGTTCTGGAGCTGCTTTCCTGTCTTTTTGCTTACCAGGCAATTGGAGGACAGCCACACCCAGGGCGTGGTGAAGTCCCTGCCCCAGTTCTTGTCCGCATAACCGTAGGACTTTTCAGGCATAACGATATATAGCCTTCCGTTGAACGTAACGGTCCCGCTGTAGGCGCTTTTCATACCCTCCGCATGCCAGTACATGGCGAAAGCCTCAGCGTCCCTCAGGGGCTTGCTCGCGCCATAACCAACATTGAAGGCGATCTGCTTGTCAACCGTCAAATCCCATTGCATGCTCCCTGCGTCGCACATCCATTCCGGATGGGCCGCAGCTTCCTCCGCCGACAGGACGATGCTGCCCTTCAGGACCGTTTCGCAGGCCAGGCAATCCGCCGCCCGGATGCTGTATGGGGCGTCTCCGTGCAGGACGACATCCTTCCAGCCAAAGAAACGGTGCAGCTGGCAGGCGTCTTCGCCCCACGTGCCGGCCTTTACCATCAGGTAGGAAGGGCGTTTCCCTGCCTGCTGATTGGCAGGCAGCTGGCCGAATACCGGCGCATCCTCTCCCAGCGCGGGATTGCAGACAAAGAACTCGATAAAGAACGGCTTGTCCTCACCGGTTTCAGCATCCTGCGCTGTAAAGGAATGCCACCACCAATCATAGCCGTGATGGGCCAACGGGCCGTGAAGCATGCAGGCATCGCGGGTGATGTCGTGATGATTGAATATGGTTTTCATAATTGTTTCTCCATTCTGACGCAGCGGAAGGTTTCTCCGTCCACAGCTTCGCCGCAAACTTCATAGAGCATCTGTTCATAGAAGGCAATTTTATTGTCCCGGCTCTCGACGACAGTTTTGCTGAAACCAAGCTCCTCGGCCCAGGTTTCGCATTCATTGACGACCATGGTTCCGATCCCCAGGCGTCTGTACTCCGGCAGCACGACCACACGCCCGATCATCATGCTGTGAGCATCCAACGGGTACATCCGCGCCGTAGCGATGGGAAAATCGTTGTCCGTAATCACGACGTATTTTGTATCCGGGCCGTCATGTTCATCGAATTCCTGGCGAAGGGGAATATGGTGCTTTTTCGCCATGGCCTGGATGCGGACATAATAGGCTCCCGCCTGCTGCCAGGTTTCCGTGGCCCGGAGGATGGAAAAACCGGGCAGTTCCTCGATTGTGGCCATGTCCGATTCAAAGATCTGATAATCGTTGAGTTTTACGCTTTCCTCTTCACGGTCAAATTCATGAAGCCCGTATTCAGTCGGGTAGGCAGATGCTATCCCCGTGAATGAGCGCCCATCCTGATCCACCACGCGGACGATTTTGTCCTGATATTGAGACAGATCCATGATTTCATCCTTTTCTCTATTCCTGCAGACAGTATTCGCCTGCATCATCCATTTTCCATGTAAAATGCGCCTTCATCGTGTTCTGCAGGCACAAGCGCACGTTGGGCATATCGCTGAAATCCACAAAATGGATCGCCTTTTCTTCTTCTACCCCGGTTTTGATTTTTCTGTCAATCAGACGGGATCTGAGCAGGGCTTCATCCGCGGTTATGGAGACGGTGCAGTCCGCATAGGCGGATAAATCCCGCCATCCATCTTCGCCAAGCAGCAGGTAATTCCCTTCCAACAGGACAATGTTTTCTTCTACTTGCAAAGCGTTTTCCACCGGATTATGAAGCATTCGGTCATAAGTAGGCCAGCCGCATTTTTCTCCGGCAGCTACCCGCTGTATGCTTTCTGTCAGCCGCTGTAAATCAAATGTGACGGGGGCCCCTTTGATCTCCACCATGGAAACTCGCTGGCTGCCCACCTGTACAAAATGGCTTTTCAAATATTCCTGCCTTTTGTGAAAGCCATCCATCCCGATTGCTTGGATCGGCACAAGGTCTTGCCGCTCTCCGGACAGCTTTTCCAAAAAGTATCCCAGCGTGGTTTTCCCGCATCCCGGCGGTGCAGCCAATAGAACCAGTATCCGCTTCCCTTTCTGCTGTTGAAGCGCAGTCAGATGGTACAGGAGGGGCAAAAAAACGCCATCTATTGCCCGTTGGCTGTAATGTGCAGTCACTGGGATGCCATTGATCATTGTTCGAAATTCTGTCATATGCTCCTGGTTCCTTTTTGTGGTCTCTCAGATTCAACTTAATCCTGGAGAGCCCTTGTTCATACTGCATTGTGAAAGATGCTTTTTATTCAAAGGCATCCGAAAAGACCTCCGCCAACACCTGTCTGCGATTTTGCATACTTGCTTACCTTCTTCCTGTTGGATTATCAGCAGATCCTGATGATCTGCTCATACAAGAGATAATGGTTCTCATACACTCTGCGGTTATCATGCAGATGACCATAGAACCATTTATCATAGGTCATTTCGTCTTTTAACGACTCCAGGTAACGGTTGAGCCCATCAACCTCGCTATATCCCAGGTAAAGCTTATCCGACGCAGGAGCGTCATGGGAAAACACATAATCAATTTTCCCCTGTTTTGCCGTAATTGCCTGAAGATTCTGTCTGCCTCTTTCCATTTCTTCTTGAGAGGGCATTTCTTCGTCCCACCAGGAAACGCCTCTTACCCGGAACATTTGACCTCGTTTGGCCTTATAGGCTTGTTTGAATGATGCTTCATCAGGAAAAGCTGCAGGATCCAAGATTCCATCCTGAATATCATGGCTGCTTGCTCCCCCAAATGCAAAACAGTTCTTCCCGTCAATTACGAAAATATAGCCTCTCTCCAGCATAAAAGCAGAAGGGCGTAATTCACGAACATACCCTCCATGCCACTGCTTCCGAGGATAACCTTGCTGAAGCTTTTCTTTTTCTTTTGTGGGCATCTTGGCATAATACCAGGAATTCATGAGTGCTTCGTTCTTACAGCCTGTCAGCCGATCATAGTTTTCATGGTTTCCCGGGATAAACAGCGTAGTAAAGGGCTTATTATCCAGCCAATCCAACGCGTCTTTTTCTGCAGGCGATTCTTTAACTTCAAATCGGTTTGTTTCCCACACCCCTCCAAAGCCACCACAGATGACGACATAATCTGTTTTTGTAAGTTCTTTTTGCTCTGGAAAGGATTCTGTGTTGAAACGGTGCATGAATCCATCTACCGACATCCAGCCATGACTCTGACCGCCATGGGTGTCCCCGGTAACATACATGGCCATGTATTCAATCACTCATCCTTTCAGGAGATGGAGCCATGACATAATCCTTTACTTGCTGCATTACAGTTTCCAAGTTTTTAATATCTACGACAATATCTCCCGTCTCCAAAGAATGATTGGCATCATCAATGATGGTAAGCGGGACATTTTTCGCTTTCGCAAGATTGCGGATTTTTTGCGTGTCTGCCCAAGGGTCAGCAGTTCCATGAAATGCAATCCCTTCCTTGATGGGCAAAGAAAAGGTCCCTTCCAAAGGTGTGAAGAGAATATGACGGCATGGCAGTTCATAACCATTGGAATAAGCAACTGCATTGATTGTCCCGATGCTTTTTGATATGAACAGAATCTGACTGTAGCTGCCCCAATCGATATTTTTCAATTTATCCTTCGTCTGTTCCCAGGTTAAATTGATACTCATC
>JAFXMP010000109.1 GCA_017530275.1 Clostridia bacterium | reverse complement strand
CAAAAACCACTCTCAGGCACCACGGTGAACAATCACCGAAACCTCGAAAGCCTTGAAAATAAGGACTTTCGAGAACGAGGTCCCGTAGCTCAGCAGGATAGAGCGGTCGCCTCCTAAGCGACAGGCCGTGGGTTCGAATCCCGCCGGGATCACCATTTTGCCTACCAGAACAGACAGATTTGCCCTCAAAAGGCAGCTGTGAAGCTGGTAGGATTTTTCTTTTTCAGGACGCTGCGGAACACAAAAAATCTGCTAACAGACGATTGCCCCTGTTAGCAGATTTCTAATTTTTCAGCCTGATTTCTAATCAGCCTTCATGTGTGTCCTCTCTTCAGCGTCTAATTTTTTCGGACGGTCGTGCTAAAAAAGGCGGTCGATACGGACGGCATTTTTCACAAACCCGAAATATAGCTTGTGATTGCGAGCACTTCTGAACGGTCTGTAGCCGATAATCAGGATGATAGTTCGCGGGTTCTGATTGCATCAGGAGGCAGTAATCTGCTAACTGCATAGACCGGTCGGTTAGAAAGATTGAAGCGATTTGTTTGCTCTGCCAACGCCTTCCGCCAATGTTGGCACGGAAACTCATAAGGAGTGATATTCTTCCCGAGGACACCAGGAATGCTCCATAAGCTGACGGAATAAGTCACGAATTCCCATCAATACAAAACCGAGGTGATTTGTAGCCCGGGTTCCGTTTTTCGGATTTTTCCAATTTTCCGGCATCACCTTAAGAGTCCCATCCGGATTCAATAAATCGCTTTCAGCCAATCCTGCTCCATAGATACCGTCATATGGACTTGCTTCCACCAGAACAGCATTTTCCGTCTCCAGCAGAGCATCCACGAGAGTTATATCACTCTGGAATTTCCCGAGATTCCCATGAAAAATGATTTCTCGTAATGCGTTATCCCATGTGCTTGAATCAAAGCTTGAAACCAATCGGCCTAAGTCCTTGCATTTCTTCGGGGATGGCTCTTCCATGATTAATCCGTAATGGTACAGATAAACCAACCGTCCAGGCTTTCTCCTGGGTTTCATCGACTTCTTCACGGCAGGCTTGTTTTTCCTTCTGTACCACAATGAAGAGCTAAAGAAAAAACTACTGCCTCGAAGCGAATGTGACTTGTGAGCTTCCCTCCGCGTTCTGGACTTCGCGTTCCAGTTCCCGGAAGAATTTCTCATATTTCCGCTGGAGTTCCCTGAAACGGGGTGGGATATTCCGCTCCGTGCATTTTTTCCAGGCATAAGCGGATGAAGCTTTCGGCGGTCTTGCTGCAATAACGGTCCTTGTTGTATCCGATGGCGATGGTGTCTGAAAGGGAATCGTCGAACAGGGGACATACCTCGACCAACTGGCGGATATACGACCCGGCTGTGCCTGAAGCCACATAATTGCTGTTGAGGTAAAGCTCCGGGCATACG
This sequence comes from Clostridia bacterium, assembly GCA_017530275.1. The sequence continues at coordinate 4,189 of JAFXMP010000109.1, read as the reverse complement.
GCGATCCCGATGCCCTCGGCGGCGAGGGCCATGGCTGTCTGCGTATTGTTGGTTTCAAATTTGATCAGCGGTTTGATTCGCGCTTTTTTAAACGCCTGATCCATGATGGTGCGGATGCGGTCCCCCTCCTTGAGCATGACGAAAGGAAAATCGCGGAATATGGAGATATCGTGATCCGCGCGGAAGGCAGACAGGCGGGCTTCGATCTGCTCCGTGGTGCTCCAGCGATCCCGCAGCAGGATCTTTGGGATGACAAGATGGAGGCGGTCTTTCATCAAAGGGAACGATTCCGCCCGGTCGATGCGGAACGGGGCAAAGCCGATCATCACGTCGATTTCTCCGCGCTCCAGCAGGCTTTCCAGCATCTGTGTACTGTCCTCCTGTACGGAAAGCTCCACCAGGGGGAATCGGCGCACGAATTCCGGCAGCACCATGGGCAGGATCGCCTGACCCCGGGTGTATGAAATGCCGACGCGCAGTTCCCCGCGGATATTTTCGTTGATGTCGTTCAGCATGACCACTGTTTGCTTGTACAAATCCAGCATCCGTTTCACCGCCGCTCGGTACTGGCGTCCGCCGTAGGTGAGTTCCAGCCCCTGCCGGCGTTCAAACAGCCGACAGCCCAGTTCCGATTCCATGCGTGATATGCAGTCGCTCAGCGCTTGCTGGCTGATGTGCAATCGTTCAGCGGCCCGGGTGATGTTGCCCGTTTCCGCCGCCATCATGAAGTATTCCATGTTCTGAAAATTCATTCGACCGCCCCCTGTTCTTCGTTGAAATTATATCACAAAATAATGCTTGTGAAAACTACGATATAAAAACTGTTTTAATTTGTGATTGGAATGAGGTATAATACTTATCAGAAAGACGCGATAAAAAAATAGATCGATATGAATGATGTGGTATAGGAGGCAGATTATGACGGTCAAAAAGGAACTGATCCTGAACCCGAACTGGTGCAAGGGATGCGGAATCTGCGCGGCGTTCTGTCCCAAAGGAGCGCTGGAGATCGTGAACGATAAGGTGCAGCGCGTCAAGGACGCGGAATGTGTACTGTGCGGACAATGCGAGCTTCGCTGCCCGGATTACGCGATTTATATCAACGAAGAAGAGCCGGAAGGAGATGCGAACCAGTGGATCAAGTCGTATTGATGCAGGGAAACGAAGCGTGTGTGGAAGGCGCGATTGCCGCCGGTATGCGACTGTTCGCGGGTTACCCCATCACCCCTTCCACCGAGATCGCCGAGCTTTCGGCTTACCGTCTGCCCCAGGTGGGCGGGAAATTCATTCAGATGGAAGATGAGATCGCCTCCATCGCCTGCGCCATCGGCGGGTCGGTGGCGGGCGTAAAATCCATGACCGCTACCAGCGGCCCCGGTTTTTCCTTAAAGCAGGAAAACTTGGGCTACGCCTGCCTGGCGGAAATCCCCCTCGTGGTGGTGGACGTGCAGCGCATGGGTCCTTCTACGGGCATGCCAACTTCCCCGTCCCAGGGCGACGTGATGATGGCCCGCTGGGGGACCCACGGAGATCACCCGATCATCGTGATCAGCCCTTCCTCGGTCACGGAAGCGTATTACCAGACGATCCGCGCCTTTAACCTGTCCGAAAGGTACAGGACGCCGGTGATTTTCCTGATGGATGAGATCATCGGGCATTTGCGCGAGGGCATGCAGATGAAGGAAGCGGAGGATATCACCATCGTCAACCGGCCCACGGTGCAGTTTCCCGATCCGAAACGCAAGCCGTACCATATGAACGAGAAAAAGGGCCAGATGGTCCCCCAGATGGCGCCCTTCGGCTGCGGCCAGCGCTACAACATCACGGGCCTGATCCATGACGAATCGGGCTTCCCCACCAACTCCACCGAGGAAGCGGAGAAGCTGATGTACCGGCTGATGCACAAGATTTCGGACAACTACAAGGACATCGTCCGTTACGAACAGGTCAACATGGACGACGCCGACGTGGCCATCGTTTGTTACGGCGGCACCATGCGCGCGGCGCAGACCGCCATGGAAATGGCGCGGGCTAAGGGAGTCCGCTGCGGCATCTTCCGCCCCGTCACCATCTGGCCCTTCCCGGAAAGGGAACTGACCGCGGCGCTGGGCGGGCTTAAAAAAATCGTGGTGGCCGAGCATAACTGCGGCCAGATCGTACTGGAAGTGGAGAGGCTGGCCCGCGGTGCCTGCCCCGTCGCTTTTGTGGGAAAGTACAACGGCGCTGTGATTACACCGCAGGAGATCCTGCAGAAAGTGGAGGAAGCGTAAATGAAAGTCAATACAGGCGACGTAAACGCGGCTTCCCGGACAAAACAAATGTCCAACCTGATTTATAAGTACATGCGTCCAGAGCATTTGCCGCAAATCTGGTGTCCCGGCTGCGGCAACGGCATCATCATGCGCGACGTGGCGCAGGCCATCGAGAACTTGGGCCTGAGCCGCAACCAGACCGTGATCGTTTCGGGCATCGGCTGCTCCTCCCGGGCGGCGGGCTACATGGACTTCAATACGATCCACACCACCCACGGCCGGGCCATTGCCTTCGCTACGGGCATCAAGCTGGCCAATCCCGAGCTGGAGGTCATCGTGATCGCTGGGGACGGCGACATTTCCGCCATCGGGGGCAATCACCTGATCCACGCGGCCCGGAGGAACATCGGGCTTACCGTGGTGGTGATGAACAACAGCACTTACGGCATGACGGGCGGGCAGTACAGCCCCACCACGCCTACCAACGCTTACGGCACCACCGCCCCTTACGGCAATCTGGACCGTTCCTTCGATATCGCGGGTCTGGCCTACGGGGCGGGCGCTTCCTATGCCGCCCGGGGCAGCGCGTACCATGTGCAGCAGACCATCGGCCTGATCCAGGACGGCATCCGCAACAAAGGCTTTTCCATTATCGACGTGGCCAGCATCTGCCCCACCTATTACGGGCGCAAGAATAAAAAAGGCGACGCTGTAGAAATGATGAAGTGGCAGCGGGATCATGGGGTCACGGTGGAGCAGGCGGCCAAGATGGACCCGGAGCAGCTGAAGGACAAGCTGGTCATCGGCCTGCTGCATCATGCCCAGTATCCAGAATTTACTTATAAATACGATATGCTGATCAAGAAGCTGGCAGAGGAGCGTGAAGCAAATGAGTAAAATGGAGCTTCGTCTGGCGGGCAGCGGCGGCCAGGGCGTGATCCTCGCTTCGGTCATCTTAGCGGAAGCGGCCGTCCAGTCAGGAAAATACACCGCCCAGAGCCAGTCCTATGGCCCGGAAGCGCGCGGCGGGGCCTGTAAAGCGGAGACGCTCATCTCGGACGATCCCATCGGCTTTACCAAGGTGCAACAGCCCACCTTCCTCATGGCGCTGACCCAGAAGGCGCTGGATACCTACACCCGCGCGCTCCCCGAAAACTGCCTGGTGCTCGTTGACGAGGGCCTTACTGTGCCGGAGAATTTGAACGGCCACCGGGTACTTCGCCTTCCCATCCTGCGCACGGCCAAAGAGACGGTGGGCCGCGCCCAGACCGCGAATGTGCTGGCTGTGGGGTGCATCAACGCACTGCTGGGCATTACGGACATGGAGACACTAAAGAAGGCCGCCTCGCTCCATATCCCCCGGGGTACGGAGGAGATCAATCTAAAGGCGCTGGCGGAGGGCGTGAAGTTGGCGTCTGCCGTTCCTGGGGAGGGGAACGCCCCGGCAGCCCGTTCCGAAAAGAAAAAAGGTGCGAAGCAATGAAAATCCATGAGTATCAAGCCAAGGAACTGCTGGGCGCGTACGGCGCGCCCGTACCCCCGGGAGAAGTGGCCGCCACTGTGGAGCAGGCCGCGGCGGCCGCGGAAAAGTACGGCCGCTGCGTGCTGAAAGCGCAGGTCCATTCTGGCGGACGCGGCAAAGCGGGCGGCGTCAAGCTGGCGGAAAACGCGGACGAGGCGCGCGCCATCGCCGGGGAAATGTTGGGCATGCGGCTTAAGACCAATCAGACGGGACCGGAAGGCAAGCTGGTGCGCAAGCTGCTGGTCACCCCGGCCGTGGAGGTGAAAAAAGAGTTTTACTTGAGCGTGACCGGCGACCATGAAAACGCTTGCTTGGTGATCATCGCGTCCGCGGACGGGGGTACCGAGATCGAAGAAACTGCCCGGACCCACCCCGAACGCATCGCCCGTGTCCCCGTTTCCGCGGTGGAAGGCTT
>JAFXMP010000108.1 GCA_017530275.1 Clostridia bacterium | reverse complement strand
GTAGGAAAATGCAAAAACAGATACATGCGGCTGAAAGCGATCAGCGCCGCGGCGATGAAAGCGGCGACGCCCGGCTTTTTATGCTGCATGAAAATGGCTGTGGCAGCACCGAAGGCCCATGCGGAATGGGTGGATGGGAAGGAAGAGCTGGATGGGCGCGAAACCAGCAGCGCAAAATCCAGGTCGATCTGGCAGGGCCGCGGCCGGGAAATCAGGTTTTTCAGGCCATACTGTCCCATCAGGAACACCGCCGCGTAGGCAAGAAGCACCGCGGCGCCCGCTTTCCTTGTCGATTTAAAAATCAGCAGCACCGCGGCGACAATCAACCATAGCTGCCCATAGGACCCGGCGATGTTCGTTACAGCCAGGAAGAAGCTGTCCAATGCCGCCGTGCGGGGAATCGCGTAAAGAAACGAAAATTCCATAAAAACATCTCTTTTGATCGTTATTTGTTTTCCGGATCGGCGCCCGGCCGATCGATAATTGAACAATATGCTTGCAGCATCCAAAGACGCTGCAAGCATATTGCTGAACGTGCATTATTGAACCGGCACAAAGTCCAGATCGGTCAGGAAATCGATGCACATCTGAATCTGTTCTTCCGTCAGGGTCTGGCTCGCAGCCTTGGGATTGGGGGTCATGTTGAATTCAATGAAGTAGCCCTGGTAGATCGTCAGGATATCCACGAAATCGGTGTCGCTGCCGATTTCCTTGGCAATCAGCAGCTTGGTGCCAAGGCCGGTTTCGCCGTAGGAAATGGCGACTTCGTTCATATCCTTGAACGTTTCTTCCAGCACCGCCAGTTCTTCATCGGAAAGGTCGTTCATCCGCGCTACGGTTCCGTAGGTTTCGTCATAGGCGATGGACAGGTACATCTGGGGCCGGATCATATCGTTGGGCAGGACGGAGGCGATGATCTTATCCCCGCGCACGTTCACCACCTGCAGGCTATATCCATCCGCCAGCTTGCAGGTCAGTTCAAATGCGCCGTTGACCGTCAGCGTGCCCAGCTTCTGCTTTTCATCTATCTTCTTGATCTCGGTGATGTAGGTTTTGTTCAGCTTCGTAACGTACTGCTTGGAAATGTAGCCGGTCTTGCCTGTTTCCGCATCCTGGGCTTTATACCAATTGGTGGTTTCGGCGATGACGAGCAGTTCCTTGCCCTGATCCAGCGTTCGGATGCGGGAAGCGATCGTGGAAGGGCCGGTGCGGAAGTTCACCCAGCCGGTGGGACGGGAGGGACGGGCCGCGATATAGAAAGGCGCGGCAACGGCTTTTTCGCTTGCAAGCTCCTTCTCCAGCTTTTGCTGTTCGGCCTTGGCGTCAGCTTTTTCCTGCTCCTCTTTGGAAGGGGTGTAAGGGCCTGGCTTATAATCCACCAGGTAGCGGCTCATGATGTAGCCGTCGCCCATGCTGCCCCAGACCACCCGCGTCCAGCCGTCGTTGCCCGCATAGGACCAATCAACGAGCACATCGTGGCCGTAAGGCGCGGAACCGATGACGTTATCTCCCAGGTTGGGCGAGCTGCGGACGTTGACGGATTTGCCGTTATCCGTCTTTACGTACATGATGCTGGTGCCCCATGCGGTATAAGCCAACGCCGGAACCGCGAGGGTGGCCATCAGGCAGAGCACCAATACAGCAGCCAGGATTTTTTTCATGTTCTTTTCCTCCTTAAGTCATTGTGTTTATTATACATGAATCTGCTCAAAAAAAGCAACAGGGCTTTCCGTGAGCAGACGCAGTATCTGCTGCCTCCGCCATTTTTCATTCTGTTCGCCCATGGCGGAGAAAATTTCCGCGAACAATCGGATTTCGCCGGCCTGCTTAGGCATGGTTTCCATAAGCGCCCGGATCGCTTCTTTTTCGTTATCGTTCTTGCCTCCTGTTATTTCAAAGCCGCAAGGCCAAGCATTCAATGATTTCTCATGCGGCGGAGCATTATCCCGGAAAGCCTTTCAGGGAGCCGTGCTCTTCGATCCACACGAATTTTTCCCAATCCGCTTGATCCAGGAGCGTTCGGGCGACGACATAGTGATGCGCGCGTCCCGCGTCACAGTTCATGGCCTTTGAATAAACGTCCTCTCCGACGCACGATTTGAAATACTGCATGGATTCGTTTTTGAAGCGAAAGCCCAGCCTGTAGATCCCCAGTGCGGGCGCGCCGCCGCTAAACTGCTCCAGCTGATCCGGACTCAATTCGCCGATCCTTTCGCTTCGCGTCATTGATCCGGCCTTCTTTCCATCTGGTTTGATTCATTGTAGCAAGCGCTGTCCAAAGGATGTCCAAAGAAAAACCGCCTTTTTCCAAATTTCTTTGAAAAAAAGCGGCTTTGTATTCAATTATTGAATATTTGCGTTTGATTGGTTTTCCAGGAAAGGATGCTTTCCGTTATGCTGGCCCAGGAATAAGCGCTCATGTACTCCCCGCGATAAGCGTTGATCGTGTCGCTGTCACCGGCAAAGAACTGATAAGCGTCGCAAACGAAGGCTTCCGGCCGGACGCGCAGGGTGCCTTTTTCCATTTCCAAAATTTCCTCCGCGCCGTATTCCCGCAGAGATTCCCGAAGCGAGCGGATATATACGTCCAGCTGCTTCTGCATCCCGCGGTCGTAGAATCCGTCCTCCCACACGGCGGCGAAAACCTCCGCCCGCGTGACCCCGGAGCCCTGCTTATCCACCAGGTACGCCAGAATTTCCTTGCTCTTCGCCAGCTTGAAGCTAATAGGTTGATCGTCGATATAAACGTCAAAATTGCCAAAGGTTTTGATGCGGATGTGCGGCGGCGAGACCTCCTGCTTTTCTTTGCGCGCATACCGCACCTCGGACGCCAGCTTTTCCAAAGATACGGGCTTGAGAAGATACCCTGTGGGATGCACGGCGTAGGCGTCGAAAGCGTATTGCTTATACGCGGTCAGAAACAGGATGGCCGTTTGGGGATGCAGCCGTTTGATTTGCGCGGCCATGGCGATGCCGTCGATCCCCGGCATGTTGATATCCAGGATCGCAAGCTCCGCCGTATGATCCCGGAGCCAATCCAGCGCCTCCCGGGCGTCGGTAAAGCCCTGGGCCTGACTGATTTCAGGCAGCTGCATGCATTGTTTCAGGGTATATTCCACGGCCAGGGGTTCGTCGTCCACGCAAATGATATTCATGTTCCCTGCTCCTTTTTCGCGCTGTCCGGGATTAGCAGCGTCACGCTGGTTCCGCATCCGATTTCGCTTTGCAGGATCATTTTCCCGCCGCACATCTGTTCGATGCGATCCTTTACATTTTGAAGGCCGATATGGGTTTCTTGGTCATCCGCTTTCTGATCCGGATCAAAGCCTACGCCGTTATCCTGTATCGTGATCCGGTGAACGTTTTCTTCCCGTACGATCGTAACAGTCACCAAGCCATTCCTTTTTGTGCGCACGCCGTGGCAGATGGCGTTTTCCACCAGGGGCTGAACGGTCAGCGCCGGGATTTCAAACTCTTCATCCTCCATGTGGTATTCCATCTGAACATTGGGGAACTGCAGCATTTCGATTTCCGCGTACAGCCGGGTATGCTCCATTTCCTTTGAAATGGGGATCAGATCCGTTTGGCTCAGGGATTCCAGATTCTGCCTTAGATACGTGCTGAAATTTTCCAGCGTCTTGTCCGCCAGGGGCGGGTCTTTGGCGTACAGCGCGCGAATGGTGTTCAGGGCGTTAAACAGGAAATGCGGCTGGATCTGCGTCATCATGATCTGGATGCGCTGCGACGCCATCAGGTCGTTCTCATGCTCGCGGACGAATTGCAGATGCAGCCAGATGTAATAGAACACGCTGCCCACGACGATGGCGATGGTCAGGAATGAGATCGGATGCTGACCTTCCGTATCGCTGTAATCCAGATATATGGAAGCAACGATCATGACGATCACAAAGATCGGGATCCAAACATCCCATTTTCGGGCGGGTTTGCGGCTTTGGTACGTCTGTACAAGCAAGCTCATCAGCAGGATCATGCTGACAACGAGGCAGGAAGAACCGAGCGGACCGCCGTGATAATGGTTCGATCGGTCGATCCAGAAGCTGACAGGCGAAAAAACCGCAGTCAGATAGACCGCCGCATTCAGCCCCGCAAGGATCCACCAGCACCAGCGTTTTCCCGTCGGCTGAACGATATACATGAACAGGATCAGAATGACCGGCCGAACGGAGTATCCGTAGATGGATACGATCGTTCTGAGCGTTTGCCGCGGAAGCCCAACGGTCAGGGAATAATCCCAGTAATTCTGTGCGATCAGCGTCAGGCACAGTACCGCAATGACCAGCATGGTCCGCCTGTGCTCCCGTCGGATATAAGGATCGATCCCCACGGTGAAGGCCAGCCCCAGCAGCAAAAGCAACAAGGGGGAAAGCACCATCGGCGTGCCAAGGTCAAACATCAAATGCGCGCTTCCTCCCTTCTGTCAAAGCCGGAGTGTTCTTGCCAGTATTTGCATCATAGGAATACGCTCGGATGGCAGTATTATACATTCTCTGATGATTATAAAAATCCTGCAACACAGAATTCTTGATTGGAATGGATCTGCGTCATCATGAATTTGCGTATAAAGCCGCGCCCACAGGAGGGCTCCGACCGCTATCAAAGCCCCGAGCGGCAACGATCTGGCAGCTGTTTCCATGCATTTTTCGGAAGGCCGGGGGGCGGTATTTATGATCGCTGTCGGCGTTTTTCTGATTCCTTGCCCTGCTCGCGGACCCAAATGATCTTTATACGTTCTTTATGCGGTTCCAGCGATCTCTCATGCCGAGGCTGTTTACCGCAGCATCCGCCGTATGCGTGACCGGTCTGTTCGGATACTGGCTCATGGATCGGCTGGATCGGTTCCTGACCGGAATGATCCAGACCCATGTAGGCATCGGGTACCGGATGATGAAGGTGACCGAATAACATAAGCCGGGAACCCGGGAAACGCAATTCTTTACATCTCCTCCCCCAAATGATATAATAAAATAAAAAAGGAGGATTCTTTATGATTCGGACAGACATTGTAAATCTGACAGTGATAGATGCAGTCGCTTTTCGGCAAAAGCTGACAGCCGGCGGATCGGGCATCACGATCCTTCGTTATGACATGGACCAGCCGGGCATCGCTTCCATCAGCAAAACTTCAGGAGACGCCATTCCGGCGGCCAACACCCCCGCCGACTTGTATCCCCAGGCCGCCTTCAAGGAAGCGATCCAGCTTACCGCAGGCATGCCTTACAAGAAGCGCGGCGGCGTTCGTTTGGAAAAGAAAGCCGTGAAAGAGGTCGCGCCTGAAGCGGCCGAAGAAGCGGCCGAGGAAGAGGTATTCATCGACAGCGTTGAATATCAAAAGCTGGTTGATCATTACACCGATAAGAACGGAAAACTGTCCTATGAGCTGCTCAACCGCGACCTGATCCGCTTCGCCCATGCCAGCAAAGTCGTCCGCTCCATGTTTGAAGAAGGCGCTGCTCTCAAAAAGATCCGCACGTACATCGTATGCAGCAAATTCAGAACGGTTATCGGCAATAAAAAGCTGACGGAAGCGCAGGTGCTGAAAATGGCTGAGCTTCTGGATGAAGCGAGCCCCAAGTCTGTATTCAAGACGCTGGACGGGGAGCTTCGCAAGCAAAGCGCCGCGAAAAAGCAAAAGTGACATAAGCCTAAAGCATTGCCCTCTTCTCGCCTGCGGGAAGAGGTTTTCTTATCGCCGGATTCCCAACTGAACGCCTTTTGATCGGCCGAGGGGGCGGTATGGCCATTGTATTTTGATTGTTTTCCCCTTGACAAACGGCTTATCCTGGCATAAAATGCCATCATTCCAACAAGGCGCAAGGGTGTGCTGAACGCACCCGGCGCCTTTTTTGTTGGTAATCTAACGGAAACGGAAGTGAGAAAGATGACGTACTCTCCCGCGAACACGATCTGGGTC
>JAFXMP010000107.1 GCA_017530275.1 Clostridia bacterium | reverse complement strand
AGCGGTGGGAATCCCAGAAAGGAATGGTCTCGCCGTTGTCTAAGGCGTATTGATACGGTTCCTGGTATACCGGCGTTTCCCGAACGGCGTTTTCCTCGATTGCTTTCCGTGTCTGTACGGCAAATTCGTCCAGCTTGACGAGGTGGCTGTGAATGTCCCAGGCATAGCGCCTTTCGGCAGGGTCTTCCGTCGCAGCGGGTTCGACCTGAACCATCTGCGCCCAGGCCAGATTTTCCCGGCTGAACCTTCCGTCCATGGCGTGAAGCTGTAAGGCATTCGCCAGAACGAACATGAGCCTTTGTTCTCCAAATTGCTCCATGACCGGTTGTACGCATCCATCCTTCAACATGACGCCATCCCAATTCTCCGTGATCGCATTTTCAATGGCCTCGGCGCAGGCTTTGTTGGCGGCGTTGGAAGCCTGAAACACATCCAATTCGTTGTTTTCCCTCGCCGTAAGGCCGGATTCTTTGTATATCGGTACGGTTTTCCAATCCTTTTCTTTTTCATTCATATATTATCGAACCTCCTTTGCGGGAATATTTCTTTTCGCGGCGGGGCAGGCGCAGGGCTGTTGAAGCCGTTCCAGAATGGAAGGACGGGCCTGTTTTGCGATTTCCCGTTCAGGCACTTCCTGTATTTCAGTTTGCTCTTGGGGCCGGGGCTGACCGTCGATATTCAGTTCCGCGTCCAATTCAGCCAGCTTTGTGCTTTTTTCCTTCAATTCTTCTTCATGGGGAAAGGCCTTTTGCACTTCTTCCTCGGCGGCTTTCATCTGATTCTGGTAATTCTCCAGATTTGCCTTTACGCCGTCTATGCGCTGCCCGATGCTGGCCAGCGCGTTGTCGATACGCTGGATATTGCCGTATACGTCGCTGCCCAATTCTGTCCGATGCGACATTTCGCCATGCATCGTAAGCTCAAACCGCTTGTTGAAGGGATCATACTGCAAGGTCATCGGGAATCCGCGGTATTCGCCAATCTCCATCCGATCCGTGGTATAATGCTTCTTACAGAACTCAATGATGGCGGTTCCGGCCTTGCTTTTCTCGGAGTAAAAAGTGCCGTCCACCGTCATGCCAGCAAATTCTTTTTCCGGCACAGGATGGGCGGCAAGCTGTTCCAGGTCATGCCGCAGGCCCTCAATGGTCTGCTGGCATTGGCTGATCTTCTTCGGAAACTCTTTCCTGATCTGATCCTCCAAAGCGTATTTTTTGCTGTCATGATCGGCTTTCATCAGCCGCAGGCGCGCCACCTCGATATCCAGGTCCATCTTTTCTTTGATTCGCGGGTCACCGGCGCAAAGCGCTTTGATTTCCGCGTAGGAGAGGGCTGTTTCGTCCACATCCTCGCAGGAACGCACCGGGCTTTTGCTGGTCATGATCTGAGAAATGAATTTCTGTTTGTTTTCCAATGTTTGCCAGAGGTACGCGTCGAAGGATTTTTCAGTCACATAGCGATAGATGTAAACGTCCTTATTTGTGTTTCCCTGCCGGACGATACGGCCCGCCCGCTGCTCCAAATCGCCGGGCCGCCAGGGAGCGTCCAGATCATGCAGCGCGATCAGCCGGTCCTGACAGTTGGTTCCCGCTCCCATCTTGGACGTGCTTCCCATGAGGACGCGCACCTGACCGGAGCGGACTTTGGCGAATAGCTCCTTTTTCCGCACTTCCGTGTTGGCGTCGTGGATAAACGCGATTTCTTCCGGCGGTACGCCTTTTGCGATCAGTTTGCTGCGAATATCGTCATAGACGCTGAATTGGTCGATATTCTGAACGATGGGTTCAGGAATATCTTCCTTTTTCTGTTCGTCAACAGACGCTGCCGATTCTTCCGTTTCCGGCGTATCTCCTTTTTCCGCTTCGGTTTGTTTACCCTCCTTTTCCGTAACAGGCGCGGAGCGGGAAGAAGCGCTGCTCCGGGGCGTGGATAAATCGCAGAACACAAGCTGGGTCAGCTTGTCAGCCTTCCCTTCCTGCCAAATGCGAAAAATGTTGTCCACGCACACGTTGACCTTGCTTCCCGGATGGTCGGGCAGCATGGGGTCGATCAGGCGCTGATCCAGCCCTAACTTTCTTCCGTCCGAGGTTATTTTCAACATATTATCGTCAGAAGGATCGACGATATGCGCGTGTACGGCGGCGGCGCGTTCGGAAAGGGATTTTACCAGCCTTTCCTGTATTTCGGACGGCTGCACGGCGGTGGTTTCATAGTGCGCTTCGGGGGTTGGCAGGTTCAAAAGGTCGGCGGTCTTGATGTCCGCCACTTCTTTGAACATGTTCATCAGTTCAGGAAGATTGAAGAATTTGGCGAAGCGGGTACGGGCGCGGTATCCGGTTCCTTCCGGGGCAAGCTCCAAGGCGGTCACCGTTTCACCGAAGGTGGAAGCCCAGCAATCGAAGTGGTTCATGCCCTTTTCTTTCAGCGCGTCGAATTGAAGATACCGCTGCATGGTATAAAGCTCGACCATGGAATTGCTCACGGGAGTTCCCGTTGCGAAGATGATGCCCCGGCTTCCCGTGATTTCATCCATATACCTGCACTTCAAAAACATGTCGGAGGACTTCTGCGCTTCGGCGGTGGAAAGCCCCGCCACATTGGACATTTTTGTAAATGTGAACAAATTTTTGTAAAAATGTGCCTCGTCCACATACAGCCTGTCCACGCCCAATTCTTCAAATGTCACTACGTCGTCTTTCTTATGCTCGGCTCTCAATTTTTCAAGCCTCGCCTCCAATTGTTTTCTGGAACGCTCCATCTGCTTGACGGTGAAGCGTTCGCCTCTTTCGTATTTTACTTCCTCGATAGCCTCCATGATTTCCCGAATCTGTTCTTCCAGCAGGCGCTCCTGCCGCATGAAAGAAATAGGGATTTTCTCAAACTGGCTGTGTCCGATAATCACCGCGTCATATTCGCCGGTAGCGATTCTGGCGCAGAATTTCTTGCGGCTCTTCTTCTCAAAGTCCTTTTTCTTTGCCACCAGGATTTTCGCGGAAGGATACAGCCGCAAAAATTCCGACGCCCACTGCTCCGTTAAGTGATTGGGCACCACAAACAGAGATTTGCTGCATAGGCCGAGTCGTTTGCTTTCCATGGCGGACGCCGCCATTTCAAACGTTTTGCCAGCGCCTACCTGATGTGCCAGCAGAGTATTGCCTCCATAAAGCACATGCGCGATGGCGTTTCTCTGGTGAGGCCGCAGATTGATTTCAGGGTTCATGCCTACAAAGGAAATATGGGAACCGTCGTACTCTCGGGGTCGTGTGCTGTTGAAGCGCTCATTGTAAACCCGAACCAGTTCTTCACGCCGTTCCGGGTCTTTCCATATCCATTCCCGAAAAGCGTCCTTGATGGCTTGCTGTTTTTGCTGGGCCAGGGTGGTTTCCTTGGGGTTCAGCACCCTGACTTCCTTTCCGTCCGGGTCGTATTTTTTATCGTAGATTTTTACGTCACGCAGGTTCAGCGCGGCTTCCAGCAGATCATAAGCGCCGGCCCGCGAAGTGCCAAACGTGGAATAAGCCGCCACATCAACATCGGGGATCGCACGCTTATTGGTGATTGTCCATTCGGCGGTGTTCCTTGAAAAGTTGACTGTGACCGCGTACCGCTCTCTGACATAATGGTCAGGGGTACGCTGGTTAAACAGAGGGGTATGGAAGGTTTCATACATGAATTGCTGGATATAATGCGGGTCAACCCATGTAGCGCCAAGGCGAACGTCGATTTCCGAAGCGCTCAGGTCTTCGGGCTGCACCTGTTCGAGCGCTTTCACATTGACATTGAAGGCTTCGTCAGATTCCGCCCATGACTGCGCGACCCGCAGCTTTTGCCGCACATTGCCGCTCAGGTACTCATCGGCGGTGACATACCGGGAACGGCCATCCTCGCCAGCCGGTTCCGGCAGACGGAAGATCACGCCCTGAAGGTCTGCTGTGATTTCTTTCTCCGATTTCCCGGTAAGCCGCGCCATAAAGGGCAAATCCACCGCCGCCCGTTCCGCGATGGAAACGGCCAGGGCTTCCACGGCGGTGTCCACATGGTCTACTACCTGCTGCTGTCGGATGGTGCGCTTGGTGAACATATCGGCTTTTCTTTCCAGATTGCCGTTTTCATCCAGCACTTCCAGGGAACAAAGGAGATAGTAAGAAGAATCATCGGCGAAAGCCTGAGCGTTCCCACGGGAATTGATGAGGCCATACTTGGCGGTATAGGCGTCATAAAGCGTATTCAGCTTTTCCTGGAGCGCGAGAATGGCCTGATCACTGGCATTGTTTAACTGCGCGCTCATGAGCTGACGCACGCAATCCCGAAGCTCCACCATGCCCGCTGTACGCTCCTGGGCCGTCTGGCTCAGCTTGGGCCGCACCATGACGGAGTTTTCCCGGTAGTATACCTTTCCGTCCACCACAGTATAGGAATAATTTGCCACGTTGGGATCTGCCCGGATGGTGTCCGTGATTTCCTCGCCTTCGGCCAGATCGGGCAAATCCGCTTCCTGATACTGGCCGGACAAGCGTTGGATAGCGACAGAAAGCTGATCGGCCAGGGACACGCTCTCCAGGGGAACGCAGGTTGTTTCCCGTTCATCCCCATACATGCTCTTGTCCCAGGCGATATTACCCAGCACCATTTCCGGGTGATCGGCGAAGTAGCTGTTGACGGGAATCCCGTCTCCTGTCATGCCAAGGTGTACCCAATCCGGTTCGATGTCGATGGGCCGGTCCCTCTTTTGCAGGAAGATGATGTCTGATGTGACTTCCGTTCCCGCATTGGCGAAAAAGGCGTTGTTGGGCAGCCGGATAGCGCCAAGCAGTTCAGCCCTTTGCGCCAAGTATTTCCGCACTTCCGGGGATTTGGCGTCCATGGTGTAGCGGGACGTGACGAAAGCCACAATGCCGCCAGGACGCACCTGATCCAGCGCCTTTGCGAAGAAATAGTTGTGAATGTTAAAACCGAGCTTGTTGTAAGCCCGGTCGTTTACCTTATAGTTTCCAAAAGGGACATTGCCCACAGCCACATCGTAGAAATCACGGCGATCAGTGGTTTCAAAGCCAGCCACCGTAATGTCCGCCCGGGGATAGAGCTTTTGAGCGATCCTGCCGGTGATGCTGTCCAGTTCCACGCCGTACAGCTTGCTTTCCTTCATGGATTCCGGCAGCATCCCGAAGAAATTACCCACGCCCATGGCGGGCTCCAGGATATTGCCTCTTTTGAAACCCATGTTGTCCAGGGCCTCATAGACAGCCCGAATGACCGTGGGAGAAGTGTAGTGTGCGTTCAGGGTAGAAGCGCGGGCGGCGGTATATTCTTCCGGGGTCAGCGCCGCTTTCAGTTCTTCGTATTCGTCGCCCCAATCCTTCTTGTCCGGGTCAAAGGTGGCGGATAGGCCGCCCCAGCCCACATAACGGGATAGCACCTCCTGTTCATCGTGGGTGGCTGGCCGTCCTTCCGCTTCCAGCGTTTTCAGGGTATAGATGGCGGCCATGTTTTTTTTGACTTTGGTTTTCGCGCCGCCTTCGCCTAAGTGATCGTCGGTGATGCGGAAGTTTTCGGCAACCGGAGACGCTGTTTTCCCGGGAGGATCATGATCCGGTTCATCTATATGAAGGGTCTGTATTTCAATATCGAAGGGCAGGCCATTCTTTTCTCCGGGATAATACGCTGTTGTTTCATGCCGGATGGACGATTCTTTCTCTGGACCAGGAAGAATAGCGTTATCCGATAGGAAAGGGCCATCTGGCGGATTTATTTCTTCTCGCTTATCAGAGGACGTTTCTTCTGCGGGTTCGGGTTCTTTTGCTGGAATCTGCGGTGTTATCTCGTCTATTGAAACCGGGAAATCTATTTCGTTTTCCAGTAAATTGCGCGCTTCGGCTATCAGCACTTCCCGGAACAGGGGATAATTGGATTCCCGCTGCATGTCCATGTCCTGGAGGCTTACCTTGCGGGTCTGGAAATCGACGCTCGCCACCCGAAACTCCCTGCCGTTGATATGCAGCTTGGCGTTCAGAGGAATATAATCTTCTTTGCGGAGATACTTCGTTTCCTCATGCGTACCGTCCGGCTTTTCGCTGGCGAGATACACATCGTTTCCATTGCTCCACAGGGTCCTGAAATTGTGCTGCCATTGACGGGTGGGAAAACCGGTCACATTGATATGCCCGCCCGGTACTTCTTTCGTAAATGTTTTTGTGTTCAGCAGCAGGGAGGCGGTTTTCGCGTCTTCTCCATAGAACTCATAGTACCCATGCTGTTCAAAACCGACCAGGGCGTCGGGATACCGGGCTTTCAGGTCGTTGTATTCCACGGCGGCTTCCATCGACATGGGCAGAACAGCGGTTTCTTCGGCTGTAAGCGGGGCGGTTCCTTTTTGCTCCGTCGTTTCCACTGTTTCAGACGTGTCAATATCCGGCGTGGGCGCTTCCTCCTGGGCCTGTTCCTGGTCATTAACCACAAAAGTAAAGCTGCCGTTGTCGATTTGGGCCTCAAATCCGTTTCTCTCCATCCGGGTGGGTTCGCCGTCTTCTGAACCCGGAAAGGTACACCAGACGTTTTCCGCGTCCACACGGTCTATGTGAATGGAAATATGCAGATCACCGTCTACGACCCAATCCAATTCATCCCCGGGGCGGTACACATGGCCTCCGGGCGTATGAAACGCCTCCTCAACGGTTTCGCCGCCTTTGGGGATGTATTTTCCCTCGTCAATATTTTCTTCTACAACGCTTCGCAGCACGGCGATCCGCTCATCCCCGGAGAACCTGTCAGAGGAAAGAACAAAGTACCCTCCCTCATCTACACTTTCTATAAGAATGGAAGAAACAGAACCGTCCGGTTTCGTGTATTGGAATGTGTCGCCCACATGATAATGAAAACCGCCCGGCGTGACAAACTCCGCTGGGCAAGGCGTCGCGGCGGCGTCAGAAGACGGAGCGCTGATTTCCGGCTCTTTTTCTT
>JAFXMP010000008.1 GCA_017530275.1 Clostridia bacterium | reverse complement strand
TCAATTCCAATGACGCCCGGGTGGAAAGCATGATCCGGGTGGAAGCGAAGCCGTGATAACGTTATGAAGCATCACAAGCCAGGCTGGTCCCTGGGCACCGTTCTGACCCTGCTTCTCACCATCGTTGTGACGGCGGGATGCCTGCTGCTGTTCAGCAGGATGCGCGGAGACAGTACCGACGTTCAGATGGACGCACAGAGGGTGATCGGCCTGATGAGCGCCGCGCTCCAGGGCCCCACCGCTGTGCCGGAGCCGCTGCAGAGTCCGGTGCGCACCGTCAAGGTGACCTTGGCGCCAGTTACCGCGGCCCCGGCTACCGATACGCCAGCGCCTTCGGAGCCGCCGCCAGCAACGCCTGCCCCCGCTGCGCAGCCGCCCTATACCTTTACCCTCACCGCGGGCGGCCTGCTGGCCTTTCACAGCGATATTTCCGATTCCGTGTATAACAAAACAGAGAAAACGGCGGATTACCGCCCCGTCCTGGCGGGGATCAGCGGCAAGGTATATGCCGATCTGAACCTGGTCACCCAGCCCCAGCTGATCAATGGCTCCGACCGTAAATACGGGGATACCGTCGCACTGGCTGAAGCCGCCGACGCCATGCGCACCCTGGGAGTGGACGAGGTGATTCTGGGCAGCGAGCACATCCTAGACCAGGGGACTCAAGGCGCATCGGAAACCGTTTCCGCCCTCACAAGCCGCGGCCTTTCCTGCGGGGGCGTGAGCGTCGCTGGCGCATCCCAGCACAGGCTGGTGCCCCTCAACGGCGGCACGGTGGCCCTCCTGTCCTATACGGACGCGCTGACAGCAAAGAGCAAAAATACCCAGAAGGACGCCCCTGAAACCCTGAAACCCTTTTCCCTGGAGGCAGCCCGGGAAGATATTCGTTGGGCGCGCGGACAGGGTGCCCGGTGCGTGATCGTGTGCCTGTACTGGGGGAAAGCAGACGCCACGTCTGTTACTTCCGCCCAGCGCAATACCGCGCTGGCTTTGGCGGAAATGGGGGCGGATGTGATCCTTGGCACGCGGACCAGCCGGGTGCTGCCCATGGAGATCATTTCCTGCACGGGGGAGGACGGCAAAACCCGGAACGCTTTTGTAGCGTACTCTCTGGGCACGCTGCTTACCGAGTCGCGGGAAGGGTACGATATTTCCGGCCTGCTGCTGCACCTGACCGTTTCCATTGACAGTCAGGGCCGTGCGCAGTTTGAGAGCGCGGAATATACGCCCACCTATATCTGGCGGCAGAGCGTGAACGGCAGTATGCAGTACCGCGTCGTGTGCAGCGCGGACCCCGCGCCGGATGGAATGAACAGCCAGCAGAAGGAAGTGATGCAGCGGGCGCTGACCCGCGTGCAGACCATCCTGAAGGACAGCCCCGTCACCCAACGCCCATAACAGAACCGAAAGGAAACCGCTATGGATGATTTCCTCTTTGCCCTGAACACGGTCCTGCCGCTGTTGACATTGATGGCGACGGGCTGGTTCTGCCGCAGGATCGGCCTGCTCAAGGACCAACTGGTGAAGGACGTGAATCAATTGGTGTTCCGGGTGTTTCTGCCCGTGAACCTGTGCTACAGCGTGATGAACACGCCCTATGATACGCCCATCTCCGGCTTGGCTTTCCTGCTGATTCCCGGTTTGCTTCTCGCGCAGTTCGGGCTGCTGTTCCTTTTCGTGCCCCGGCTGGAAAAGGACCCGAAAAAGATCGGCGTGATGATCCAGGCTATGGGCCGGGCCAATTACGCTTTTTTCGGTATTCCCCTGGTAGCCATGCTGTTTCCGGGGCAGGATACGTCTCTGGCGGCGCTGCTGGTGACGGTAACGGTGCCGGTCTATAATCTGATGTCCGTGGTCGCTCTGTGCGTTTATGGGCAGGGGGAAATCAAGGTGGGACGCATCGTGCTGAACATTCTGAAAAATCCCCTGATCATCAGTTCGCTGCTGGGCTTTGCCCTGTGGCTGCTGCATTTCCAGCCACCGGCTTTCCTGAAAACCACCATGAATGATTTGAGCAAGATCGCCACGCCCCTGGCGCTGTTCACCCTGGGTGGAGCGATCCAGTTTTCCAGCGCCAAGGGCCATATGCGGCAATTGGCGATCGTGGTGCCCTGGAAGCTGTTCTTGTCCCCTCTTCTGTTTATGGCGGTCTGCGTAATCGCGGGCATGCGGGGTGTGGCGCTGGCTTGCGCCTTTATCGCCTTCGGCGCGCCGGTGGCCGTATCTTCCTATCCTATGGCGCAAAGCATGGGCGGGGACGGTGAGCTGGCCGCCGAATGCGTGGCTATCACCAGCACTTTATGCATTTTTTCCACGTTCATATTCGTATTCGCTATGAAAAGCACTGGTTTAATATGACGAAAAAGCAGCGCGCCACTGCTTTTTCTTTTGCAAAGGAGGAAGGACGATGAAATTCTATCTCATTCATCACGCCCACACCGACATAGGATATACGGACCGTCAGGAAAAAATTGCCTGGAATCATGCCAAATACTTGGAAAGCGTGGTGGATATCCTGCGGGAAGCGGAGCAGGCCCCTCGATGGGCGGGCTTTTGCTGGAATGTGGAAACCTTCTGGATGCTGGAAAAGTTTCTGGAAAGCAGCACCCCCGCGTATATCGCCGATTTCTGGCGGTTCGTCCGGGAGGGAAAAATCGGCCTGTCCGGCAGTTACCTGAACGGCACGGACCTGACGGATGAAACGGTGCTGCGGGAAACGCTGGAAAAGTGCCGCCGGATAACGGAGGAACAGGGCGTAGAGATGAAAAGCGCCATGACCGCCGACATCAACGGCTATGCCTGGGGCTATGCTTCCATCATGGCGGACGCGGGCATCCGGCGGCTGCTTTCCGCGGTGCATACCCATCACGGCCATTACGCTACAGGAAAAAAACAGCTTCCGTTCTATTGGGAGGGCCCAGATGGACAAAAGCTGTTGGTGTGGCAGAGCGAGCACTACCATTTGGGAAACGAAATCAACATTCATCAGCTGTCCGGCCAGTACGGCTACATGATCCGGGACGGCTTGCCCAATACGGGCCTTACCAATTGGGAACTTTCCAAGCATCGCCTGTTCGCTTATGCAGAAAAACTCAAGGGGGATGGTTTTCCCTTTGATTTCTGCCCCATTCTGGTGTCCGGCCTGACTACCGATAATTCTCCTCCCGGCCCCGGCATCATCGAATTTGTTCACCGGTGGAACGCGGAAAACGGGGATCAGATCACGCTGGAGATGACCACCCTGGACCGCTTTTTCGACGAAGTGGAAAAGCACGGCGAAATCATTCCCACCTATCGGGGGGATTGGACGGACTGGTGGGCGGACGGAACTTGCTCCACCCCCGACGCAGTGAGCCATTACCGTGAAGCGGTGCGGAAATATCATATCTGCCGCTGCCTTGACCCGGACTGCCGCGTGGCGTCCAAAGAGAAAATGGAGGCCGCACGGTACGATCTGATGCTCTACGCGGAACACACTTGGGGTTTTTCCTCCAGCATTTCTCAGCCAGCCCATCCCATGGTGAATTTGCTGGACATGCGCAAAACCCTATATGCTGCCAGAGCCAACGAAGCCGTGAGCATGTGCCTGGATACCTTGTGCGGACACTTGGGCCAAACGCCCATGGTGATCTGGAAGGATTACCGTATCCAAGCAGTCAACCCCAATCATGTGGCGGTTACCGCCATTGCGCGCACAGAATTGGAAATCTTGTTTCGGCACAAGGATTTCCGTATCGTGAGTGAAAAGACGGGGAAAGAGATCCCTTATCAGTTATCCAGGGTAGCCCGTGGATGGCAGTTCAATCTGCCCGTGGAATTGCAGCCTTTGGAGCACGCTGTTTTCCGCCTGGAAGAAAACCCGCCCAAGGATCCGCCAATGATCAGCCTGCAATGTGATTACGGGGCCGACGGAGTACAGGATTTTGCCTATGGCCGCCTGGGGGACCCGGACTGGGCCTGCACGCCCTTTGAAATGATCACGCCTTTCTTTCACATCAAGTGGGAAACGGGAAAGGGCATTATGTCCATTTTCGACCGGCAGCACAACCGGGAGCTGATCACAGGCAGCGAAACGGCTTTTGAACCCATATATGAGATCACGCCTATCCGCACGAACGCCTGCGCTGAACGCCGGAACATGGGCAGAAACCGCAAAGCGCTGCATACCCAGAGGGATTTCGGCAGGCTCACCGATGCGCAGGTTACGGACTATGGGCCGGTCATGAGCCGCGTGATCCTGAGCTATGAAATAAAAGGCAGCTTGTCCACCGAACTGATTCTCACGTCTTACTGCCATATTCCCCGGCTGGATGTGGAATACCGCCTGCACAAGGAAAGCCGCCTGGAACCCGAAAACGTGTACCTGGCCCTGCCTTTTGCCCGGGAGGACGCCGTTTTCTGGGCGGATAAGACGGGCTGTGTGTTCCGGCCCCGCATCGATCAGATCCCCGGTACCTGCGCGGACTATTACGAGCTCCAAAACGGTATTGCCTGGATCGGTAAGGATGACACCGTATTGGTGGAAATGCCCGACGCGCCCATGATCAGCATGGGGCCGCTTCCGCCCCACGATATACGCCTGTCGGGCGATCCTGAACGAAA
Organism: Clostridia bacterium; assembly: GCA_017530275.1. The sequence continues at coordinate 8,431 of JAFXMP010000008.1, read as the reverse complement.
GAACACGGATCAGGTATACGCCTGGGTGATGAACAATTTTTGGGAAACCAATTTCAAGGCTTCCCTGGGGGGCTTTCATAACTTCCGTTTCGCCCTGCGAATGCTTGACGAAACCGATCCTGAAAAGTGCTTTGCGGCTGCTCAGGCGGAAAACACCGGCCTGCTGTGCTTCCCCTCCTTCGATGTGCCGGTTGATCGGTAGTTCCAAATAAGCGACAGCCCCGGCGGGTGAGCCTGCCGGGGCCGCGTTTATTCTTCTTTATTTCCGTCCTTATGGCCGCCCAGCAGGCCGCCGCTCATTTCCCGGAAGCTGCTCTTGAATTTCTCAAAGGCCAGCCGCCGGTCGCCGGTGGCGGCGAAGGCGTACACTAAAACGCCAACGAGCAGCAGGCCAATCACCCAGGCAGCGCCGGTAACGCCTCCGGTGTTCTTTTTTGCCGGGGCTTTTCCATTGCCCGCCGCGCCGGTGACGCTGCCGTACAGGGTGCGGTCAAGCACGTCGGCCATCAAGGCGGTGGAGGCAAGCACCTCCTTTTTATCGCTCTTGTGGGTGCCGAATTCCAGCAGCACCGACTGGCTCATCAGGTCCTGATTGTAGGACCCCTTGCCGATATAAATATCCTTTACCAATCCGGGATACACCTTATCTGCAACGGCCTTGATCTGAGCGGCGAACTGCTTGTTGGCGTCGGCGTTCTGGTTGGAACGGCCCACCAGCAGCCTTACTTTGGATACCTCCTCGCCGTCCACGGTGCTTTCGTACTGGCTGGCGTCCGGGATGCCGTCCCGGTGAATGTCGAAGATAGCGTCCACCCCCTCCTCGGCCAGGGAGGCGGCGGTGGCCCGGCTGCGGCGGTAAGCCCCGGCGTCGTGGGGATAGTGGTTTTCATCGCTGTAATAGACGGTGATTCCCTCTTTTTCCAGGCTGGCTTTCAGGCTTTCCGCCACGTCGTAAATGCCGCCCCGCTTTTCGATGCTGCTTTTGCCGTCGGTGGGCTCGTAGCTTTCATCGCTGTGGGTGCAGTACAGGGCCACGGCCCGGCGCACGGCGGACACAGGCAGGGCGCTGTCCTTTGCCCATTCCACGTCCGGCAGGGAAAAATCGCCCAAAGATTCCATCCGGGCGGCTTTGCCGTCGGGATCGACCTGGATGACCCGGAAATGGCGGTTGTCCCCGGATATGTACTCATCTCCCGGCTCCGGCGTGCCGCAGTACAGGGTCACCGTTTCCCCTTGGGGATCCAGCAGCCGGTACACGTCCTCGGTTTCGTCCTCCTGTGCAAGAGCAGCAGCGGGCAAAAGGAACAGTGCCAGAAACAGGATTGCGAGAGGCTTTTTCATGAATGGCTCCCTCCTTTGCGGAAGGGCGTTTCCAGATTGGGGCTGGGTTCCTGGCCATTGGCGCGGGCAGCCCGTTCCAGCAATTCGCCCACCAGTTCGCTGAGCAGCACAGCCAGAAGCCCGGAAATCACTACGGTATCCATGGCTCCGGCGGCGCCTAAGCGCAGGGTGGTTTCTATGCCGTTTCGCCAGTTGATTACCGCTACGGCAGTATCGGCCAAAATCACGCCCAGTACGCCGCAAATAAACGCCGCCCGGCGGGAACGCCCCAGCAGGTAAGCGATGGCCCCACCTGCAAGGCCGTAGAGGTAATGCGGGTCAAGGGTCATTTCTTCCGGCTCCGCGGGAAGCAGCTTGCCTAAAGCGTATACCGCCACAGCGGTAAGCACGCTGCCCCAGACAGCGCGTCCAAATTCTTGACGGGTATCGGTTTTGATCAGCAGCCATACGCATACGCCGAAGGGGACCACAGCTCCGCCAAGATTCACCGCCACCCGTCCGATGCGGATATCCGGTATAAGACCGCCCAAAAAGATCAGCGCCGCGATGATGAGCGCGGCCTTGTCCGTCAAATGCATTCGATCCAGCACCCGCTGGGCGACGCCGAATAAAACGAGCGCTGTAACGCCCGCTAACAAAATCAGCCCTACCGACAACTTGCTTCTCCTCCTCCTTAGGCCGAAAAACGGCCCTGATCAGGAGTTAGCATGTCCCTGCAGGGAGAAATTATGCGATTTCATATGAAAACGGCGTCGGGACCGCCGACGCTGGATGGATGACAGAATCATTCTTCACAAAAAGGGCATTTCACAGTGAACTGCATCCGTTCCCCGGTGACTGGGTGGGTGAAAGTCAGGGAATAGGCGTGGAGCATCAGGCGGGGCACGTCGGGCATGCGTTTATGCCCATACAGCGCGTCGCCTAAAACGGGATGGCCGATAGAAGCCATATGCACCCTGATCTGGTGGGTCCGGCCCGTGATGATGTGCACGTCCAGCAGGGTCCGGTCCGGGTATTCATGAAGCACCTTCCATTCCGTCTTGGCCCAGCGCCCGCTTTCGTCCACCGCCATTTTCTTGCGGTCTGTCTTGCTGCGTCCGATGGGCTTTTCGATCACGCCCTCGGGCGCTTTCATTTTGCCGTAAACCATCGCCCGGTAGTGCTTTTCCATTTCCCGTTCGGATAACTGCCGGGACAGGGCGGCGTGAGCGGCGTCGCTTTTCGCTACCAGCAGCAGACCGCTGGTGTCCTTGTCCAGGCGGTGCACGATGCCGGGCCGCATTTCCCCGCCGATGCCGGAAAGGCTGTCCAAATGGAACAGCAAGGCGTTCACCAGAGTGCCGTCGTCGTTGCCCGCGGCGGGGTGCACCACCATGCCGCAGGGTTTCACCACTACGGCCAAATGCGCATCCTGGTAAAGGATTTCCAGGGGGATATCCTGGGCCTCCGCTTTGGCGGGCTTTACTTCCGGCATATCCAGAACGATCACCGCGCCATTTTCCGCCTTGAAGGAGGGCTTGGTTTCTGTTTGCCCGTCCACGGTGACGCAGCCATCCTTGATCAGCGCCGCCGCCCGGCTGCGGCTCAATTCCCCGTCCTTGGACAGAACGACGTCCAGCCGCTCCCCGTCTCCTGTGTATTCCCGCGTCATTTTTCCTTCGCGCTCCAATCCTGGGGCCGGAACAGCAGGCTCCATCCGCACAGGACGGCCCCCGCCACCACGCCCACATCCGCCACATTGAATACGAACCACCCGAAAAAGGGAAACATATCGATCACATAACCGTGCAGCAGCCGGTCGATCATATTGCCCAGGGCCCCGCCCGCGATCATGGACAGGGCGATTGGCGCAAGGCCGCTGGGCCTTGTGTTCCGCAAAAGAATCACGCAAACAGCCACCAGCGCCGCTGACACGAGCAGGATCACGGCGGAATTTCCCTGGAACATGCCGAAGGCCATGCCCGTATTGCGCACGGCCTGGCCTTCGGAAACTCGCAGGTGAAGCCATTTGATCAGGCGGTCCAGCAGCAGCGTAAGAAGTCCTGGCAATACCCAGCGAAGCCAATAACCTTTCCTATCCATGCCGTCCTCCTTTATTGCAGCCTGAGCTGCACCAGCGCCACCACCTGGGCCACGAAATCGCTGATGCCCGGCAGGTTGCGTCTGGCTAAGTCCTGCAGAATAAACAGCACCGCCGCACCCAATATGGAAAAGCCTACCATGATGCCCAAGCCCCGCGCCACGCCCTGCCAGAAAGCGTCCAGCAGCCGCCGCTTCCGGTCTGATTCAAAGGCGATATAGTCCGATAGCCGCATCCGTTCTGCCGCTTCCAAAAAGCGGTTCATTTTATCTTCCAGCATGCCCGTTCCACACCTCCATAAAGGCCATTGTGCCCGGGCCGCTGCCTGATTATAACAAAGAAACGCTTTGCCCGCAAGCCGCACCGTCCGCTTCTTCCCGGAATATGATGCTTTTGGGAAGAAAAACCCATGGTTTTATTTGACATTCCCGCCTAAAGCGGTTAAAATATCGTGTGTGAATCTCAAGAGGAGTGACGGTGCATGATCGTAACGAAATTCGGCGGCAGTTCTTTGGCGGACGCCGCTCAGTTCAAAAAAGTAAAGACCATCCTTGATATGGACAGCGAACGGAAATATGTGGTGCCCAGCGCCCCCGGCAAGCGGGGACCCGGCGACGACAAGATCACCGATCTGTTATACGCCGCCCATAAAGCCGCAAAGGAAAAGAAGACGTTTAAGCATTTATTGGAGCGCATTCAGGCCCGGTATGAGGAAATCGCCGGGGAACTGAACGTGGACATGGATTTTAAGGAAGAATTTGCAAAGATCGCCCAGGAGCTGGAAAAAGGCGCGACGCCGGACTTTGCCGCCAGCCGGGGCGAATACCTGAACGGCAAGCTGCTGGCCAAATACCTGGGTATTCCCTTCGTGGACGCCGCGGAGGTGGTGCGCTTTACCCCCGACGGCCGATTGCTGGAGGAAGAAACCAACACCCTGATCGGCGAACGCCTGCGCGGCCTGTATCGGGCGGTGGTGCCGGGCTTTTACGGCGCGGATGCCGACGGCAATGTGCGCACCTTCTCCCGCGGCGGCAGCGACGTGTCCGGCGCGCTGGTGGCCCGGGCCGTGAACGCCGACGTATATGAAAACTGGACGGACGTGACGGGATTCCGCATGGCGGACCCCCGCATCGTGCCCGACGCCCAGTTTATTTCCACCCTCACCTATCGGGAACTGCGGGAGCTGTCCTACATGGGCGCTACGGTGCTTCATGAGGAAGCGGTGTTCCCCGTGCGCAAGGCGGGCATCCCCACCAATATCCGCAACACCAACGACCCCAAGCACCCCGGCACCATGATCCGCGCCAACGCGGGCCCCAACGAGCAAAACCACGTGATCACCGGCATCGCCGGGCACAAGGGCTTTACCATCGTGTCCATCGAAAAGGACATGATGAACGCGGAACTGGGCTTTGGCCGCCGGGTCTTGCAGGCGTTTGAAGAGTATCAGATCAATTTTGAGCACCTGCCCACCGGCATCGATACCATGTGCGTGGTGGTGCATGAAAAAGAACTGGCCCCCCACAAGGATGAAGTGCTGGCCCGCATCCAGGAACTGGTGGAGCCGGATCAGATCACCGTGTCCGAACATCTGGCGCTGATCGCCACCGTGGGCCGGGGCATGGTGCGGGCCTTCGGTACCGCCGCCAGGCTCTTCACCGCCATTTCCTCCCAGGGCATTTCCATCCGCACCATCGACCAGGGCAGCAGCGAGCTGAACATCATCGTGGGCGTGGACGAAGAGGATTTCGAGGCCGCAGTGAAGGCCATTTACGATACGTTTGTGAGAACGTAATCTGGAACTGACAACTGTTTTTTGGTCCGTTTATCGTTCTTCAGCTGGGAACGATCATCCGAAAGAAGCAAATGCCCGCATAAAGCGGATTTGCGCCGCTTGAGGATGTGGAATGTGAGAAATCCTTTTTGGGGCCGAAAGCCCGGGAAATCATACGGTGGATGAAGGACCAAGGCGCCTGTTTTATAAATGTTCGCGTGATCGTTTCGGTCACGCGTTTTTTTCATGGGCGACATACTCGGAACATATAAAAGGCGTCCGGATCAGGTTTCCCTTTTCCGGACGCCATGCCGCGAATATCTTCCATGACGATGCGGGTGACCGCAATCACTTGCGGATCGGCGCCTATTTAACGCGCAGGCGGCGTTTTGCCGCTTGACGTACCGGCGGCGGTCCGCGTGGACGGGTGAACGGCGTATCCGCAAGGGCGTGCGGACGGCGCAGCCGGTTCGAGGAGAACCGGCGTGTCGTTGAGGAAACGGGTGAGGGTCAATCAAACAAATTAGTCTCCCGAATTGTAACAAAATCATTCCGACTATTGACGAATAGAGTAAGCAGCTGTATACTCATAGAGTAAGCAGCTGTTTACCCTAAAAAGGAGGTTCGTCAATATGCCGATTCAATGCACAGACGCGGAATGGAAAATCCTTGAGGTGCTGTGGGATCGTTCGCCCCGCACCATGAGCGAGATCATGAAAACCCTGGAACCCACCATGGGCTGGACGCGGCACACGGTGATTTCCCTGCTCAAGCGCATGGAGGAAAAAGGCACGGTGAAGGTGGACGAATCCGGGACCCAGAAGACCTACACCCCCGCCGTGGGTAAGGACGAGGCGTCCACCGAGCAGACCCGGAAATTCCTCTCCCATATCTTCAAGGGCAAAGCTTCCCTGCTGGTAAACCATCTGGTTTCCTCCGGCGACCTGACGGTGGAGGAAATCCAGGAGATTTTGGACGAAGTGAAAAAGAACGCCGGTAAGTAAAACGACCGCAATGGATATACAGGAGGAAAGACCATGCGAACCGCATTGATCTATAATTTTCTCATCGAGGCCAACGTCATGGCCAGCATCGCCATTTTGCTCATGATAGTGCTGCGGAAATTCCTGCGGCGGCAGATGGGCAACAGCGCCATTTGCTTTGGCTGGCTGTTGGTGGCGGTAAGGCTTCTTTTGCCCGTTACCCTGCCCAATCCCTGGATTGCGTTCATTCGTTCTCCCTTCGCGCAGGACGCCGCCATCCGCCCCATTGCCGGGCAGGTGAAGGTACGCGTTCAGGACGCCCTCTATGATTTGGCCCGTACGCTGTGGGATACCAACCATATCCCCCTGGGCAACCGGGTGGAAGACCTGGCAACAGGCATCGAATACGCTACCGTTTCGATCTCCCTGGCCCAGGTGTATCTGCTGGGCGTCGCCGCCGTGCTGCTGTGGTTCGCCTTTTCCAACGTGCGCTTCCGCTGGTATCTGCGCTCCGGCCGCATCGAGGAAATCAGCGGCAAGCTCAAGGATCAGTATGAAGCCCTGTGCGCGGAGCGGAAGGTGAAGCCCGTGCCCGTTTTCTTTACCGATCCCCTGCCCAGCGCCTGCCTGGTGGGCGTGTTTCGGCCCTATATCACCCTGCCGCTGACGGCCAAGCCCCAGGAGGCCATTCAGGTGCTCACCCACGAGGTATGCCACCTGAAAAATCATGACAACTTATGGAACGTGCTCCGGCTGCTCTGCTGCGCCGTTCATTGGTTCAATCCCCTGGTGTGGATCGCTGCGTCCATGAGCCGCACCGATACGGAGCTGCGCTGCGACGACCGGGTGATCGCGCCCATGGAGCAGGAAGAGAGGCAGGCATACGTCAACGTGCTTTTGCTGGCTTCTTCCCGGCGGAACGCCCCGGGGCTTTTAGTGATGGCCACCGGTATGACCATGACGGGCAAGCGCCTCAAAACCCGGGTGCTCACCATTTTGCAGGCGGGGAAACGGCTGACCTGGCTCAGCGTGGGGTTCATGGTGGTGGCCTCCATGCTGCTGGCAGGCGCCTTCGCCACGGCGGAGCTTCGGCCCACGCCACGGCTGCCCATTGTTTCCGCGTTCGTCCGCCAGCCCGTGACAACTGATGAAGAAGCCATCGCCTACGCGAAAAAGGTGTGGAGCCTGCCGGAACTTGGCGTGTCCGACCTGAACAGACAGGTCTGGTACATGGGGCCCACGTTTGACGATCCGTCCATCCTGTCCGTTTACGGCGGCCCCGACGAGGACAGGTTCGTCTACAACGCAGTGGTTGACGGTGCGGGCAATCTGCTTGCACTGCATAACGAAACCATCGATCCGGACGAGTTGTACTGCGTGGATCGGTACACCCTGACCCCGGAAGAGCAGGAGGCCCTTGGAAACGATCTGCTTGCTTTCCTGCATGCCGTGAACCCGGAAAAGGCGGAAAAGGTGAATCACGTTTACCAGTATTTGGAAAGCTGGATGGACAACCTGCGCTACGCGTTTTTCACCTTCTGGCAGGATGAACGGGGGCACGACAATTCCTCCGATCACGTGGCGGACATCATCGTACAAATTTCACCGGTTGTGCGCATCGTTCACTTTACATTGGAGAATGGATCGGGCGGCAACGGCTGATCCGCACACCAGAAACGCAGGAGGCGCACCCATGGAACTGACAGAAAACATCCCGTTCGCCCGGCAGGATGACCGAGAAGCGGTTTTGGCTGAATGGTATGATGCCTATGGAACCGATGTGCTGCGGCTGTGCTGCTTCTACTTGGGCAGCCGTGCCGACGCGGAGGATGCGACGCAGGAAACGTTTCTGAAAGCCTGGAAGCATATGGATCGTTTTCAGGGACGCAATCAGTGCACGCCCAAAACCTGGCTCATGAAGATCGCCTGCAATACCTGCCGGGATCACCTGCGCCGGGCCTTCCGAAAGCATGAAGTGCCCAAGGCCGATTTATCCGCCTTGATACAGACCGATTCTGATGATCGGGAACTGATTCTGGACGTGATGAACCTGCCTGAAAAGTACCGGGCTGTCATCCTGCTTTTCTATCTGCAAAGCATGACCGTGCGGGAAACCGCCCTGGCGCTGCATATCAGCCCATCCACCGTATCAAGACGGCTGGAAAAGGCCAGGGGATTACTGAGAAGCTGAACCACAAGGATTCACAGAAGGAAGGTGAAAGCATGCGTATAGGAAATAGAAAAGGAATATTG
>JAFXMP010000106.1 GCA_017530275.1 Clostridia bacterium | reverse complement strand
TTTCTCGATGGAGGCGTTATAGAGTCGGGCCACGGCTTCAAGGCCCAGGGCGTAGTCCTCGTCCCGGATGGGGCGCTTGCCCTCCTCGTTCCACCAGGCCCCGCCGAAGGGCAGGGAACCGTCGGTATACAAAAGATCGGGGGTGAACTTTTCGATCATTTCGGTGACGCAGCGCAGCCAGTAATCCCGGAACGCCTTGTTTTCCGTGTACCAGGGGGAAATGTCCTGAGGATTGTCGAGGCCGTGCTCCTGATTGGCGTGATAAAAGTCCTGCCAGGCGGGGTCCGCGCCGTCGTAGGGCACGCCCGCGTAGGGGCCATGCTTATCGCAGCCCTTGTTCACGCGCCACCAGGAGAAGGACGCGCCCAAATGCTCGCTGACGCCGAAGGGCATGCCGCGCCTGTCCGCCGCCGCTTTCCAAAGGGACAAAATGTCCTTGTGGGGGCCCACTTTGACGCTGTTCATACGGTTGATCTGGGAATCGTAATTGAAGAAATGGTCGTGGTGAGTGCCCTGGGACATGAAGTACCGGGCACCGGCGCGCCAGTATTTGTCCATCAGCCCTTCGGGATCGAAGTTCTCCGCTTTCCACAGGGCGCAGATGTCCTTGTACCCGAATTTGGAGGGATGGCCGTAGTGGCGCACGTGGTATTCGTACTGGGGGGTGCCCTCGATGTAGATGTTCCGGGCGTACCAGTCCCCGAACATGGGCACGCTCTGGGGGCCCCAATGGCTCCAGATGCCGAATTTCGCGTCCCGGAACCAGTCGGGCACGGTATATTGGCGCAGGGATTGGAAGGTGGGCTCGAAATGCTTGTCCATAACGTTTCCTCCGCTTGTTTTGATCGTTGCTTCCATTATAAAACCGTTTAGGGAAAAACGCAATTCATTTTCCGGCGTTCTTTTGGAGAAAACCATTGAACCAAGCCCGTTCCGAAAACGCCTTTTTGCGGGGAGCCTTCGGTTCTTCCTCCCCGATCCCCACGGGCAGGAAACAAACCAGTTCATATCCTTCCGGCACGCCTAAAATCCGGGCCATTTTGTCGCCGATCCGGTCCGTATCCGTAATGTGCCCTTCATACCAGCAGCTTTGATAGCCCAGCGCGGTGATGGCCAGCAGCATATTTTCAATGGCGGCGGCGTAATCCTGCACCGCGAAGCACCGGTCCCGATAGGCGTTGATCCGCTGAGTGAGCACGCAGATCATTGCCGGGGCGGTTTCACCTACCGGGGGATCAATCACCGCCCGCAGGACTTTCAATATTTCCGGGTCATCCACTGCAATCAGGCTGGTTGTTTGCTTGTTGCACCCCGAAGGAGCCGAAAGGCCCGCCTCCATGATGGCGGTCAAATGCGCCCGGGGCACAGGGTCCGGTCTGTATTTTCCCCGATAGCTGTGCCGCTGCTGAATCAACTGCAACATGTCCATGTATGTTTTCGCCTCCATGCTTCCATGTACTGCCAGTATAGGATACCGCTGCTCATCCGTCAAGCGGGCAATGAAAAAACGCCGTTGCCATTCAGGGATTTCTGGGGGAGAACCGCGCCGAGAAACGCTGGGCCATCGGCTTTAATGTAAGGATGTACTGTATTAGCTTCTTTATGGCTTTCTTGGAAGGGGGGCTGGGGGAAACCATTCTTTGGCCTCCAAAGAATGGTTTCCCCCAGTTATGTAAAAAGTTATTAAACGCCAGCCTTGATAGAGAGGCTGGCGCTGACAGGGCTGGGTCAATCGTACCGTTCGTCGATGACGCGCTTGGTTTTCTTTTCGCTGCGGGGCAGCAATCCGTTTTCCACCACTTTGACCAGGGGCGTGAAGCCGATCACGGATTTTACCTTGGCGGCGATGCGTTCCGACAGGTCCTGGAAATCCACGGACCCGTTGGTTTCCACGTAGATGCGCATGGTGTCCTTGCCGTCCAGGTGGGAAATGCGGATCTGGTATTCGCTGCCCACTTCGGGGAAGCCCTTGAGGATTTCTTCGATCTGGCTGGGGAACACGTTCACGCCTTTGATCTTCATCATATCGTCGGTGCGGCCCATAATGGTGTCAAGCCTTGGATACTTGCTTCCGCAGGGGCATTCGCCGGGGATGATGCGGGAAAGGTCGTGGGTGCGGTAGCGGATGAGGGGCGCGCCTTCCTTGACCAGGGTGGTGATCACGATCTCACCCATTTCTCCGTCGGGTACGGGTTTCAGGGTCTTGGGATCGATGATTTCAATGTAGAGGTAATCGTCCCAATAGTGCATGCCGGTGTTGTATTTGCAGTTAATGCCGATGCCGGGACCGTAGATTTCGGTCAGGCCGTAAATATCATAAAGCTCGATGCCCAGGCCCTCGGAAATGCGCTGGCGCATTTTGTCGCTCCAGCGTTCGGAGCCGATCACGCCCTTCTTGAGCTTGATCTTGTCTTTGAGACCCCGTTTTTCGATTTCTTCCGTCAAAAGCAGGGCGTAGGAGGAAGTGGAGCAGAGCACCGTGGAGCCCATGTCCTGCATCATTTTCAACTGCTTTTCGGTATTGCCGGGGCCCATGGGAATGACCATGGCGCCCAATTTTTCCGCGCCGTTCTGAAAGCCGATGCCAGCGGTCCACAGGCCGTAGCCGGGCGTGATCTGGATGCGGTCCATTTTCGTGATGCCCGCGTATTCGTAGCACCGGGCGAACATGATGGCCCAGTCCTCCACGTCCTTGGCGGTGTAGGGGATGATCACCGGCAGGCCGGTGGTGCCGGAGGAAGAATGGATGCGCACGATGTCCTTTTCCGGGGCGGTCATCAGGCCCAGGGGATAGGCGTCCCGCAGGTCGCTCTTTTCGGAGAAGGGAAGCTGTTCAAATTCCTCGGGGCTGCTGACGCTGTGGATGCCCGCCTCGGCCAGCTTCTTGCCGTAGAAACTTCCCGCGGATTCCAGCGCCTTGATCTGGTGGTTTACATGGGCCAGTTGTTCCTTTGAAATCTGCATGCTCTGTGCCTTCTTTCTCTATTTTTTGGATGATTACATATTCTGACCGGCCCAAGCCAGGGCGCGGAAGTTGAGCTCATGGAATTTTTCGGGGATTTTCTGCAAAATGGCGGTTTTGATGTCGTCCTCCGTCAGGCCCAGGGCCCCGCTTTGGAGAGCCGCGCCTAAAAGGATCAGGTTCAGTACCTTGGGAGAGCCCACGTCCTGGAGCGCTTTTTCAGCGTCCACCACCATGAGGTTCTTCACATGGGTTTGAAGGAAGGAAATCATATCCTCCGCTGCATAGGAAGCGCCGCTCAGGGTCGTAGTCACCGGCATCACGGGCCGGGAGGAAACCACCACCTGGCCGCCCTCTTTGAGGTAGGGCAGCATCCGCACTGCCTCGCCGGGTTCAAAGGCTAAGATCAAATCCGCTTCGCCTCGGGCGATCATGGGGGAATACACGTCCTCGCCCAAGCGCAGGTGGCTGAACACGCTGCCGCCCCGCTGGGCCATACCGATGGTTTCGGCGCTCATGACCGGGATGCCCTTTGCCATAGCGGCGGCGGAAATCAGCCGGGAGGCCAGCACGGTGCCCTGACCGCCCACGCCGCACAGCACGATATTTTTACGCATGGTTTTCACCTCCCCGGATAGCCTTTACCGGGCACAGCTGGGCGCACAGGCCGCAGCCGGTGCACTGGGCGGGATCGGCCGCCGCTTTGCCGTCCTTCAGCGTCAGGGCGGGGCAGCCGATTTCCCGGATGCACTTTTTGCACCCGATACATGTTTCGGGATCGATGGTGACCCGGCCCTGGGGCTTTGCCAGCACCACGCAGGGGGATTTGAAGATCACGGCTTTCACGCCGGGAAGATCGGCCAGCCGCTTCACCGTTTCCACAGCCAGGGCGTGGTTCAGAGGGTCCACGGTTTCCACGTGTTCCACGCCAACGCCCCGCAGTACATTTTCGATGCTGACCTTGGCGACAACCTCGCCCATCATGGTTTTGCCCGTGCCGGGGTGGGGCTGGTGGCCGGTCATGGCGGTGGTGGAATTATCCAGCACGATCAGGGTGAACTGGGCTTGATTGTATACCGCGTTCACCACGCCGGGAACGGCGGAAGCAAAGAAGGTGGAATCGCCCACGAAAGCGAAGCACTTCGTTTCATTGTCCAGATGGTTCACCGCCTGGGCGATGCCCAGGCCCGCGCCCATGCACAGGCAGGTGTCCACCATATCGAGCGGCTGGGCGTTGCCCAAGGTGTAGCAGCCGATGTCGCCGCAGAAAATGGTTTTTTGGCCCTTCATGGCCTGCTTGACCGCGTAGAAGCTGGCCCGGTGAGGGCAGCCCGCGCACAGCACCGGCGGGCGCACCGGCAGGGGAGGCAGCTCCAGCGTGGCCTGTTTGGGCAGATCGATGCCCAGGAACGCCGCTATAGCCGCCAGTACCCCGTCCCGGGTGTTTTCCCCAGCGGCGGGCATGTGGCCGGTCTGTTTGCCCCAAATTTTGGTTTTCAGGCCGTACTTGCCGCAGACATAAATCAGGTTCCGTTCGATCACCGGATCTAATTCTTCCAGACAAAGCACTTCATCCAAGCCGGTCAGGAACTTGACGGCGGCTTCCTCCGGGAACGGGAAGGGCACGCCTAACTTGAACAGGGGCATATCGCCCAACTGCCGCCGGGCCTCCATGGCGTAAGTAAAGCTGATGCCGGAAGCGGTGATCCCCTTTTTGCAGTCTGCACTGCCGGGCAGGATGGTATTGAAGATGCTTTCCGACAGCACGCTTTGCAGTTCCGCGTTGCGCTTTTCGATTTTCAGGTGATTCTGGTAGCTGAGCCGGGGGAAGATCACCCAGCGGCTTGTATCCTTCACAAACCCTTCGGGAATGTTTTGATAATATTCATCCGGGTCCTTCACCTGGATGGAAGCGTAGCCGTGGCTCACCCGCGTGGTGGGCCGCAGGATCACCGGCGTCTGGTACTTTTCGGAAAAATCGAAAGCCGCCTGGATCATATCGTAGGCTTCCTGGGCGGACGAGGGATCGAACACCGGAGCCTTGGCGAAGGCGGCGAAAGTGCGGGTGTCCTGCTCGGTCTGGGAGGAAATGGGGCCGGGATCGTCCGCCACCAGTACCACCAGACCGCCCTTCACACCGATATAGCTTAAGCACATGAAGGGATCAGAAGCCACGTTCAGGCCCATCTGCTTCATGGTCACCAGGGCCCGGGCCCCGGAATAGGCCGCGCCCCCGGCGATTTCCATGGCCGTTTTTTCGTTCACCGACCATTCCACATACGTGCCCTCGGGCCGGCGCTTCGCCACCGTTTCCAGCACTTCGGTGCTGGGTGTGCCGGGATAGCCGCACACCACGTTCACCCCGGCGGCGATGGCCCCCATGGCGATGGCCTCGTTGCCCATCAGGAATTCACAATGCAATTGATTTCCCCCCTTCGGAAAGTGTGTGTTATAGATACGGTTGGTTCTAAAAGGACACTTTTAGTGAGCTTGGAGGGTGGAGAGTGGAGGGTGGAGTTATATATAGTGATTCGCAGTTTATCCTGCAAGCTACTATTCAAAAGTGACAGACAATTCAAAACTCCACCCTCCACCCTCCAAACTCCACACGAGCTTAAAGTGTACTTCAAATGAACAGGCAGGCCTACAAAAGGATTGCAGCCGCCAGTAGCGCGCAGCAAACCAGAAAGGCCAGAATATCGATCAGCAAGAAAGGATACTTTTTATATCCGGACGCGGCGCTGCGCAGGTGGAAGCCCCGCACCTCGGCAGCAACGGCGGTCTGATCGGACCGGCGGACGGAGGAAATCAGCAGCGGCGCGCATAGGGGCAGCATCATGCCCAGCTTCTTCAGGCCCTTGGCGCTGTCAAATTCCACGCCCCGGGCGGTCTGCGCCTCCATGATATCGCCCATTTCCTCCAAAAACTGGGGAATAAAGCGGATGGCGGTGGTGAGGGTGAAGGCGTATTTGTAGGGTACGTGAAGCACCTGCACCAGGGCGTTGGCTAAATCGCTGATCTTTGTTACCGCCAGCACCAGGGCCAGGGGCATGCATACCACCATCAGCCGCAGCACCACCTTGCCCGCCGTCAGCAGCCCTTCATCGGTAATGATCCAGAAAACAGGCGTTCCCCGGCGGGTGAGCAGCGCCTGCAATACGAACAGGAACGCCGCGATTTTCAGCAGGCTCTTGAGGATACTGATGGTTTTTCCGGGCACTCCGGCGATAAAACCGATGGCCAGGTCCAGCAAAAGCAAAACCAGCAGGAAAACCAGGCTGTCCGTGATGAACGCCGCGGCGCAGATCACGATGGTGAGCAGCAGCTTGGTGATGGGGTTCAGCCGGTGGATCAGAGAGGAACCCGGCACGTACTGAAACAAATCTCTCATGCACGCGCCCTCCTCTGTTGCATCACGGCTTCCGCCATGGCCTGGGGTGAATCGGCGTTTTCAAAGCCTTTGCCCAGCCGCAGGGCCAAACCGATGATCTGGGGCGGCAAAAGGGCGGCGTCTTCCGCAAGCTCCGCATTCCGAAAGATTTCCCGTACCGGCCCGTCGGCTGCGAGCCGACCCACCGTCATCACCAGGGCGCGGCTGGCGTAATCCAGCACCACTTCCATATCGTGGCACACCATCACTACGGTCACGCCCTTTTCCTGGTTCATTTTCGCGATGCGGTCCATGATATGGCAGCATTCCCGGTAGTCCAGGCCCGTGGTGGGCTCGTCCAGGATCAGAATATCTGGTTCCACCGCTAAGATGGAAGCCAGGGCTACCCGCTGGCGCTGGCCGCGGCTTAAGGAGAAGGGTTCTTCCTCTCCGGTAAAACTGAAATCGGCCAGCACTTCCTGCGCCCGCTGTTTCAGCGCGTCTTCGCTCTCGTTTCCCCGCGTGGCCCGGAGGCCGAAAAGGATTTCTTCCCGCACGGTGTTCTGGCAGATCTGCCGGTCCGGGTTCTGAAAAAGGAATCCCACCTGCCGGGCGCGCTGGCTGACCCGGGTTTCCCTGGTGTCCTTACCGTCGATCAGCACACGGCCCTCCGTGGGCTTGATCAGGCCGTCAATGAGCTTTAGGGTGGTGGTTTTGCCAGCGCCGTTGGCGCCTAAAATGGCAACGAACTCGCCTTTTTCGATGCGGAAGGATAGGTCCCGCACCGTTGCCCCCTGGGCGGGGTAGGCAAAGCCTACATGATCCAATTCGATCACAGCAGCAGCCCCCTTACCATTTTTTCCGCTTCGTCCAGATTCACGCTCACCGGCAGCGTTTTGCCGGTCCTTTCAGAAAGCAGCCGGGATAAAAGCGTGACCCGGGGGCAGTTGACGCCCAGCGCCTCCAATTCGTCTGCCCGGGCCAGCACGTCCCGCGTCTTTCCCTGGCGGACGATCAGGCCCTGGTCCAGTACGGCTAAATAATCGGCAAATTCGCACAGCAGCATGATTTTTTGCTCCACGATCACCACCGTGATCCCGTATTCCTGGTTCAGGGATTTCAGCAGGGAAAAGACCTGGCGGCTGCTCATGGGGTCCAATTCGCCCGTGGGTTCGTCCAGCACCAGCACCTTGGGCCGCAGGGCGACGACCGACGCGATGGCTGCTTTTTGCCTTTGCCCGCCAGACAGGGAAGCGATGCTGCGGTCCTTGAGGTGCGCAATGCCCACCTTTTCCAACGCGAAATCCATCCGGGCGGGAATTTCCGCGTGGGGCACGCCGAAGTTTTCCAAACCGTAGAGAAGCTCGTCTTCCACTACGGAAGATATGATCTGGCTGTCCACGTCCTGAAACACCATGCCCACCAGCCGGCTTAGGTCGGTGAGGGGTGTATCTACCGTGTCCAGGCCGTCCACCTTCACGCTGCCATAGTAATCCCCGTTGTAGTGATGGGGGATCACGCCGCTGATGACACGGGCCAAAGTGGTTTTCCCGGCCCCCGCCGGGCCGATGACGCCCACGAAAGCGCCGTCGGGCACGGAAAGGGAAATTTCCCGCAGGGCGGGTTTGCTTTCGCCTTGATAGGTAAAGGTCAGCTCTCGGATGTCGATCATGGGAAGGGACTCCTTTCGAGGGAGAGAGTTGAGAGTGGAGATTTATCGTGACAGCGCTTTCTGTTCCTGGCAAAATGGCGGAATCAAAACGAACACAATATAAATCTCAACTCTTTACTCTCAACCCTCAACTCTAAATAGTCTCTTACTTCTTCAGCACTTTCTGCAAGGGCATATACAACACCTGCACCAGTACGCTGCCGATGGCGGCGGTGCCAAGCACGATGGGGATGTAGGCCACCAGGCCGCTGGTTTCCATGTGCATGAACACAAACAGGCAAACAACGAAGCTGCCGCCGGAAATCACAGTGGACACGAAGGTGGAAAGCAGGGGATTCAGGTCCAGTTTGCCAAACTTGAAGGGCACTTTCATCATGAAGAACATGGCTACCGCGCCCAGCAGCTCGGAAATGAAGTTCAGGTACGGGGTGCCGGGCAGGAACTGACAGATGGCCCCGGCCAGGATGCCGATGACAGCGCAGCCTGCCAGATTGGGCCGCACCAGCAGGATCGCCAGGCAGTAGGAAGCAATGATGAAGTTGGGCTTCATGCCGAAGAAATTGACCACGCTGCCCACGAACAGCTTGAGCACGGCCCCGGCGGCCAGCAGTACGGCCACCAGGATCAGATCCTGGATGGAAAAGCCTTTCTTTTCCTGAGTGTTCACGATTCTCTTTTCAGCCATGGGGATACCTTCCTTTCTCTTCCTTTGATATGGAAAATGTAGTGCTGTTGGCACGCCGGACGCCGCTCCGGCGATTGAGAAAGAGGGAAGGCGGGGAATGAAAAAAGCCCGTCCGCCAAAGGACGAGCTTGTATTCACAAACCCATGGTACCACCTTCGTTGAACCGTTGCCGGTTCACTCTCACGAGGATGCCAACACATCCTCTGCCCTTAACGCGAGCACACGGTCCGGATACTGAGAAGCGCCGCTTCCGTTCCCCTTTCCCTCAGCGATCCATTTGCCGGCGAACCTTCCGCGGGTTTCCAGCTGCCCCCGCTCTCTGTAGGCGCCCCTTCCGGTTTGATCTTCGCTTCAAAGGTTTGCTTTATCAGGATAAAGCGTAACATAGTTTCAGGCGCTTGTCAATATGCGCCGCTGTATTTCAATTGTTTTTTGACTTCGGCTTTTTTCTTCGTTTTCTATCTTTTGACTGGTGATTGCCTTTTTTTAATGCGGATGATATAATGAAACTACATGCTGGCGGCGTGTTTTCCTTGCCGCGGCGAAAAAAACTGGAAAGGCGGAACAGGAGATGAAACGGAAGCTGATATTTTTGGATATTGACGGAACTTTGACGCCTGCGGGCAGCAACGTGCCGCCGGAAAGCGCCATGAAAGCCATCCGGCAGGCCCAGGCCAACGGGCACTTGGTGTTCCTTTGCACGGGGCGCAATCCCGGCATGCTGGCCCCGGTGCTGGCTCTGGGCTTTGAAGGGGCCGTGGCGGGGGCGGGCGGCTATGTGTTCGCCGGGGATAAGGTGCTGTTTGACTGCCCCATGCCCCAGGAGGACTTTGAAACCGGCATGCGGCTGCTGAAGGATCAGGGCGTATTCCGCACCATTGAGGCGAAGGACACCACCTGGGGCGACGAGGATTTGGGCGAATTCCTGGCCCGGGCGGGGGAGGGCAACAGCGAACTGGTGCGCTGGCGCAAGGCCCTGGCGGAGCAGCTGAACATCCGCCCCATGGCGGAATACGACGGCAGCCCCATTTACAAGATCGTGTTCATGTGCAAAACCATGGATCAATTGGAACCCGCCCGGCAGGCGCTGGAGAAGAACTACAATTTCGTTGTGCAGGACGTGGCCGCTCATCAATGCCTGAACGGCGAGCTGATCAACCGGAAATTCGATAAGGGCCGGGGCGTGAAGATCGTGGCGGACTATTTCGGCATTCCCATCGAGGACACCTTCGGCTTCGGCGACAGCATGAACGATCTGGAAATGATTCAGACGGTGGGCTATTCCGTTTGCATGGATAACGGAAGCCCCAAATTAAAGGAAATCAGCGATCTGGTGTGCCCCGCCGTGGCGGCGGACGGCCTGTACTGGGCTTTTGAAAAGCTGGGCTTAATTTGATGTTTTTCTATCTCTTATTCTCCGATTTGTGCAAAATACGCAAAAATTATCTATTTACACGATGCGGATAATCCAGTATAATGACTTAAGAATTGGTGGATTTGTCGGAAACTCTCCCAGGATAGACAAATTCTTCAAAAGAAATAAAGGAGGGGTAATCTATGGCTCTCGACTACAGAAAGTGCGCCGAGGAAATCGCGGCCAATATCGGTGGCGGTTCCAACGTGATCAGCGCGGCGCACTGCGCCACCCGACTGCGTCTTGTCATCGCGGACAACAGCAAGGTAAACAAGAAGGTGCTGGAAAACGTTGACGGCGTAAAGGGCATGTTTGAATCCAACGGCCAGCTTCAGCTCATCATCGGCACCGGCACCGTGAACAAGGTCTACGATGAGTTCCTGTCCGTCACCGGCGCTTCCGCCGCCACCAAGGACGACGTGAAAGCGGCCGCCGCTTCCAAGATGCCCTTGTGGAAGAAGATCCTCAAGACGCCCGGCGACGTGTTCGTGCCCATCTTGCCCGCCATCGTGGCCTCCGGTCTGATGATGGGTCTGGTGGAAGCTTTGGCCAAAGCCATTCCCTCCTTTGCGGAAAGCGGCTGGTTCGGCTTCCTGGATATGGTGGCCAACACCGCATTCGCCCTGCTGCCCGTGCTGGTGGCCATTTCCTCCGCCAGAGTGTTCGGCGGCAACATCTTCCTTGGCGGCGTTATCGGTATCATGATGGTGCACCCCGCCCTCATGAACGCCTGGACCGTTACCCCCACCAACCAGCCGGCTGTATGGGACTTGGGTATCTTCTCCATCTCCCAGGTAGGCTATCAGGGCCACGTGATCCCGGTGATCTTAGCGGTGCTGCTCATGTCCACCGTTGAAAAGTGGCTCCATAAGCATGTGCCGGAAATGATCGACCTGTTCGTCACCCCCATCGTCACCGTTCTTGTGACTGCTTTCGCCACCTTCGTGGTCATCGGCCCCATCTTCTCCATCCTGGAGAACTGGGTGCTCACCGGCGCTGAATGGCTGGTGACCTCCACCGGCGGCATCGGCGCGCTGGTCATGGGCGCTCTGTATCCCTGGACCGTGGTCATGGGCCTGCACCATATGTACAACGTCATCGAGGCAGGCATGCTGTCAGGGGCCTTGGGGCTCAATATCTGGATGCCCATCGCCTCCGCCGCCAACTTTGCCCAGTTCGGCGCCTGCTTGGCCGTAGCCGTCAAGTGCCGCAACGCGAAGCTAAAGTCCGTGGCCCTGCCCTCATCCCTCTCGGCTTCCCTGGGCATTACGGAACCCGCCATCTTCGGTGTGAACTTCCGCTTCATGAAGCCCTTCATCGCTGGCGTCATCGGCGGCGCCGTCGGCGCGATCTTCGGTTCTCTCACGGGCCTTGGCGCTACCACCTACGGCGTCACCGGCATCCCCGGCCTGCTGGCCATCAACAACATCCCTGTGTATGTGATCGAACTGCTGATCTCCGCGGGTATCGCTTTCGCCATCACCACCGTCATCTGGAAGGAAGAACAGCCCGAGGCCGAGGCTCCAGCCCCCGCTGCTCCCGCTACTCCCGCCATTGAAGTACCCACCGTCAGCGTCATCCGCTGCGCTGCGGGCCAGGTGCTCCAGCCCGTGAAAGGCACCGTTATCGCCCGTGAACAGATCCCGGACGACACCTTCGCTTCCGGCGTCCTGGGCGACGGCGTGGGCATTCAGCCCGCCGACGATAAGGTGGTCGCGCCCTTTGACGGAACCATTTCCTCCGTGGCTGAAAGCCAGCACGCCGTGGGCATTGAAGCCAACGGCATGGAAATGCTCATCCACGTGGGCGTGGATACCGTCAACATGAAGGGCGACGGCTTCACCTGCCTCGTCAAGGAAGGCGACGCCGTGAAAGCGGGCCAGCCCCTCATCATCTTCGACCGCGCCAAGATCAAGGCCGCCGGTTACTCCGATACCGTGGCCGTCCTGCTCACCAACTCCGACGACCTGGAAGGCGTCGAGTGCGGCGCAAAGTAAGGAAGTTTTTCTGGGGGAACCGCTCTTTGGATGCCAAAGAGCGGTTCCCCCAGGCCCCCTCCGAGAAAGCAATAAGGGAGTAATCCAAACACTGAAAATTATTCCGTGTAGTGCGGAAAGAATAATTTAGGAGGATTGAATCATGAAGTCTTTCGAGTACACCATCACCGATCCCGTTGGCATCCATGCCCGTCCCGCCGGCGTGCTGGTCAAGGAAATCAAGAAGTACGCCTCCACCGTCACCGTCATCAAGGGTGAAAAGGCCGTCAACGCCTTGAAGCTCATGGCCCTCATGGGCATGGGCATCAAGCAGGGCGACACCGTGAAGGTCACTGTCGAGGGCGCGGATGAAGACACCGCCGCCGCCGCCATTGAAGCCTTCTTCAAGGCCAATCTGTAATCCAGAACCCGAAGGACGGCTGCCCGCAAAGACAGCCGTCCCTTCTGTTTTCTAACGGAATCGATGACCCAGGAGGCAGAAAGTATGAAAAAAACCTTGGCGCTTTTCCTGGCTTTGGCGCTGCTGTTCACATCCCGCTGGGCTTTCGCGGAAACAACGCGGCAGGACGTCATCGGCGTCGTGGAGGGCGGCGATTACAAAAACGCCTATGCAGGTTTTGGCTTTCATCTTGGCGACTGGCAGGTCGCGTCAGAAACTGACATCGCCTCCGTCTACGAAAAGTCAGAAGATTTTCTCACCGAGGATTTCTCCAAAGCCATGGAAGAGCGGGATTCCCTTTGCTTTTTCATGGCAATAGCGGACGAAGGCAAGGAAAGCGCAATGTCCGTGATCACGAACGAGGGCGCCGCGGCAGGGCTTTATCATGCGCTGGGCTTTCGGACGATGTATAAGATGGAAAATGCGAAGCTCAAGAAAAGCCTGGAATCCTATGGAATTACAGTCGTTTCCATGGAAGTCGGCTCTATCACTGTCGACGGCCGTGAAATGGCCTGCATGCGGATCGAGGAATCCTTAGATGGCGTCAGTATGTGTGTTATTGAGGTTTCCCTGATGAAGGGTCAGTACCGGATCGATTTTAGCGCTTCATCCACCGATTTTGAAAGCGCGGAAGCGATCATAGAACGGTATTTCTGGTTATAACCCCAACCAAAACGAATAAACGAACAGGAGGATGATCCCCATGATTTCCATTCAGGGCAAGGGCGTATCCACCGGCGTGGCTATCGGCCCCTTGTATTACTATCAGCGCGCAAAGTCCACCATCCGCCGCTATGAGGTGGAGGATGTGGACGCGGAATGGGCCCGTTTCAAGGCGGCCCAGGAAAAGGCCATCGAGCAGCTGGGCGAGCTGGCCGAAAAGGCCCGGGAAGAAGCGGGCGACGAAGCGGCCCTGCTCTTTGAAACCCACCAGATGATGGCGGAAGACATGGAATATGAAGAAGCCATCCAGACCGCCATTCAGGAAAACAAGCTCAACGCCGAAGCCGCCGTCACCGATACCGCCGCCCAGTTCGCCGAAATGTTCGCCGCCATGGAGGACGCTTACTTCCAGGCCCGCGCCGCCGACGTGAAGGACGTGTCCGGCCGCATCATTTCCGCCCTCACCGGCGTGGTGCAGGGGGGCATCGATTCTCCCGTGCCCGTGATCCTGGCGGCGGACGACCTGGCTCCCAGCGAGACCGTGCAGCTGGATAAGAGCAAGATTTTGGGCTTCGTCACCGAGGGCGGCTCCGGCTCCAGCCATACGGCGATCCTGGCCCGCACCATGGGCATCCCCGCCATCATCGGCGTGGGCAATCAGTTAAAGCCTGAGTATGAGGGCCGGGAAGTGATCATTGACGGCGGCACCGGCAGCGTGGTGGTGGAAGCCGACACCGACACCAAGGCTCATCTGCTCAAGAAAATGGAAGAGCAGAAGAAGCAGCGCGAGCTGCTGGAAAAGCTCAAGGGCCAGCCCAACGAGAC
>JAFXMP010000105.1 GCA_017530275.1 Clostridia bacterium | reverse complement strand
GCATCCGGGTGAAAGGCGCGGACGGCAAGAAATATTTGGCCCACACCCTGAACAACACCGTAGTGGCCCCGCCCCGCATGCTCATCGCTTTCCTGGAAAACAATCTCCAGCAGGACGGCAGCATCCGCATCCCCGAACCCCTGCGCAAATATATGGGCTTTAAGGAGAAAATCGGCTGATACATCAACAGAACATTCCCTCCCGGTACGAAACACCGGGAGGGTTTATTATAAAGAAGTATGTTGGAAGCGCAGGGTCTCCAGCGCTGAAGCTTCCATTCATGCGGAAACTGTGCATATGTTTTTCGATTCAAGCGGTTAGCGGATAAATGATTTGCGAAGGAAAACAGGCAATGACAAAATGAGATCGAAGCATATGATCAAGGCAGAAAATTCAAAAATGGGCACAGCGCCGCGAATGCGATGGAAGGAGTCTGACACAGGATGGAACAAGCAGCGGGTATGATAGAGCATCGCGTATCGGTCAATGGGATTGATGTCGCCGCTTATTACAGCGCAAGAGAAGTGAATGATATCCTTCTTCCACTTTTGAAAAGGCTTACAGCGCTTCAGAAAAAGAAAGGAGCAAGGATCCTGGTGATGCTGGCCGCGCCTCCGGGATGCGGAAAAACCACGCTGGTAAGCTTTCTGGAAATGCTGTCCCGCCAGGATCAGGAACTGGAGCCTGTTCAGGGAATCGGCATGGACGGCTTTCACAGAAGGCAGGACTATCTGCTCAGCCATTTTGCGGAACGGGACGGCAAACAGATTTCCATGGTGGAGATCAAGGGCGCGCCGGTCACCTTTGATCTGGAACGGCTGACGGACAGCGTCAAAAGGGTGGCTGCCGGAGAAAACTGCGGCTGGCCTATTTATGACCGGATGCTCCATAACCCGGTGGAGAACGCGATGCAGGTGGACGGAAAAATCATCCTGCTGGAAGGAAATTATCTGCTGCTGGATGAAGACGGATGGCGTGATCTGTCCGCATATGCGGATTACACCGTTTCCATCGCCGCGGAAGAACCGCTGCTGCGAGCCCGCCTGATTAGCAGACGAATCAAAACCGGAGTGGAAGCAGAGGCCGCGGCGCGCTTTGTGGATTTCAGCGACATGCCCAACGTCCGACTGTGCCTGGAGAAAACCATGCGGGCAGATTTATCGCTTCGGCTCCGTTCATCAACGGTCAGCGGGAGAGGCTATGCCGCTTTGGTCATTCAACGATAGCCGCGGGGGACTTTTGCAAAAATCTGGCAAGGCCGCACAGGATTTGCTTGTCAATCGCGCAAGAATCCCGTATAATAGAAATGGATTTCTTTATAGTATCGATCAGAATGCGGGGAGGATGCACTGTTGATGAAAGGCACCGATACAAACAGAGCGGCGAAGGATACGGCCCTTTTTTCAATCCCCCCGGCGGCTCGCCGGATACTGTGCGGGAAAAGCTTTACGCTGACGGCGATATGCCTTGTGCTGGCGTTTGTTTTGCTCGCGCCGGGCGGTTTTGCGGAGGAACCCGCCAATGGGAAGACTGTGCGGGTCGGTTGGTATGAATCGCCCTTCAACTATCAGGATCAGTTTGGCAGACGGTCCGGCTATGCTTATGAATACCAGCAGAAAATCGCCGCATACAGCGGATGGAACTATGAATATGTGGAGGGTACATGGCCTGAGCTGCTGCATATGCTGGAAGCGGGCGAAATCGATCTGTTGAGCGACGTTTCCTATACCCAGGAGCGGAAGGAGAACATGCTGTTTTCCTCCCTGCCCATGGGCACGGAAACGTATTACGTTTTTATTTCCAGCAGCAATTCGGAGATCACCCCGGAGAATATGGATTCGTTCAACGGCAAGCGGGTAGGCGTGAATGAAAGCAGCGTGCAGGCGGGCATGTTCCTGGAGTGGGCCGCCAAGAACGGTGTAAAAACGGAACTGGTGGAACTGGCGGTATCCGAAGAAGAATGGATGCGCATGCTGAACAGCGGCGAAATTGACGCGTATGTGGCCATTGATACTTATGGAAGCAGGGAAACCTGCGTGCCAGTGAGCAAAATCGGTCAGTCAGATTTCTATTTTGCCGTCTGTAATGAGCGCCATGACCTGCTGGCCGAGCTGAACGACGCCATGAACAGGATCCAGGATGAAAACCGCTATTACAATCAGCAGATGTTTGATCAGTATATGCGGGCCAGCGGGGCAAACGCCTTTCTTTCCTCCGACGAAGTGAACTGGCTGTCGGAACATGGGACGATCCGCGTAGGCTATCGGGCGGGTTTTCTTCCCTTCTGCGATATTGATATGACCACGGGCGAGTTTACCGGCGCACTCAATGATTATTTTGAGCTTGCAGCCAACTGCCTGAGAAACGCGGAAATCGAATTCGTTCCCATTGCCTACGCAACGGTGGACGCCGCTCTGAAGGCCCTGCAAAACGGAGAGATCGACTGTGTGTTCCCGGTGAACTTAAGCTCCTATGATGGAGAGGAAAGAGGCTTGATCGCCACGTCGCCCCTCATGCGGACGGAATTGTACGCCGTCGTGAAGAATGCGGACCGCGAGGGTCTTTCCCCTCAGCAGCAGAAGACGGCCGCCGTTATTACAGGCGATATCAATTCCGAAGGGTTCATCAAGGATTATTTCCCTGCCTGGAAAATCATTTATTTGGATGGGATTGAAGAGTGCTACCGGGCGGTGCGCGGCGGTGAAGCGGACTGCTTTATGATCAGCAATTACCGCGTCGCCAGCATGGAATCCCTGCAGGATCAGTATAACCTTTTCACCATCGCCACAGGAAAAACCATGAACCAGGCCATCGCGGTAAGAAGGGGCGACGGTTTCCTGTATTCGATCCTGAATAAAACGATCGGACTCATTCCTAGCGCGTCCATGGACGCGGCGCTCACAAACTATTCCTACCCGAATGAAAAAAGCGTTTCTGTTTCAGAATTCCTTCATGATAACACAGGCTCCGTCATATTTGTGATCATCGCGGTGTCTATTTTGATCATCCTGCTGCTGCTGCAAAGCCTGAAAAACGCCAAGCGGGCCAATGAGGGAGAACAGTTGATATCCGCAACGGAAATTGATCCTCTGACGGCGCTTTACAACAAAAGCTACTTCTTTGAGTATGCCGCCAAGATGTATCGTGAAAACCCAAGCCGGGCCATGGACGCCATCGTGCTGGACGTTGAACAGTTTCGTTCGGTAAACGCCCTGAAAGGCCGCGAATTCGGTGATTTCGTTCTTCGCCTGCTGGGCGGCGAAATCCGCTCCTTCCTAAGAGAAATGGAGGGCATTGCCACCCGGTTCGACGGCGACCGCTTTGATATATATTGCGAACACATGGATGATTACCAGTATCTGTTTGAACGCATCCAAAACAAGTTAAACGAGCTTTCCGGCAATGCCAATATACGTGTGTATATGGGTGTGATGCCCTGGCAGGCTGGAGTGGAACCCGGCGTGCAGTTTGACCGGGCATGGTCAGCCTGCAATATGGCGCGCAAAAGCTTTCATACGCGGCTGCTGGTGTATAATCAGAAAATGCGTGATAAGGAACTGCAGGAGCAGCGGCTGCTGAACGATCTGCGCCGTGCGGTGCAGGACCATGAATTCGAGGTGTATTATCAGCCCAAGTACAACGTGCAGGGCAGCACGCCTACCCTTTGCAGCGCGGAAGCGCTGGTACGCTGGCGTCATCCCGAGCTGGGCCTGATTCCGCCGGATCAATTCGTTCCGCTCCTTGAACGGAACGGTCAGATCAACCTGGTGGATCATTATGTGTGGGCGGAGGTTGCCAAACAAATTGCTCTTTGGCGCGAGCAGTACGGAATCACGGTGCCTGTTTCCGTTAATCTGTCCCGGCTGGATGTGTTTGACCCGACCCTGGAAAACACGCTGGAGGAGCTGGTGGAAAAGAACGGGCTGGAACGGAGAACGCTCAAGCTGGAGGTAACCGAATCTGCCTATACCGACAATGCCGAGCAGTTGATGGTGCTTGTGGAGCGGCTGCGCAAAAAGGGTTATGAAATCGAAATGGACGATTTTGGAACTGGTTATTCTTCCTTGAATATGCTCTCGTCCATGCCGGTTGACGTGCTGAAAATGGATAAGGCATTTATCCAGAATATAAAGGACGATAAGGATATCCACCTGGTGCAGCTGATCCTGGATATTGCCAAAACCTTGAACGTGCCCGTGGTGGCCGAGGGCGTGGAAACGGAAAGCCAGATGATGATGCTCAAGGAATTAGGCTGCGCGCTGGTTCAGGGCTATTACTTCTCGCATCCCATGCCGCCGGAAACTTTCGGGGAGGGTATTCTGGGTAAAATGGAGGCTTCCGGAGCTTGAGAAGGAAGGAAATGCGGTGCGGATCGTCAATTTAGTGGAAAACACGCATGGGCGGGAATACTGTATTCCCGCCCATGGTCTTTGCCTGTATGTGGAAACGGGGGACTGCCGCCTGCTCATGGATACAGGCCCTTCGGCGCTGCTGCTGAAGAATGCTCGCGTTTTGGGTGTGGACCTTGAGCGGGTGGATAAGGTCATTCTCAGCCATGGCCATTATGACCACGCGGGAGGTATTCTCCCCTTTGCCGCCCTCAACCCTGCGGCGCCTATCTACCTGCGCCGCGGCGCGGAGGGCGATTTTTGGTCCGGCAGCGGAGAAACGCTGCATTTTATCGGTATGGACCCTAAGATCGTTGCGCTGCCGCAGTTGGTATGGCAGGACCAGGACGCATGGATCGGCAAGGATCTGTTTCTCTTTGGCGGCATTGCAGGAAGAAAGTTTTGGCCTTCGGGCAATAGCAAACTGTTCCGAAAAACCGATGGGCACTATGTTCAGGACGATTTCAGCCATGAGCAATGCCTCGTGGTTCGGGAAAATGGGAAAAGTGTGCTGCTGTCCGGATGCGCTCACAGCGGTATCCTGAATATTCTGGAGCGCTGCCGTCTTGCGTATGGAGAGGCCCCGGACGCGGTGATCAGCGGCTTTCATATGATGAAAAAAAGCGGCGAATATATGCCGGAGGAAATCGAAGTGATCCGCGCTACCGCCAGAGAATTGCTTTCCTGGCCCTGCACGTTTTATACCTGCCACTGCACCGGCCTGCCAGCTTTTGCGCTGATGAAAAAAATCATGGGGGACCGACTAAGATACCTTGCCTGTGGAGAAATATTGACAATTTAATAGAAAAATGACTTGACAAAGTAAAAAGAACTGCTTAATATAGTAATGAAAACTATGTTAAGCAGTTTTTTAATTCATATTTTGAGGAGGACTTATAAAAATGTCGGAAGCGCGGGCGCGATTGAATATCCGCATTCCCAATTACAGCCTGGGGGAGGAAATCTTTAACGCCATATCCCATGGGATCGGCGGGCTGATGAGCGTGCTTGGCCTGGTGCTGCTTCTGATCAAGGCGCGGGGGGCGCTGGCGGTGGTCTCGGTGGCTCTTTTCGGCGCGGCCATGGTGATCCTGTATGTCATTTCCTGTATCTATCATGCCTTGTCCCGCCGGACGGAGGGGAAACAAGTGCTGCGGGTGATCGACCACTGCAATGTGTTTCTGCTGGTGATAGGCACCTATGTACCGGTTTCCCTGCTTGGTGTGGGCGGGTCCCTGGGCTGGGGATTGCTGGCCGGGGTGTCGGCTTTTGCAGTGACAGGTATCGTGTTCAACGCCATTCGGGTGGATCGGTTCAAAGCGCTTTCGGTAGTCTGCCACCTCATCAGCGGCTGGTCCATCCTGCTGGGCATTCCTTGTCTGCTGAAAACCATGGGCCGGACCGGCGTTATCTTTCTTTTGCTGGGTGGGCTCATGTATTCCATCGGCGCGCTGCTTTACGGCATCGGCGCGAAGAAGAAGTACATGCATTCTGTGTTCCATCTGTTCTGCTTGGCAGGAACTTTTTCCCATTTCTGGGCGGTATACGTATACCTCCTGTAAAGGAAAACGATCCGCTGGACCATTTTCTTCTTTTTTATTACCATCCATCTGGTAAAGTAGGGACCTTGACCATATCCCGATTGATCTGGTATAATAAGGATAACTTCAAGAAATCGACACAGGAGGTATGATCGCAATGGAGGAACAAAAAAAAAGGCTTGTGACCCGCAGCGATTTTGACGGACTGGCATGCGCTATGATGATGCGTGAAATGGGTTTGATCGATGAGATCAAATTCGTGCATCCCAAGGATGTGCAGGACGGCAAAGTGGAGCTTTCCAAGAACGATATCACCACCAATCTGCCCTATGATCCCCGTGTAGGCTTGGCCTTTGACCATCATGAATCCGAGATGGACCGGCTGAAGGCCCAGGAAACCGGCGGAAAACTGATCATTGATCCCAATGCCCGCAGCGCTGCTCGGGTGGTATATGATTATTACGGCGGCAAGGCTACCTTCCCTCATATCAGCGAAGAATTGATGACCGCTGTGGACAAGGGCGACAGCGCTGATTTCACCTTAGAGGAAATTCTGAACCCTAAGGGCTGGGTGCTGCTGCATTACCTGATGGACCCCCGCACGGGCCTGGGCCGGTTCCGTACGTTCCGCATCTCCAACTATGATCTGATGATGGAACTGATTGGCTACTGCATGAACCATACCATCGACGAGATCTTAGAACTGCCTGACGTGAAAGAGCGGGTGGATCTGTACTTCCAGCAGGCCGAGCTGTTCAAAGAGCAGCTAAAGCGCCTGGCGAAGGTAGAGGGCAAAGTGGTGGTGCTGGACCTGCGCAATGAGGAAGTGATCCACGCTGGCAACCGCTTCATGATCTACGCCCTGTATCCTGAAACCCAGATTTCCGTGCACGTGGCCTGGGGCTTCAAAAAGCAGAACACCGCCGTGATGATCGGCAAATCCATCGTAAACAAGGCATCCCAGGCGGATATTGGCGAATTGTGCCTCAAATACGGCGGCGGCGGCCATCGCAACGCGGGCACCTGCCAGCTGGATAATGACGTGGTAGATCAGGAACTGCCCAACATAGTGGCCGCGCTGAATGTCTGATTCTTCTTTCCTGGCCTTTTCCCCCGGATCGCCGCTGGTGATCCGGGGTTTCGCGTTTTGTTCAAAAAATATTAAGATTTCTTTAAGCTTTGTGCGTTATGCTTTTCCTGCAACCGGCGGAAACGCCGGGGAAAGGAGCATAGGAAACATGAACGGCGAAAAGAAAAAGCATATTGCAGTGAAAAATCTGCTGATCGATCTTGTATGCGCCGGACTGGCGCTGATCGTATTCGCCCTGTTTCATCATGTGTTGCCCAGGCAGCAGCAGAGCTTGGGCATCGTGATCGAAAACCCCTATAAAACCACAACGCCAGGCAGCCTGTCCCTGCCAGAGGACAGCGTAATTGTGGCCTCCGTCGGCATGTCGGATGTAAATTCTTCCGCGGCCAAGGGGAAAAACAACGGCAGGGGCGGCGCGTCCCCCAGTGGTTCCGGCAAGGGCGGCAGCGCCTTGACCGAACAAACGGAAGCAGAAACTGATGATATGCCTCTGGAAGAAAAAAACACGGCCATGTTCACCGATACGGTGATCGTGACCGAAAACAGTTATTCCAGCCCTGATATCGCCATCACCGTGACAGAAGAAACAGCCCTGAACGGCCGCGTCACCTATTACCTGGCGGATATTTACGTGCGGGACATCACCTGCTTCCAGTCCGCCCTGGCGGGCGACATCTACGGCCGGGGCTACCGGGACAGCATCACCGATATGGCGGCCCTGAACAGCGCACTCCTTGCCATCAACGGCGATTATTACGGCAACACCAACGAAGGCGTAGTGATCCGCAACGGCGTGATCTACCGCGCCAACCGGACCAACTGCGACGTGTGCGTGCTCTATTACGACGGCACCATGCGCGTGATGCCGGGCAGTTCCTTTTCCGTTGAAGAGGCTGTCGCCGATGGGGCCTGGCAGGCGTGGACCTTCGGTCCCGCCCTGCTAAGCACAGACGGAAACCCGCTTACTTCCTTTTCCAGCACCAACCGCATCATTGCCGCCAATCCCCGCACCGCCATCGGCTACTATGAGCCGGGCCACTACTGCATGGTGGTAGTGGACGGCCGCGGCGAATCGGCGGGCATCACCCTGCCGGACCTGAGCCAACTCTTCTACGAGTTAGGCTGCACCGCCGCCTATAACTTAGACGGGGGCAACTCCTCCATCATGGTGTGGCAGGACACGGTGATCAATAACCCTTCCGGCGGGGGCCGGGAAAGCAGCGACGCGCTGCTGATTGCGGAGGTGAACCGCTATGAGTAAGCTCAGAACGATCCTTTCCCACCTGACTGTGATCCTGGCCTTTATGTTCCTTACGTTCCTGGTGCTGGACCAGTTTAACCCCATGATGAACTTTATTGACAACGATATATCCCGCTGGCTGCTTTTCGCCCTGTGCCTGTGCGGCATCGGGCAGAGCGCGCTGCATTGGGCGCATCAAAAAAGTTCATAGAGAAAATCATTTCATTTTCGCACAGGATATGTTACCGGAACCCGAAAAGTAACGAATATGCCTTTTTCCCGCTTCCTTTATAAGCCGCTTTTCCGCGGCTTTTTTCATGCAACCAAATTTAACATTTTACCGTCAAATGTTATGTTTCATGCATTGCACAGCTTAAGATATCACGGTATAATTTCCCCGAGGTGGGAAAAGTATGATTGGTGAGAACATTCAGTTTTTACGGAAAAAGCGGAACTTGACCCAAGAGGCCCTGGGTGAGCAGATCGGCGTATCCCGCCAGACGGTAGCCAAATGGGAATCCGGGGAAAGCGCTCCGGATTTAGAGGCGGCAGGGCGGCTGAGCCGGGCCTTCGACGTTTCCTTGGACGATTTGATTTCCTCGCCGGTGGAAGTTCCCCCGCCCGAATTTGCCAAGGGCAAGCATGTGTTCGGCCTGGTCACGGTGGGCGACAAAGGACAAATCGTGATCCCGGTGCAGGCCCGGCGGGTGTTCCAGATTTCTCCCGGCGACCAACTGATGGTGCTGGGGGACGAGGACCGGGGCCTGGCCCTGATGGACGCCCGGTTCTTTCTGAAAATCGCGGAGGTGATTCGCAATGGCGAAAAATAACGCGCCCCTGTCCGTGCGGGGCTTGTGCAAGAAATACCCGGCTTTCACGCTGGAAAACGTGTCCTTTGACCTAACGCCCGGAGCCATCACTGGGTTTATTGGGCGCAACGGCGCGGGGAAAACCACCACGCTCAATTCCATCCTGTCCTTCATTAAACCGGACGGGGGCGAGGTGATGTTCTCCGGCCTTTCCATGGCGGACCACGCCGCGGAAATCAAGCAAAAGATCGGCTTCGTGTCGGCGGGCATGGCCTATTATACCGGCAAAAAGCTGAAAACCATCACCGACGTGACACGTTCCTTCTATCTCGGGTGGGACAATGCTGCATACCAAAGATACATGGACCGTTTTGGTTTGGACGAAAGCAAGACGCCTGCCTCCCTGTCCAACGGCATGAAGATCAAGTACGCATTGGCCCTGGCCCTGTCTCACGGAGGGTCACTTCTGCTGCTGGACGAGCCCACCAGCGGCCTGGACCCGGTATCGCGGGAAGAACTGATCGAAATCTTCCTGTCCCTCAAGGACGAGGGGAAAACCATCCTGTTTTCCACCCACATCACCTCCGATCTGGACAAGTGCGCCGACCGCATCCTGTTTTTGCAGAAGGGGCGGCTCACCGCTGACAGCGCCCTCAATGATTTTATCGGCGCGTACCGGCTGGCGGCTTATGCGGGCAGCGTGCCGGAAGCCGCCGTGCCTTGCGTCCTGGGCACGTGCCGCACAAAAGACGGCTGCACCGCCCTGTTCAAGCGGGAGGAGGCGGAACGGCTTTCTATCGATTGCCGCCAGCCCGATTTGGAGGAAATCATGGTGCACCTGGAAAAGGAGGAATCAAAAT
Source organism: Clostridia bacterium (assembly GCA_017530275.1). The sequence continues at coordinate 7,505 of JAFXMP010000105.1, read as the reverse complement.
GAATCTGCTGAAAAAGGAATTCCGCCTGTGCATGCACCCCACCGCGCCCATGATGCTGTGCTTAAGCGCCCTGATTCTGGTGCCCGCCTACCCCTACGCCATCACCTGCTTTTACATGACCCTGGCCATTTTCTTTACCTGCCTCACCAGCCGGGAAAACCACGACGCGGCCTATACCGCCTGTCTGCCCGTTTCCCGGCGGGATATGGTGCGGGGGCGCATGGGGCTGGCCTGCATCCTGGAGCTGGTTCAATTGTTGGTGTGCTTGGGCTTCATTTTCCTGCGACCCGTGACCGGCAGCACGGAAAACGCCGCGGGCATGGACGCCAATATCGCCCTGATCGGCGAAGGGCTGATCGTGTTCGGCCTGTTCAACGTACTGTTCTTCCCTCTGTGGTATAAGGACATCACCAAGGTGGGAAAACCCTTCCTGATCGCCGGGGCGGCAGTGTTCCTGTACATCACCCTTGTGCTGATCGCGACCTATGCCGTGCCCTTCGTCCGGGATTCCCTGGACACCCCGGACCCCGAACACATGACGGAAAAGCTGATCTTCCTGGCCTGCACCGGCGCGATTTACGCAGCGTTCACGTTCATAGGCTTCCGCCTGTCCGTCCGCAGGTTTGAGCAGGTGGATCTGCAGCTGTGACGGGCGTTCTCAAAATACGTCCAAAATGAAATCCCATAGAGCAAAGCTGGCCGTAGCTTCGTTCTATGGGATTCATTTATGGGGGAGAAGCTTTCGTTACTTCTGCCCGTAATAGGCGTTTTTGCCGTGCTTGCGCAGGTAATGCTTATCCAGCAATGTCTGCTGCATGGGGCCCAAATCAGGATTGATCATCATGGCGTGCCAGTCCATGAAAGCCACTTCCTCCATGACCACGGCGTTGTGCACCGCTTCCAGGGCGTCCTTGCCCCAGGCAAAGGGACCGTGGGAGAACACCACCACGCCGGGCACCTGGGCAGGGTCGATCCCTTTGTTCTTGAAAGTTTCAATAATCACCGTGCCGGTTTCCTTCTCGTACTCGCCCTTGATTTCCGCGTCGGTCATAGGGCGGGTGCAGGGGATGGCCCCGTAGAAGTAATCCCCCTGGGTGGTGCCCATGGCGGGGATGTCCATGCCTGCCTGGGCGAAGGTTGTGGCCCAGCGGGAATGGGTGTGTACGATGCCGCCGCATTCCGGGAAGGCTTTGTACAGCTCTAAGTGGGTGGGGGTGTCGCTGGAGGGCTTCCATTTGCCTTCAACGACTTTCCCGTTCAGGTCAACCACCACCATATCCTCCGCCGTCATGCCGTCGTATTCCACCCCGGAGGGCTTGATGACGAAAAGGCCCTTTTCCCGGTCGATGCCGGATACGTTGCCCCAGGTGAAGGTGACCAGATTGTATTTAGGCAAAAGCAGATTGGCTTTCCAGACTTGTTCTTTCAGCTGTTCCAGCATAATTTCACCTCATCACAAGATTACAGGCACTGAATAGCGGCTTTTTCCACGTCCAGCGCTTTCTGATACCGGGAAAGGAACGTTTGGAAGCCCTGAATATCCGTTTCGTCCGCCATCAAGGTGGAAGCCTTGGCCCCGGCAAAGACCACTTCGTTCAGGTAGGTTTCCAAATTCTGATCTTTCTTCGCCCACAGCATATAGCCCGCCAGCAGCGCCATGCCGTAGGGGCCGCCCTCCCCGGCGGTTTCCATGACGGAAACGGGACTGCCTACGGCGGCGGACAGCATGCGCTGGCCCACGCCGGGGGTCTTGAAATAGCCGCCGTGGCCGTACAGCTTATCGATGGGCACGTTTTCCTGCTTCGTCAGGATGTCCAGGCCGATTTTCAGGGTGGCCAGGGCGGAGAGCAGGTGGGTGCGCATGAAATTCGCCAGATTCATTTTGGCGTTTTCCATCCGGGCGAATACGGGACGGCCCTCGTCCAGATCGGTGACGCCCTCGCCGGAGAAGTAATTGAAGCTCATGAGGCCGCCGCAGTCCTTGTCGCCCTCTAAGGCTTTCTGAAACAGCTTCACGTACAGGTCGCCCTTGTTCACCTCCGCGCCGATGAGGCCCGCGAATTCGGCGAACAGGTTCACCCAGACGTTGATGTCGCTGGTGCAGTTGTTGCAGTGCACCATGGCGACCGGCAGGCCGGAGGGGGTGGTGACCATGTCGATCTCCCGGTGCACGCCCAGGGCGTGGTCCACCACGATCATGGCAAAGTCGCTGGTGCCCGCGCTCACGTTGCCCGTGCGCACGGCCACGGAATTGGTGGCGGTCATGCCGGTGCCCGCGTCGCCCTCGGGGGGACAGAAGGGGATGCCGGGTTTCAGGTCGCCCGCCGGATCGAGCAGCTTCGCGCCGTCTTCTGTGAGATACCCGGCGTTTTTGCCCGCCATGAGCAGACCGGGCAGCACGTCCCGAATCTTCCAGGGGAAGCCCTTGGGGGCGATGCGGGCGTCAAACTTGTCCAGCATGGAAGCGTCGTATACCGGCTTTTCCGGGTCGATGGGGAACACGCCGCTGGCTTCGCCAATGCCCAGCACGTTCTGGCCGGTGAGCCGCAGGTGGATATAGCCCGCCAGTGTGGTCAGGGTGGACAGCCTCGGCAGGTGTTCTTCCCCGTTCAGGATGGCCTGATACAGGTGGGCGATACTCCAGCGCTGGGGGATGTTGAAATGGAACAGCTCCGTCAGTTCAGCGGCCGCGGGGCCGGTGATGGTGTTGCGCCAGGTGCGGAATTCCGCCAGGGGCTGATTGTCCTTGTCCAGGGGCAGATAGCCGTGCATCATGCCGGAAATGCCCATAGCCCCTACTTCGGTGAGGGTGACGCCGAACTTTTCTTTTACATCCTTTTTCAAATCGGCGAAGCAGCTTTGCAGCCCCCCGATGACGGCGTCCATGGAATAGGTCCACACGCCGTTCACGTACTGGTTTTCCCATTCGTGGCTGCCCTGGGCGATGGGCTTGTTTTCCTTGTCGATCAATACCGCCTTGATGCGGGTGGAGCCGAATTCCAGACCGAGGGCCGTTTGCTTGAAGTCCATGTTTATCCTTCCTCTCATTCATCTTAATCGTTGCCATATTATTTGCCCGATTTGTGAATAACCCCTATTGAGGGTCCAGGGGCATGATGCCCCTGGTGCGGGGTCTGGGACCGCAGAGGCCCCAGCGTTCTTATTTACAAAGCCGAATGACGTTCCAGCTTGCGGCGGGCAGGATGATCTTTCCGTCCTTCAAGTCGATGGGCACGTCCACGGGCTTTACGTTGTCCGGGTCGGCTTCGGTGTTGACGGCCTTCATATCGTCATGGTGCAGCACGGAATGGCTGGCGGCCTTGAATTCCCCGAAGGAGCGCAGGTCCACCGTCAGCTCGGCGGGCTGTTCCAGATCCCGGTTCACGGCGAAGAGGGTCACGCTGCCGTCGTCATTCAGCACGGCGGCGGCGTCCACGAAGGGCACGTCGGTATAGTGCTTGGTATCGGTCTTTTCGCTTTCCAGGATGGGCAGCAGGCTCTTGCCCCGGCCCAGGGCGCTGGCCTGCATGAAGGGCCAGAAAATGGTCTGGGCCCAAGCGCCGCCGCCCTTGCGGGTCATGATGGGGGCAATCACGTTTACCAACTGGGCCATGCAGGCCACCTTCACCCGGTCGGCGTTCTTGAGGATGGTGATCAGCATGAGGCCCACCAGCAGCGCGTCCTCGAAGTTGTACACGTCCTCCAGCAATGGCAGTGCGGTGCCCCAGGGTTCCCGCTTATACAGGTCCTGATCCTGCTGATTGGAATGGTACCACACGTTCCATTCGTCCAGGGACAGGTTCACCTGCTTTTTGCTGTGCTTCTTGCCTTTCACCGCGTCGCAGATGGAGGCCACGGTGCGGATGAAATCGTCCAAATCCATGGTGGAGGCCAGGAAATCGGGGGTATCGTTGTGGGGATTGCCGTAATACCGGTGCAGGGACACATAATCCACGTTGTCGTAGCACTCGGTGAGCATGGTGTACTCCCATTCCCCGAAGGTGGGCATCTGGGAGGAAGAGGAGCCGCAGGCTACCACTTCGATGGAATCATCCGTCCACTTCATCATTTTGGCGGCCTCGTTGGCCACGCGGCCGTATTCAAAGGCGGTTTTGCTGCCCATCTGCCAGGGGCCGTCCATTTCGTTGCCCAAGCAGAATAATTTGATATTGAAGGGGTCTTTCGCCCCGTTTTTCACGCGCAGGTCGCTCCAAAAGCTGCCGGATTTGTGATTGGCGTACTCCACCAGCGCCTGGGCGTCCGCAGGGCCCCGGGTGCCAAGGTTCACGGCGTACATCACATCCGCGCCTGCTTTTTTCGCCCAATCGCAGAATTCATGAATGCCCACCTCGTTGGGGTCGGTGGTCTTCCAGGCCAGGTCCAAGCGCCGGGGCCTTAATTCCTTGGGACCGATGGCGTCCTCCCACTTAAAGCCGGACACGTAGTTGCCGCCGGGATAGCGCACGATGGGCACGTTCAGCTTCTTTACCAGGTCCAGCACGTCCCCCCGGAAACCGTTTGCGTCGGCGGTGGGGTGGCCCGGCTCGTAAATGCCGGTATACACGCACCGGCCCAAATGCTCCACAAACGAGCCATAAATCCGCTTATCGATGTCCGAAATCACATAGTCCTTATCCAGGATCAGCTTGGCTTTGCGCATGGCCGTCTCTCCTTTTCTTCCGCCTGTTTTTTTCCAGGTCTAACCAAGAAAAATTGTATCATTGAACCCATAAAAAAGCAATGAATTTCACAAAAATACCGGGGGATTCTGTTGCGGTTTTGGGCCCGTGAATTTCACATTTGGGGTGGGAAAACGTATGCTTAAACACGCAGCAGCTTTTCCGCCCGTTCCTTCGCCGCCCGCATGGCGGTGGGCAGGGGCAGGGCGCGCATTTCCTCCAGGGTAAGGAAACGCCCCTCCCGGCAATCCGTGCTTTCCGAAACATAGTGGTACAAAGTCATGTTCCACACCCGATGGGTGAACACGTGGCGGGCGGCGCCCAGGACGCCCTGGAAAACGGCACGGATGCCCAAGTTTTTCATGGCTTTTTCCACGTCGGCGGGGCTTTCGGCGTTTTCCGTCAGCAGGTACACCCACAAATTTTTGAGCAGCGCTTCCTTCCTTTGGGTCATCCATACCTTGTTTCCGCAGGTAATAAGGGCTACGGCCATCTTGATTTCTTTTGGCGGCTTGGCGGCGGATTTTATGGGCAAATCCTCCGCGTCTCCCGCCTTGTAAGCGTCGCACAGGGGCCGCAGAGGACAGGCTTCACAGTCCGGCGTGCCGGGAATGCAGACGGTGGCTCCCAAATCCATGAGCGCCTGGTTAAAATCCCCGCAGCGAACGGGCGGCATGTCTTCCTGGGCCAATTCCAGCAAACGGCGCTTCACGGTGGGAATGCCCACGTCCTCCCACACCCCATGAAAGCGGGACAGCACCCGGGTCAGGTTGCCGTCCATAGCGGGGGCGGGCAGGTCATAGGCGATGGAGGCCACCGCCGCCGCCGTATAATTCCCCACCCCGGGCAAGGCCCGCAGGGCGTCCAGGTCGGCTGGAAAATGGCCGTTGTACTGATCGACGATTTGTTTCGCCGCTTTGTGCAGATTTCGAGCGCGGGAATAATAACCTAAGCCCTCCCAGCATTTCAGCACGTCCTGCTCCGGGGCTTCCGCCAGAGAAAACACGTCGGAAAACCGTTCCAGAAAGCGCATGTAATAGGCCCCCACCGTTTCGGTGCGGGTCTGCTGGAGCATGATCTCACTGATCCAGATGCGGTAGGGGTCCTTGGTGCCCCGGAAGGGCAGAACACGGCCGTGGGCGTCGTACCAGGCCAATAATAGAGTGGAAAGCATGATGAAACACCGCCTTTTCAGAGCGGAGAGTTGAGAGTGGAGAGTGGAGATTTATATAGTGCATCAAATGGGGCTGAGTTGATAAAGCAGACTACACCCATAGGAGAGTACAAATTGGCAGACTTTATCATCTCCACTCTCAACTCTCCGCTCTCAACTCTGTTCCTATCTTACCATAGATTGAAGAATCTTTGAACACGAAAATCAAAATTCAAAGAAAACAAGAGATATTTTAAGAAAACATGGCATTAATCAGGATAAATCAAAAATGTTTCCAATCTTTCGCATGATTTTCCGGAATTTGGGTAAAATAGCATTTGCGTCCTGCGCATGAATGAAGTACACTATGCAAGGATGATTTAGCACTCGTTACCAATGAGTGCTAACAGCCCCCAAAATCGCAATCCATAAGAGGAGGAGCTATATGAACATCAAGCCTTTGTTTGACCGTGTGGTCATCAAGAACGTGGAAGCCGAAGAAACCACCAAGAGCGGCATTATCCTCACCAGCAGCGCCAAGGAAAAGCCCCAGATGGCCGAAGTGCTGGCCGTGGGTCCCGGCGGCAAGGTAGACGGCAAGGACGTTACCATGCAGGTAGAAGTGGGCCAGAAGGTGATTTATTCCAAGTACGCCGGCACCGAAGTGAAGCTGGACGGCCAGGAAGTCATCATCGTGCGGCAGAGCGATATTCTCGCTGTGGTCGAATAAACGCAAAGCGAAAAAAACGAGAGTTGAGAGCGGAGCGTTGAGATATAGAATGTCTCAATCATGCACAAAACCGTTGCTCAGACAAAATCATCGCAACTCTCAACGCTTAACTCCCTACTCTATAACAAATTGACTGAATCATCAGGAGGGAAAATATATGGCTAAGCAGTTAAAGTACGGCGAGGACGCCCGCCGCGCCCTGGAATCCGGTATCAACGCCCTGGCGAACACCGTCAAGATCACCCTGGGTCCCAAGGGCCGCAACGTAGTGCTGGATAAGAAATACGGCGCTCCCCTCATCACCAACGACGGCGTGACCATCGCCAAGGAAATCGAGCTGGAAGACCCCTTTGAAAACATGGGCGCCCAGCTGATCAAGGAAGTCGCCACCAAGACCAACGACGTGGCCGGCGACGGCACCACCACCGCCACCCTGCTGGCTCAGGCCATCGTGCGCGAGGGCCTGAAGAACCTGGCCGCGGGCGCGAACCCCATGGTGCTCAAGAAGGGCATCGAAGACGCCGCCAGTGCCGCCGTGGACGGCCTGAAGGAAATCTCCCGCCCCATCAGCGGCAAGCAGGCCATCGCTCAGGTGGCTTCCATTTCCGCCGGTGACGAAACCATCGGCCAGCTGATCTCCGACGCCATGGAAAAGGTCGGCAAGGACGGCGTGATCACCGTGGAAGAAAGCAAGACCATGAAGACCGAGCTGACCACTGTGGAAGGCATGCAGTTCGACCGCGGCTACGCTTCTGCGTACATGGTTACCGACACCGACAAGATGGTGGCCGAGCTGGATAACCCCTACATCCTGATCACCGATAAGAAGATCAGCAACATCCAGGAGATCCTGCCGGTTCTTGAGCAGGTGGTGCAGGCTGGCAAGAAGCTGCTCATCATCGCCGAAGACGTTGAGGGCGAAGCCTTGGCGACCCTGGTTGTG
>JAFXMP010000104.1 GCA_017530275.1 Clostridia bacterium | reverse complement strand
GCCATGACCGGCGGTATGTGCTATGAAGCGCTCAACGACGCTGGCAGCAGCCAGATCCCCATGATGGTGGTGCTCAATGATAACGGCATGTCCATTTCCCGCAATGTGGGGGCGCTGTCCCGTCAGCTCACCCGGCTGCGCGTCAGCCGCGGGTGGCTTGGCGCGAAAAAGAAGGTATCTGAAGCGCTGCGGCATATTCCTTTGGCCGGGCCGCGCCTGCACGATGTGTTTCAGCGGGTCAAGGACGGGCTTCGCAACGTGCTTGTCAAGGATCGTTTTTTCACTTCTCTGGGTTTTCAGTATTTAGGTCCCATCGACGGCCACGATATTGTAGGGATGGAGCGTGTGTTCCGCCGCTGCCTGGAAATCGATAAGCCTGTGCTGGTGCATGTGGTAACCAAAAAGGGCAGGGGTTTTACGCAGGCGGAGGAAAAACCGGAAAAGTATCACGGCGTAGCGCCCTTTGAACTGGAAAACGGCAAAAACCGCGGCACGGAAGGCCCGTCCATGGGAAAGCGCGCCGGAGCGTTCATTACGGACCTGGCGGAAAAGGATCAGCGAATCTGCGTCGTTACTGCAGCTATGACCGACAGTACCGGATTTGGGGGCTTTGCGAACCGGTATTTTACAAGGCTTTACGATGTCGGCATTGCGGAGGAGCACGCAGTGACTATGGCGGCGGGTATGGCGGCGGCAGGCATGCGGCCTTTTGTGGCGATTTATGAAACATTTATCCAGCGCGCGTATGACCAGATCATGGAGGACGTCTGTCTGCAAGGTTTGCCGGTGTGCTTTCTGATGGACCGGGCGGGCCTTGGCGGCGAGGACGGGGCCACGCACCACGGTGTTTTCGGTATTTCGATGCTGCGCACGCTGCCCCATATGACCGTTCTGTGTCCCCGTTGTGAAGCGGAAATGCAGGGGATGATCCGCTGGGCTTTGACCCAGGAAGGCCCTGTCGCCATCCGCTATCCAAGAAGCATGCCGGAAATGAAGGCTCCGGCCTATAAGCGTTTTATCCCCGGGAAATGGGAAACGCTGCGGCAGGGGAACGGCGCGTGCCTGTTGGCGGCGTCCTCTATCCTGGAAGAATGCCTCGCTGCTGCCGCGCTGCTTGAAAAGAACGGCATGCATGCGGCAGTGATCAACGCTTCCACCCTGCGGCCTTTGGATGACGCGATGCTGAAAGAACTGACTCAAACGGGCACGACCATGATCACGGTGGAAGAACACGCCCTGTCCGGCGGCTTCGGGCACGCTGTTGCCGCATGGTGCGCGGAAAAACATGTTTCAGGTCCCGCTTCCATGATCGCCCTGCCGGACGCCTTCATTCCCCATGGCAGCCGGAAAGCGCTGCTGAAACGCTATGGGCTCGATGCTTACAGCATCGCGGCGAAGGTGGAAAAGGCGGTGAAGGGATGAAGCAGCGGGCTGACGTATGGCTGGTGACCCGCGGCATGGCGGAAAGCCGGGAAAAAGCCCAGGCGCTGATCATGGCAGGTCAGGTATACATAGGAGAAAAAAAGGTGCTCAAGGCGTCAGAGCAGGTGGAAGAGGACACGCCGCTCCTGGTGCGCGGCGAACAGAACCAGTTTGCCAGCCGCGGCGGCCATAAACTGGAAAAGGCCATTACCGCTTTCGGGGCGGATGTTTCCGGTTCTGTGGCCATGGATATCGGGGCTGCCACGGGCGGATTTACCGACGTGCTGCTGCGCCATGGGGCCCGCCACGTGTACGCCATCGACGTAGGCTACGGCCAATTGGACTGGCGGCTGCGGAATGACGAACGGGTCACCGTGATGGAACGCACCAATGCCCGGACTTTGACAGCGGACCAGTTTCCACTCAAGCCCAACCTGACGGTCATGGACGTTTCCTTTATTTCCATCCGGCTGATCCTGCCGGTTGCCGCCGCCGTCATGGGAGAAAATGGCCGGTTCCTCACCCTCATCAAGCCCCAGTTCGAGGCCGGAAAGGGACAGGTGGGCAAAAATGGCGTCGTGCGGGAAAAGGAGATCCACGAACGGGTGCTGGAGGAAATCTGTGTTTTCGCCCCGTCCTTCGGCTGGCATGTGGAAGCCCTCACCTTTTCGCCTATCAAAGGCCCGGCAGGGAACATCGAATTCTTAGCGGATATCCGCCCCGGGGAAGGAAGCGCTCCCGACGCGGAACAGATTTCCGCCCTGGTGCGCTCCGCCCACGCGGAACTGCGGTAACCTTTCATCACTTGAAATTTGTGCAAATAAATCTTTGGAAAGCCGTGAAAACTGTGGTTTCAGCCAAACCTGTTTCGCGGCTTTCTTTTCTTTTTCCACCCTGGATGAAAAACCGGCTCTGCTTCGTTCTATAAACGAACACGAAAGCGGAGTGAAGCACAGCCGGGGGAGGCGAAGTACGTTTGAAGCGCGAATGGATCAAAGCGGCGGCGCTTATGATGGCCCTGATCATTCTTCCTATTCAGGCGCTGGCATACACCAAATTGGAAAAAGGGTCGGCTGGCGATGACGTGTTGACAATGCAAAAGGCGCTGCAATCCTTAGGCTATACCATTACAGCGGATGGAAAGTACGGGACCGCCACCGTTTCAACCGTGAAATCTTTCCAGCGTCAGTATGGATTGAAAGTAGATGGCATCGCCGGAGATCAGACCCTGACTCTGCTGTACACGCTGGCATCCAATCCGGGCAGCAACGCCACCCCTCTTCCCACAACGCCTCCGCCAAAGAATAATACAAAAGGAGCAGCCACCGTCAAAACGGGCGGCACGTCGCTGAACCTGCGCCAGTACGCGTCTTCCGGCGCGAAGGTGATCACAACGATCCCCAACGGGGAGAAAGTGATCGTATATGACCAGGACAGCAACTGGGCTTTCGTTGCATACGAAGGGATTGCCGGTTATGTGATGGTCGATTATCTTTCCTTTGACAGTACAGCTGTGCAAACAGCCACGCCTGTGATTACCCCTGCCCCGACAGCGCAGACGTATCAGGCGCTGGTGGTCACCCCCGGCGGCTCGCTGAATTTGCGAAAAACAGCAAACAGCGGGGGAAAGGCGATCGCCCAGATCCCTTATGGCGCGTGGGTCACGGTCAGCGCAAAGGGAGATACCTGGTCTGCCGTATCCTATAACGGGCAAAGCGGCTATGTGATGAGCCAATATCTGTCCTTTGGCACGCCTGCTCCCACAGCGGCCCCAACCGCTGCGCCGACTGCAGCCCCCATCGTTCAGCCGACGGTTCAGAACGGAGAAACAGCGTATGTCGCGACCACAGGCGGCTCCCTTAACCTGCGGGAATACGCCAGGAGCAACGCCAAAGTGATCCTTACCATTCCTAACGGGGCAGCGGTCACGGTGCATGCGCGGGGCAGTACCTGGTGCTCAGCAAGCTATCAGGGTACGGCGGGCTATGTGATGACCGCCTACCTCCGTTTTTCATCCGATCCAACGCCCGCGCCCACATCCACGCCCGCGCCTACAGCAACGCCCATCTCGCCCAATGTTTCCGTGGGCACCGGTATGGTCACTACCTCCGGCGGCACCGTGAACCTGCGCGCCCAGGCCTCCTCCAGCGCCAAAGTGCTTTTGTCCGTGCCTAACGCGGGCATCGTCACCATCCATGCCCGGGGACCTGAATGGACCGCGGTTACTTATAACGGTACCTTTGGGTACATCATGAGCAAATATATCACCCTGCTGAATGCCGCACCGGCAAAAGATGGAGAAGCGGAAGAAGAGGACCCGTCCGTATATAAGCGCACGCTGAAAAAGGGCATGACCGGCGAGGATGTGACCTGGGTGCAGCACCGGCTGGATGAATTGGGATACGCATTGCAAATTACTAACATATACGACGACGCCACGTTCAGCGCTGTGAAAGCTTTTCAGACGCAGAACGGATTGGATGCCGACGGCCTGGCCGGAGCACAGACCTTTGCGGTGCTGAAAAGCGAAAACGCCCGCCGCGCCGGTGCGCAGCCGCTGACTTACGCCACCCTGCGGATCGATCAAAGCGGCGATGGGGTCAGGCAGGTGCAGACCGACCTGAAAGCGCTGGGCTATCCCGTAACAGTCAACGGCACTTACGATACGGCCACCCACAACGCCGTGGTGGCGTTCCAGCAGCGGAACGGGCTGGTGATCAGCGGTATCGCGGACGCCCTGACCCGGCAGGTGATCCATGGGGGCCAGGGAAAGCCGTATTCCACACCGGTTTCGGAGCTTCCGGCCAATGAGGGCTGGATGGCAAGCCCCAGCCTGAGCCAGCTAAAGCTGCTGCACTGGCAGAAGGAGATCAAGCCTTATGTAAAAGAGGGGCAGACCTTTACCGTGCTGGACCCCAACACCAACCTGAGCTGGAAGCTGGTTTTCTATTCCCTGGGCCGCCACGCGGACAGCCAGCCCGCTTCCTGGCGGGATACGCAGATCATGAACCGGTCCTTTGTCAGCACCTCTTGGACCATTCATCCGGTGTATGTGCTGCTGCCCTCCGGCCAGTGGACCCTGGCCACCATGCACAACCGGCCCCATCTGTACGGCTCCATCACCAACAACGGCTTCGGCGGCCACCTGTGCGTCCATTTCCTGCGGGACATGGAGGAAGCGAAGAAAAATGATCCCAATTACGGCGTCAACAATCAGATCACGCTTCGCAGCGCCTGGAAAGCGCTGACGGGAGAGACAGTAGATTGATTCGCGAATATCGCTGTGCGGAAACGGCTTTTGCGGGAGCCAGTTTCCGCGTTTTTTTACGCTTATCTTTCCATATATCCGCAAGGTGTAGGTGATCAGAAGAATGCCTCTCGAATGTAGGCATATGTGGGAAAATTGCCGAATCATCGATTGACAAGACGAATGAATGTACGGTATAATTGATAAAATCATTTCGAGAGGGGTTGGGATTGGATGCTTCAGAAGGCCGTTCGGGAAGGATTAACGTTTGACGATGTGCTGCTCGTGCCCCGCCGCAGCGAGGTGCTGCCCAAGGATGTGTCTTTGGCTGTTCAACTGACGCCCAAGATCCGTTTGAACATTCCCCTGCTTTCTGCCGCCATGGATACGGTAACGGATTTCCGGCTCGCCATTGCTATCGCCCGGGAAGGTGGCCTGGGCGTGATCCACAAGAACATGTCCATCGAGGAGCAGGCTTCCCAGGTGGACAAGGTAAAGCGCAGCGAACACGGCGTGATCACCGATCCCTTCTTCCTTTCCCCCCAGCATCTGATCGCCGACGCCCAGGCTCTGATGGCCCGCTACCGCATCAGCGGCGTGCCCATTACCGAGGGCACGAAACTGGTGGGCATCCTGACCAACCGGGACCTGCGCTTTGAAAAGGACGATCAGCGGCCCATCGGCGAAGTGATGACCAGCAAAAACCTGATCACCGCCCGGGAAGGCACCACCTTAGAGGAAGCCCAGGCGATCCTGGCCAAGCACCGCATTGAAAAGCTGCCCATCGTGGATGAAGAAGGCAACCTGCGCGGCCTGATCACCATTAAAGATATCGAAAAAGCCACCAAGTATCCCAACAGCGCCAAGGACGATCACGGCCGCCTGCTGTGCGCCGCAGCCGTGGGCGTCAGCCACGACGTGATGGAGCGCATCGAAGCGCTGGTCAACGCCAAGGTGGACGTGATTTCCATCGATACAGCCCACGGCCACAGCATGGGCGTGCTGAAAACCATCGAAAAGATCCGGTCCAAGTACCCCGATATTCAGCTATTCGCCGGCAACGTGGCCACCGCCGCCGCCACCCATGACCTGATCGCGGCGGGTGTGGACTGCGTGAAGGTGGGCATCGGGCCAGGCTCTATCTGCACCACCCGCGTAGTGGCGGGCATCGGCGTGCCCCAGATCACCGCCGTGGCGGATTGCGCCGAGGAAGCCGATAAACACAATATCCCCGTCATTTCCGACGGCGGCATCAAGTACAGCGGCGACATCGCCAAGGCCATCGCCGCCGGGGCCAAGGCCGTGATGCTGGGCAGCCTGTTTGCCGGTACGGAGGAAGCTCCCGGCGAAATGGAAATCTATCAGGGCCGTTCCTTCAAAACCTATCGCGGCATGGGTTCTCTGGCCGCTATGGCCAACGGCAGCAAGGACCGCTATTTCCAAGAGGACGCCAAGAAGCTAGTGCCCGAAGGGGTGGAAGGCCGCGTTCCCTACAAAGGCGCACTGGCAGACACCGTGTTCCAGCTGATGGGCGGCCTGCGTTCCTCCATGGGCTACTGTGGCACGCCCACTATCGAAGACCTGCGCAGGGAAGGCGAATTTATCCGCATCACCAACGCGGGCCTGACCGAAAGCCATCCCCACGATATTTTCATTACCAAGGAAGCTCCCAACTATTCCCGGATGGACCACTGATTTATCAAAGGCAGTTTTTGCGGCGGAGCCTGCTTCCGCCGCTTTTCTCATGACGCTGGAGGATAAAAGAATGCCCAGTAGACGCAGCCAGGATACGCTGGATTTGCTTCGAGCACACAAAAAAATGGCCAGCGGTATCGGCAACGGCTGGCTCATGAAGGTGGACGCGCCCACCGGGGCGGTCGCCAAACTGCATATCCGCGGCACAACAGGCGCGGCTGTGGACGGCTTAAACATGCCGGCCGTGATGGTGACGCCGGATAAAATGGACATCCCGGACGCGGCGATCCTGCATATGCACGGAGGAGCCTACGTGTCCGGCGGCCTTTTGCAGTGCCGCAGACTGATTTCGCCCATTTGCGCGGCGGCAGGCGTGCGGGCGCTGACCTTTTCCTACCGGCTGGCTCCCCAAAACCCGTATCCCGCCCAATTGGAGGACGCCCTCAAAGCGTACCGGTATCTGCTAAGCGAAGGCTTTACGCCCCGTAAGATCGCGTTTGTGGGGGAAAGCGCAGGCGGCAATCTGGCGCTGGCCCTGGCGCTTCATCTGCGGGACGCGGGGGAGGAACTGCCCGGCGCCATCGCGCTGCTGTCCCCCTGGGTGGATTTGGCGCAAATGGGGGAAAGCTATGAAACACTTTCCGATGTGGACGCCACGCTGGACAAAGAAGAACTCATGAAAGACGCCGTCGTTTTCGCGGGCAGCCCGGACAGGCTGAAGGACGCGGATATATCCCCTGTTTACGCCCGCTTTGACGGTTTTCCGCCGACGCTGATCCATTGCGGTACCCGGGAAATCTTGCTCAGTGATTCTGAAATGCTGGATCGTGCCCTGCTCCGCGATGGGGTGGAAGCCCAGCTGGTGCGCTGGGAGGGGATGTGCCATGTGTTCCAGGCTTTCGGCTTTGAGGAAAGCAAGGCGGCCAACCAGCAGATCGGGCAGTTTTTGAAAAGCCATTTGGGAGCGTAACAGAAGCGTCAGATCATTAATAGACGATAAAACAAAAGTAAAAAGTGGAAAGTGAAATGAGGAAGCGTTCGCACCAACTGCAGGCAGGTGCCCCCATCTCAAATCTTCACTTTCCACTTTTTACTTTCCTCTTTCAGCCAAACAGATACCGGGATCAAATATATATGCCTTCATGCTTTGGCAAGCCAAGGTATTCGATAAATTCCCGGATATGGTTGTCCCAGAATTCCCAGGAATGGGCCCCGGGGTCTTCGTGATAGGTATAATCGAAGGGATTGCCCGGCAGGGACTGGAAAAAGTCCCTTGTCTTGTGTGCGCTGGGCAGCAGGAAATCCGCGTCCCCGCAGGCGTGATAGACGCGGGGGCAGGGCAGGCCCTTGTCTATGATGCGCTGTGCGCAGCCCAGCGGGTCTTTGTAGGTGCCCTTGATCGGTCCTTCGCCAAAGGTAAGAGCGTGACGGGGACCGTTGTGCAAACTGCCCTCCTCGTTGATTGCCCCAGCGCTGATGCACCCGATGGCGGAATAACACTCTGGATTGCTCAGGCCGATCATCATGCTGCCCGCGCCTCCCATGGACAGCCCGGCGATAAAATTATCCTCCCGGCGAGTGGACAAGTTCAGCATTTTGGGCAGGGTTTCAGGTAATTCTTTACTGATGTACGTATAGAATTTCTGGCCGTGGGCCATGTCGGTATAACCGGAATTGTGGGCGGAGGGCATGACCAGAGCCAAACCATAGGGCGAAGCGTAGCGGACCACGGAGGTGAGGCGCAGCCAGTCTGAATGGCAGCCGGTTGCCCCGTGGAGCAGCCACAGCACGGGCAGCTTATGCCCCGGCGCATGATCCTTGCGAACGGGCAGAACGATGTCCAGGGTGACGCACATGCCCAGGGCGGGGGAAAACAGGCGCATTTTCGTTAAGGCGGACATATTACTTTTCCTCCTTTCCCAGGGGCAGCCAGGAAAGCACGGTCTGTATTTTTTCATCCCAGTATTTCCAGGCGTGGGTCCCGGCGGATTCTTCATAGGTAAGATCCAGCCCCAGGGCCAGCATGTGATCCCGAAGCTTCACGTTATCGGCATACAGGCCGTCTTCCGTGCCGCACCACATATAAAACCGCACTTTTGGCTTGCCCGCTTTGGCTAAATCTTTAGCGGCGGCGAAAAGATCGTCGAATGAACCGGGAAGCTTTCTTAAGTCGCCGTAAATATCCCGCCAGAATTCCTTGGCGGCCAGCCCGCCGCTTCGGGCCAGGGCCACGATATCCGCGCAGGAGGAAAGCCCCGCCGCATAGGAAAAGGTGTCCGCCGCCCGCAGGCCGCATTTCAGCGCCCCGTAGCCGCCCATGGACAGCCCGGCCACGAAGGTGTCTTCCCGCCGGGGGCTCATTTGGGGAAACAGGGACCTGCACAGTGTGGGCAGCTCAGAGGAAATGAAATCCCAGTACCGTTCACCCTTTACCATGTTGGAATAGAAGCTCAAATCGGCGGCGGGCATCACTACCGCCAGGCCCTTTTCGCTGGCATAGCGCTCGATGCTGGTTCGCCTGAGCCATATGGTGTGATCGTCGCTCATGCCGTGGAGCAGATAGAGGGTTTTGCAGCAAGCGCTCTCCTTGGTTTCCATGCCGATCAGCCCGCTTGCGCTTTCCGGAAGGATCACCAGGAAATCCACTTCCCTTTCCAGCGTTTGGGAATGAGCCGTCAGCTCTAATAATGCCATGAGCCATCGCCTCCTTTGTTTTATGTTTTCCATTATATCACCGCGTTTTCGTCGCCGCAACAAGGAAATTTTGCATGACAAAACGAAACAAAGGGTGTATAATCCTGGTAAAGACAAAGCGGCTCAGGCCGCGGAAAAAACGGAGGATCACCGCATGAAGCAGTTACCGGTAGGTTATCAAATGTACTCGGCCCGGGAGGAAGCGCAGAAGGATCTGAAAGCGGTATGCCATGCTCTGAAAGCCGTGGGCTATGACGGTGTGGAATTTGCGGGCTTCTACGGCCACAGCGCGGAGGAAATCAAGGCTATTTTGGCTGAAACAGGCTTGAAAGCCGTATCCAACCACGTGCCCGCCAGCGAATTTGAACGGGATGTTTTCGGCCTGCTGGCCTTCCATCAGGCCATCGGGTGCAAATACATCGCCATTCCGTCCCTGGACCGGGAGCAGCGCCCCGGCGGGCCGCGCTTTGCTGAAACCCTGCGGAAAATGAACCGCTGGGGCCGCCTTTGCAAGGAAGCGGGCATTCAGCTGCTGTACCACAACCACGATTTCGAGTTTGTGGACGTGTCCGGCATGTACGGGCTGGATTTCATGTTTGACGCGGTGGACCCGGATCTGCTGAAAACGGAAATCGACGTGTGCTGGGTGAAATACGCCGGGGTGGACCCGGCGGAATACCTGCGCAAATACGCGGGCCGCGCGCCTCTGGTGCATATGAAGGATTACGTGGGTGTAAAGGGCGGCGGCACCCCCTATGCCCTCATCGGTCAAACTGCACAAGCGGACGCGGGCGTGCCCTTTGAATACCGCCCCCTGGGCCACGGCTGCCAGGACATGAAGGCCGTGACCGAAGCGGCCATTGACGCGGGCGCGGAATGGCTGATCGTGGAGCAGGACGATTGGTATAACCGTTCTCCCATGGAGCAGGCAAAGGAAAGCATCGATACCCTGTACGATTTGGGCGTCAAGCAGCGCTAAGCAAAATGCCCCCGGCAAGACGCCGGGGGATTTTTATGGATCAATAGTCGCTTTCTCGGAAGGGGGACTGGGGAAAATTATTCTTGTGCTTTCAGCCATTCCCGGCCCACCTTTACGGCGGCCAGCACCCGTTCCGGGGCGGGGCCGCCGGTGAGGTTCCGGGCGGCGACGCAGGATTTTAAGGAAATGGCTTCATAAACGTCCGGATCAAAAGCGGGGGAGAAGGCGCGAAGCTCGTCCAGGGGCAGGTCGTCCAGGGCACAGCCCTTCTCCAAACAGTGAGCCACCAGACGCCCAGCCACGGCGTGAGCGTCCCGGAAGGGCACGCCGCGCTTCACCAGATAATCGGCGCAGTCGGTGGCATTGGCGAAGCCCGCGCTGGCGCTGTCGTGCATGTTCTTTAAGCGGAAGGAGGCGGTGCGCAGCATTTCGGTGAACACGTGCAGGCACTTGAGCCAGGTGTCCCGGGCGTCGAAATAGTTTTCTTTATCTTCCTGCATGTCCTTGTTGTAGGCCAGGGGCAGGCCTTTCATCACGGTGAGCAGGGCGGTCAAATCGCCGTAGACCCGGCCCGTTTTGCCCCGGATCAGCTCCGCTACGTCGGGGTTCTTTTTTTGCGGCATCATGGAGGACCCGGTGGCGAAGCCATCGTCCAAGGTCAGGAAGCCAAATTCCAGGCTGCTCCACAGCACTAATTCTTCGCAGAACCGGGAAAGGTGCATCATGCCGATGGAGGCGGCGGACAGATAATCCAGCAGAAAATCCCGGTCGCTGACCCCATCCAGGCTATTCTGATACACCCGGTCAAAGCCCAATTCTGCCGCTGTAAACTCACGGTCCAGGGGATAGGTGGTGCCCGCCAGCGCGCCGCAGCCCAAGGGGCAGCAATTTGCGGCTTCTTTGGCATTCTGCACCCGGATCATATCCCGCTTGAACATTTCAAAATACGCCATCAGATGGTGGCCCAGGGTAACGGGCTGGGCCCGCTGCAAATGGGTGTAGCCCGGCATCACGTCGCCCGCGTGCTTCTCGGCAAGGTCCAGCAGCACTTCTTCCAGATCGGAAAGCATGCCCAAGGTATCGTCGCAGGTGTCCTTGGCGTACAGGTGCATGTCGGTGGCTACCTGATCGTTGCGGCTGCGGCCCGTATGCAAGCGCTTGCCTGCTTCGCCGATGCGCTCCGTCAGAATCTGCTCCACCAGCATGTGAATATCTTCGCTTTCCGGCGGGAAAGCCACCTTGCCCGCCTGCATGTCGGCCAAAATGCCTTTTAAGCCCTCCTGAATGGCCGCTTCGTCGTCGGCGCTGATAATGCCTTGCTTGCACAGCATTTTCGCGTGGGCCATGCTGCCCTGGATGTCCTGGGCAAAAAGCCGCTTATCAAAGGAAATGGAAGAATGAAAATCGTCCACCATATGGTTGGTTTCCTTCTGGAACCTTCCGCCCCAAAGCTTCATGATCAATTCACCTCATTCATTATATACCGGCCGAAATACCAGCCGGAAACGCTGTTCTTTTTGACGTAGCAACGGTCGCTGAGCCGAAGGGCCAAATACAGTTTGTCGCCGGGTTGAGTTTCTATTCTGTAATCGGTGGTGTCGGTGCAGCTCAATACGCCGTTGTGATCGAAAATAAACTGGGTGGGCACGTCCATGAGCTGGCCGTGATATATTACCTGAGATAATTCTTCGCCTTTCCGCAGCAATTCGATGGCATGATCGTTCCAGCGGATAAAACGCGCTTTTTCAGGGTCGGAAGGTGCCTGCGCGTCCATGGCGGTGATCACCGGCAAATGTTCCCAGGTATACAGCGCAAAATCGTCGCTTTGCCAGTCGGGAATCGTCAATAGATTCAATTGGCCTTCGTATTTCACCCCGCAGCCCCCGTCTAAAGAAATGATCCGCCGCTGCCGGTCGATCACAGGCCGGTAATCCGGGTAGGTTTTGCTGTACAGCATGGCGGGGGTGTGGCCCGCTACCACGTATTTCTGAAAGCGCAGCCCGGCATCATAGAAATGATCAAATTTCAGGATGGGAAAAGCATCGGTTCCCTTGAGTTCATCCAGCCGCTCATGGGGAATGCCGCCGTGAACGAAAATCATCCGCTGGGTTTCCAGGATGGTGGGCATGCGGGCGATGAAATCCATCTCCGGAGCGAACAGCGCCCGAATACGGGGGATCAGGGGAATGATGTCCGTTTCCGGCGTCAATTCCTCACCAAATTCGGAACACATTTCATGCAGCAGGCTGCTGCCCCACCATTTTTTGCAGTTCAGGGAAGAAGGAACCCATTCCTTCCATTTTTCCGGGTCATCAGCTTCATAGTATTCCAGCCGCCATAGGTCCACGTTGCCCATGACCGGATACACGGTATGATCCCTGCACAGGTCCATCACCAGCCGCAGGGTTTTAAGACTTTGAGGCCCTTTCTCGATCAGGTCGCCCATGATCACCAGGATATCATCACTTGAAAAACCCGCCTGATCCAGAATGGCGCGCAGCCCATCGGCATGGCCATGGATATCGCTGATCATCAGGATGCGCCGCCCATCGGGAAAGGAAGCGCGCTGGAGCGTGGTGAGCATGGCCTGCCTCCCTTTGAACAAAATAAAGAAGGATAGGAATCATTTGTAAATCTTTCTTCCCTGGGCGTCGGGTACGCCGCTTAAGCGGTGAAAGAAGGTGTTCAGAATGTCCCGCCATTCCCGGGCGTTGCGGGTTTGGGCTTCCATGCGGTCCCTGCATTCCTGCCTGTCGGGCTCAGGAAGATCCAGCTTTGCTAATTCTTCCGCCATCGCCTGAACTTGCTCACAGCCCTCGAAATGATCGTCGTACAGGCGCTGGATCAGGGCGCGGCCGTCCCGCATGCGGAAATCGTAGGGCAGGCGATGGAAAAACAGCAGCAGGTTATCCGGGCAGGCAGCGGGGGAAGCGTACAGAGCTTGCAGGTCCGGGGGATACTGGGTCACATACCCTGTGCCGTTTTCGCTTCGGTCGATGCCTACGGCGTTTCGATCCGCCCGGTTGTAAGTCCCCCAGGCCTGGAACTCGTAGCCGTAGGGATTGGGGCCATAGTGGGTGTTGGGGGTGATCATCCAGCACAGTCCCAGGTTGGCCGTGTATTTTTCATAAACGGAACGGCTGCGCAGCAGCATGGAAACAAGGGAAGCTGTTTGGGGTTCGGGCAAGCCATAGGTAAGGAGTGCCCATTTCCGGATCACCGTTTCCGGGTCGCTGTCCGGGT
>JAFXMP010000103.1 GCA_017530275.1 Clostridia bacterium | reverse complement strand
CCCGCAAAAATTGTGCCCTGCCCGGCACACCAAAAAAGCGGCCAGACTGCGCTGGCCGCTTGACGGTTGAAAAATTAGAACTGGGAACGCTGCTTGGCGAAGCATTCACGGCAATACACGGGCCGATCTCCACGGGGCTGGAAGGGCACCTGGGTGGTGGCGCCGCAACCGTCGCAGATCACTTCGTACATCTGGCGTTCGGCACGATTGCCACCGTTCTGACGGCGGGCGGCACGGCAGGCGGGGCAGCGGCCAGGCTCATTCTGGAAGCCCTTTTCGGCGTAGAAAGCCTGTTCGTTGGCGCTGAAAACGAATTCGTTGCCGCATTCACGGCAGGTGAGGGTCTTGTCCTGATACATGGTGGAAAACCTCCTGATTTTTATCGCCAAACCGCGTGATACGTTCCGGTAGTTCGCTGAGGCTCTACGCATCCGTCTGCTGACGATGAATCAAACCGGGAGAACACCTGAAATCAAGATCCATTGGCTTGGTCTACGGTGGGTATTATAACACAGCTTTTTCTGCTTGTATAGTTCTTTTTTTAATTTTTTCCAGTTTTTCACCTTATTTTCAAGTGTTTTTATCGGAATGATTACCCTTTTATCGTTTTCAGATAGTTTTCCACCTTTTCCAGCTCTTCCATGGAGTTCACGCCCCAGTATTCCGGGGTATCCTCGGTGACCACGGCATGGTTTTTGAGGCCCATATCGTGAATCACCTTCACCACGCCCGTCAGATAGTATTCGTGCTTGGGATTGTTGTTCTGCACTTTTTTCAGTGCGTCCCACATCACATCGCCCTGCATCACCTGGATGCCCACGTTTACTTCGTCGATCAGCTTTTGTTCTTCTGTACAGGCGCTCTGCTCCACAATATCCATCAATTCGCCCTTATCGTCCCGAATCAGACGGCCAAAAGCGGGAATGGGATGGATTCTGGCGGCCAGCAGGGTATTGGCCGCGCCTTGTTCCACATGCTCCCGCACCATACGGCTGTAGGTGGCCTGGGAAAGGAGGGGCATATCGCAGTACAAGCACAAAACCGGCCCATCAAAGCCGGAGGCGGTGGGTTCGGCGCAGAGCATGGCGTGGGCCGTGCCCTTCTGCTCTTTCTGCCATACGTAGTTGTATTTGTCTCCCAGGTACGCCTGGATCTTTTCTCCCATCACGCCGATCACGATGGTGATATCCTCGGGCTTTACGAAGCTGATGCCGTCCAGCACGTGCTCGATCAGCGTTTTGTCGCCTACCTTCCGCAGGGCCTTGGGGATATCCGCCTGTTCACTCTGGAGCCGGGAACCCTTTCCAGCAGCCAGGATTACCGCGCGTGTCCTTTCCATGATTCGTATCTCCTTTTGCTATTTTCTCAAATTGATATTGATCCAGCGCAGCAGTCTGCGCCCGTCCATTCGTAATTGCAGCCACGCCTGCTTTCCGAAAAACAGTACGAAAGGCAGAAGGGAAAGCACCAAAGCCACTTTATAGGTCCAGGGAACGGTGAACAGCTGATACAGCAGATACAGGCCCCAGGCCCAGCCGATCCAGCGCACCTTTACCGGCAGGAAGAAAAACAGCATGAATTCCATATCCGGGTACAGCACCGCAAAAGACAAAAGCAGCGAGGTGTTCAAATAGGAATTGGTGGCGGCCCCCGTCAGGAAGCCCGCTACGATGTTGCCCAAAATGCCGATGCCGTAATAAATATTGAACCGCGCCCCGCCCCAGTGGTTTTCCAGGCTGGTTCCCAAGAAGTAGTAGAAATACAGGCTGAGCAGAATAAAAAACAGGCTCCCGGTGGGCGGCAGGAAAATGAAGGTGATCAAGCGCCAGATTTCACCGCGCAGGATCAGCGCCCGGTCAAAATACAATAGATACCAAGCGCTTTTTTGCAGCGGCAGATATTCCAGGATAAACACGCCCAGCATGGCCAGCGTCAGGTATTTCATGAGATGCGGAATATAATGGCGTCCAACGCGGCGCTCCAACCGATTCAGCCAATTCATTCTTTTCACCTCTTCCTGCCTTTCATTATAATCCTTATTTACCCTTCGGTCAAGGGGTTATTGCGCGCCCATGCGGATGAACACGTACAGGATGGCCGCCACGATACCGGCGGCTCCCAGCAGCAGGCCAAAGGAAATAGCGTTGGTGAGATATGTGCCGTAACGCAGGTCATCCGGGGATTTATGATGGATCAGCCGTTTGGGCAGCAGGCCCATCGCGTGCAGTCCCTCTGCCACAGCCCAGGCCAGGCGGGTAAATACGCTGTGGTTCCGCGTACGGTTCAATTCTTCCCGGTTGGTCAGGAACAGTTCCTTGATGAGCAGCATCACATGATCCACCAGTTCATCGAAGACCCGCCCAACAGCGGTCAAAATGCCGGGGATCACCTTCGTCATGCATTTGGATTCAGGCAAGCGGTCAATAAAACCGAACAGGGCGTTCATTCCTGTGGGTATCCATTCTTTCACCAATTTGCTGTCCGGTACATGATCCATGAAGCTGAACACGGCGGAAACGCCCTTGGGGATCCAGACGAGCACCAATTTGCTGTTGGGAATGCTGTCCAGAAAAGAAGCGGCGGTGCAGCCCAGCCAGGGCAGGAAACGGGTAAACACGGGCCGATAGAACAGTTCTTCCAGATCGAGTTTTTGAGGCCATTTGTTGAGATAGCCTTCTTTCCGGTCATACAGGCTTTTTCTCACAAAGAGCAGATATACCAGAACGCCGATGGCCAGGCTGATCCCCCCGCCGATCAAATTGGTCAGGGAGAAAAAAGCTACTTCATGGGAAAGCGCGGGACGATTCAGGAAAGAGGCGCAGGCGTTGGTCAGGGGCAGCAGCGCCCGGTTGGGAAACAGGCCGATGATCAAGAGAGGATAGATGGTGATTTCAAGAATAAGCCCGGAACGGACCGTTAGGTCATTCCCTGTCTTTTCATCGTAGTGCGCCTGCTTGTGCGCGTCGGGGTTCTTCTGCCAGAACAGGCAAATATAGAGTTTCAGCATATAGGCGGTCGTCAGCCCGGCGGCAAAGAGGAAAACCCATTCACACAGGCGGTAAATGGAAAAGCCTTCGATTTCCTCCGCCAGTTCCACAAGACCTTCGTGGATCATGGTCTTGCTGGTGTATCCATTCAAGCCCGGAACGCCCATGAGGCCCAGCGCGCCGATGAGAAATACGATATGCAGCATGTATTTCCCCCGGCCATAGCCCCTAAGTTCCGTTAAGTCCAGGGTATGCGCATTCATATAGATCGCTCCAGCGCACAGGAACAGGCATAGCTTCAGCAGGGAATGGTTCACCATATGCCCCACCGCGCCGCCCGCGGCCAGCGCCCCGTGATGACCCAGCAGCATGGCGCAGGAAAGGCCCACCGTGATATAACCGATCTGGGACAGGGAGGAGCAGGCTAAGGTGCGCTTTAAGTTCACCGAAAACACCGCCAGCACCGCGCCAAGGGTCATGGTCACCAGACCCAAGCCCAGCATGACGTGGCCGAAAACCGCGTTCTCCCCCATCAGATTCATGCCGATGGCGATAACGCCGAACAGCCCTGTTTTGGTCAGCATGCCGGAGAGCAAAGCACTGCCAGGAGCCGGGGCCACGGGATGGGCTTTGGGCAGCCAGATATGCAGCGGCACCATGCCTGCTTTCGCGCAGTAGCCTACCAGCATGAGACAGGCCGGAAGCACCAGCTTGGGATCGCCGCCGTTTTGCCGCAGCGCGTCAAAGGCAAGGCTCCCCGTTTCCCTCCAGCACAGGAACATACCCATGAGCGTGACCATGCCGCAGGCCACGGACACGCCCAAATAGGTTTGAGCCGCCCGCATGGCTCCTGGCGTTTCCTCATGCGCCACCCAGGGATAGGAGGCGATGGACATGATTTCAAAAAACACGAAGGTGGTATACAGATCATCGGAGAAGAACACACCCACCACGCCGCATAGCGTGATCAGCGTAAAACAGGCGTACCGACCCAAATGGGCGCCATGCCCGGCAAAATACTGCAAGGAAAACTGACAGGCCATGGCCCACATAAAGCAAGCCAAAAGCGCGTACAGCGCCCGGAAAGTATCCACATAGAAATACAGGCCCAAGCCAAGCATGGAAGGAAACCAAAGGAAGAATTCTTCCCCGTTCCACACCCGGTAAAACAGCCATCCGGCCAGGCCCAGTTCCGCTAAAGTAAAGAATCGCAGAAAGAATTCCCTGACGGAGCCGTTTTTTCTGCCCGCCAGCGGGGTTACTACCGCGCCCAAAACGGGAAGCAGCAGCATGGCTTCGAGAATCATCGGATCACCCCTCCCGCCAAGTTGGAAAGGTATTGCATCACCGGCCCGGCAAAAATCCCCGCGCCGATCTGGAGGACCGCCAGCACCACGAAAACGATTTTCATGCACGCGCCGGGATCACGAGGTTCATCTTCCTCCTGCGGCAATTGGAGCTTCATGAAAAAGGACGGATAAGCAATGGTAAAAATGTAAATGACCGTCAGCACCGCCGCCAGCAGGATCGCCACGGCGCCGCAAAGGGCCGGAACGCTGCCTTCGGCAAAGGCGGCTGTCACCAGAGCGTACTTGCTCACGAACCCCGGCAGCGGCGGCACACCCAGGAGAGACACCCCCGCCAGCAGAAAGCTCAAAAACACCACGGGCATTTTCCTGCCCAGTCCGTGCATTTGATAGACCTGGGTCCGCCCAGTCTGCACCAGCACCGCTCCCGCGCAGAAGAACAGAATGATCTTGGTCAGGCTGTGGAACACCAAATGGGAAAGCCCTGCCGTTATGCCCTGCCCCGTCAGCAGGCACAGACCCAGCAGCATATAGCTCAAATTGCTCACAGTGCTCCAGGCCAAACGGCGCTTTACGTGCTGTTCCCGCACGGCCATGATCGCCGCGAACACGATGGTAGCAGCGCAGAGAGAAAGCATCACCGTTTGTACCCATGTACCCCGCAGGCTGGCAGGCGAGATCACATAGTAAAGGAAGCGCATCACTGCGAACACGCCCGCGTTCACCACCGCCACAGCGTGCAGCAGGGCGGTCACCGGCGTGGGCGCCACGGAGGCGGTGGGCAGCCAATGACAAAGGGGCAGCACTGCCGCCTTGACCCCAAAGCCCAAGAAGCCAACCAGACAAAGCACCCGGAACCAGGGCGTATCCAGACTTCCAACTGCGGACAGGGGACGGAATGCGCCCAGACCAAAGCCGGAAAGCCCCGCCATGGCAACAAAGCCTAAAGCAGCCCCGCCAATCAGATAAAGCATGTATTTGAGCGCCGCCCGGTTGGATTCCTCGTCCCGCTTGTGCCATACAAGGGGTACGGTGCAAAGGGTCAAAAACTCATAGCCGATATACAGGGTGAACAGGTTGTCCGCACAGCCGAACAAGATAGCCGCGCCGTAAGTAACGATAAACCAGGCAAAGAAATTGCCCTCTCGTTCCTCGTGACGCATATACTCCACGGCATACAGCACAGAAAGGGGCCATAGCACCGCAGCCACGCCCAAATAGACCTTCCCCGCCCCGTCCAGCCGGAGGGAAAAGCGGAAAACGTCCGAAAACCGGATCAGCTCCAGCGCGTCTCCTCCCTGTTCCGTAAAGATCAGGTACAGCAATAGCCCCGATACGGCGCAGCAGGAAAGCATGGCGTACACCATGCGAACCGTTCGGCTTTTCATCCGCAGGGAGGGCAGCAGCCCGCCAAGAACAACCGGCAGCAGCCCGCAAATCAACAGCAGCATGTTTTACTCCTTACAGCAGCGAGCCAGCCAGCGCTTCTAAATAAGAAATGATGGGCCCGGAAAACACGCCCAGCAGCACGATCAGCGTCGAGAACACGCCCATGGGAATCAGCATCCGCGATCCCGCTTCGCAGTTGGGTTCAGGCTTTTCATCTTCGCCGGGGAAACAGCCGCGGATGACCACCGTGAACAGGTAGCCCGCCGTCAGGATGGCGGAAATCAGCAGCGCAACAGGACCGATCCAACTGTAAGACAAGCCGGTCGCCAGCGCGCCCTGCGCAAGATTCCATTTGCTGATGAAGCCGCCGGTGGGCGGAATGCCTACCAGGCCCAGGGAAGCCACGGTAAAGAAGGCGTAGGTCCAGGGCATGCGCCTGCCCAGCCCGTCCATCTCGGTTACATAAGTCTTTTCCGTTTTGTGGATGATGGAGCCAGCGCCCATGAACAGGGTGTTCTTCATCAGGGAATGGAAAATAACATGCAGCACAGCGCCTACAAAACCGATTTCCGTCATGGTGAACAGACCGAACAGCACATAGGAAACCTGAGAAACGGAGGAGTAAGCCAACCGCTTTTTCAGCTTCTTTTCCTTGAAAGCAAGCAGGGAGCCCATGAGAATGGTCAGCATCGTCAATCCCAGCATCGTCATCTGCACCCAGGTGCCCCGCAGCCGTTCAATGCCCGCCACGGAGTACAGCACCCGGATCACGCCCAGCACGCCCATTTTGGTGATCACGCCGGACAGCACGGCGCTGGCCGGGGCCGGAGCCACAGGGTGAGCGGTGGGCAGCCACCCGTGCATGGGAAACATACCGGCTTTCACGCCGAAGCCCACCAGCATGGCAAAGAAAATGCCCATGGCCAGCCCTTCTTTGCCGTACAGTTGTTCCGCGGTCAAAGCGCCCGACGCAAAATCACCAGTGCCGCCCACTGCGCCCACGAAGAAAATGCCGATCAGGGCGGCGGAAGCGCCGATCACCGAATAGATCAGGTATTTGATGGAAGCGGCCACCGCTTCTTTATCCATGTTGTGAAGCACCAGGGGGCACGGTGAGCAGGGTCATGGCCTCATAGAACATATAAAAGGTGACCAGATTGCCGCTCATGGCCAGCCCGTGCAGAACGCCCTGGGTAACGGTATAAAAGAGGAAAAACCGGCCGGGGTTTGGATCGTGCTCCAGGTATTCCGTGGCGTACATCGCCACCCCGGGCCAGATCACCGCGATGAGCAGCAGCCACACGCGGCTGACTCCGTCTACCCTGAGGGACAGGGTGAGCATATCGGTCCAGCGCAGGCAGATTTCCCCTTCCTGGGGAAGCAGCGCGGAAAGCGCCGCAAGGCATGCCCCCGCCGCAACGGTGAACAAGGTCGCCCGATGCAGGCTTTCCCCTTCCAGGCGGCGGAAGCGCCACACCAGCGCCAGCACGATGGGCAGCAGAACGGATAAAAGAAGCAATAGAGCCATCATGATCAAATCCTCCCCATAACAATCAGGCAAACAAACGGATGCCCTGTTCTATCAATTTCAGGATCGGGCCGCCAAGCAATCCAAGCAGCAGGTTGACAATGATCAGCACCGTCATGGCAAGGGCGAAAAAGCGGTCGCGGCCTATGATCCTTGGGCCGGTTTCCAATGTTTCTTCGTTTTCTCTGTACAGGGTCAGCACGGTGCGCAGCATATAAGCTACGTTCAAAAGCGTGCTCACAGCTAATACAGCCAGCACCACAGGCATCCGCCATCCGCCCAGTTCCACCCCGGCGGAAGCTAAATACAGCTTGCTGGCAAAGCCGCCCAGCCCCGGAATGCCTACCAGGGAACAGGCGCCTACCGTAAAGGCCAGCCCGGCTAGCGGCGTCCTGAGGGCCGCCCCGCGCAGGGACGGAAAGGTTTCCTTGTTTCCCGACGCTTCCCGAAGCCTGCCCGAGGCCAGGAAAAGCATGGATTTGGCGGCGGAATGGGCCAGGATATGATAAACAGCCGCCGCCATGCCCGCTTCCGTTCCCAAAGAAATGCCTAAGAAAATATAGCCGATCTGCGCTACCGAGGAATAGGCCACCATACGCAGCATGCTGCGCTGCCGGATGGCGTGCACCGATCCCATGATCATGCCCGATGCGGCGTACAGCAGCAGCACATCCTCGATCCTGCGCGCAAATACCTCGCTGCCTGCCGCACGGACAAAAATCTTGATCAGCAGGAAAATGTACAATTTGGAAATCAGAGAAGAAAGCAAGGCGCTGGAAGTGGCGGTGGCGTTGCCATAGGCGTCGGGCAGCCACGTATGGAAGGGATACAGGGCGCTCTTTATGGAAATGCCCAGCGTCATCAGCAGAAAGGACATATAAAGGGGGATGGGATACTGTCCTTCCGTCAGCAGCCCTCGTACGCCTTCTCCCAGCTGGGGAAACAGCAGATGTCCCGTCAGGCAGTACAGCATCGAAAGCCCCAGCAGAAAAAGACCGCTGCCCATCAGGTTCATGATCATATATCGGGCTGCCGAGAACAGCGTTTTTCCCCGATTGCTCGCGCAAATCAGCGCGCAGGCGGCAATGGTGGAGATTTCAATGAACACGTAAGCG
This sequence comes from Clostridia bacterium, assembly GCA_017530275.1. Next base: position 34,904 of record JAFXMP010000103.1, on the reverse strand, counting down.
GTAAACAGGTCGTTGGTGAACACCATGGCCGCCATGGCTGCGGTGAGCAAGCAGATCATGGAGCCGTACAGATTCATCCTGTTGGGTGCCACGTCCGCTGTCAGTCTCCGCCACCCGCCTAAGATGGAGGTAAGCAGCACCAAGGAAAAAGCCAGCCCAACGATGGATTCCAGCGGCCCGATGCGCAGTTCGTTGCCGAAAGGCGCGCCGATCTCGCCCATGGCGTACACATAGCTTTCGTTTCGTGCTGCCGTAAAGTACAGCAGGATCCCCATGCAGATACATTCCAGGGCCGCCAGTACCGTCATTACCGCCCGTGCGGCTTTCCCTTTCAGCGCCGAACAGAGGGCCGCGCACATCAGCGGACATACGATCTGAAACAGGGGAAGATTCTGCCACCAAATCATGGTCATTCTCCCTCACCCCGAATCCGTTCGGCGATTTCATCGATATCCAGGGTGCGGTATTGCTGATACAGGCGCACCGTCAGCCCCAGCATCACCGCCGTCACGCTGACGCCAACCACGATGCCGGTCAGCACCAATCCGGCGGGCAGGGGATTCACATAAGCATCCGGGTCCATGATTCCATTTTCATAAATCGGCGCTAAGCGGGATTCAATATAGCCATAGGAAGCTAAAAACAAGTAAATACCGCTGTCCATCATGGAAAAGCCGATGATTTTCTTGATCAGATTCTTATCCAGAAGCAGCAGGGTGAAGCCCACGCCGAACAGCACCAGGGCCGTCACTTCGTCCAGGTGCTCGTAAATCAGCTTTTCCATCAGAACTCCCCCTTCCTGAACATGGTATACAATGCGTACATCGTGCAGGCAACCACGCAGCCAACCGCCATATTCAGCGGCAGCAGCAGCCCGGCGGAAAGGATATTCCCCGCCACGCCGGGAGAAATGCCGTTTTCCAATTGGTTGGCCCCGGTAAAGAAATGGTAGCCTTTCGCGGCGGAGTAAAACAGCAGGGCGCACACCGACACCCAGCGGAAGGTTTTGTAGGTAAAGAACCGCTCGGTTTTCTCGTAACCGAAAGCGTTCTGGTACAGGATCAGCCCCGCGCCCAGGATGGCCCCGCCGGAAAAACCGCCGCCCGGGGAAAGATGGCCGTTGAATATGATGTACAGGCCGAATACCAATGTCAGCGGCGTCAGGATACGGGCCGCGGAGCGAAGGATCAAATCGTCTCCCGGCTCGAAATGCCGTTCATATGCATTGGCCCGCAGGCGGAATTCCGCGTTCTTCTCCCCCCGCACGCTCAGCATCAGCAGTACCGTGCACACGGCGATGAACAGCACATGGGATTCGCCCAAGGTATCAAATCCGCGGTAATCCAGGATGATGCCGGTGACGATGTTCACCGCGCCGGTTTCCTCCAGGGTTCGCTCCACATAAAATTCCGTCAGTTCGCTGTCGATCAGCGTATCCGCGTTGCCGAATTCCGGCATACGCACGACGGTGTACAGCAGCAGGCCGATCAGGGACAGGCAAACCGCCGCAGCGCATAAACGGTACCACCATCTGTCCGCGTAAGCGCGGCGCGGCGGAGAAGCCTGCTTTTTTTGACCGGCGTTCCGTTTGGCTGCTTTTTTCTTTTTTTCTTTCTGTTTTTCCGTCTGAGGCAGGTCGTAAAGACCGTCCTCCATTTCGTTATCCAAAGCCTGATCGCCGTTTTCCAGCCAATCCAGCAGACGGGAAAAGGCTTCATTTTTCTTTTTCATCCGCCTGTTCCCCTTTCGCGTCAATAGCCTTGATCTTTTTCAAAGCGGCGAACATCAGGATGGATGAAACGCCCGCGCCAACAGCTGCTTCCGTGATGGCAAGATCAGGCGAGCGCAGCATGATCCACACCACCGAAAGCACCAGCCCCTGGGCCATGAAAATGATCACCGCGGACAGCAGGTTCCGGGTAAAGCTCACAGCCGCGGCGCAGGCGATAATGAATAAAAGCAGGATCACATTCAGGGCTTCCATTCTTTCGCCTCCGCTTCAAAATGCTTTTCATCCGTTTCCCGCACCAGCCTGCCGATCAGGTAGCTGCACACCGGGCTGGTGATCCAGAACAGCGCCACCACGAACAGGATCTTTGCCGTGAGCCAGCTGAATCCGGCGTACACCACCGCGGCCAGCGCCATGAGCAGCAATCCCAGGGTGTCGGCCATGCCCGCCGGATGCATGCGGTTCACCGCGAAACGGAACCGGTTCACGCCTAAAATGGCCGTCAGTTGGATGATCAGCCCAGCCAAAAGCAGGATGCCGAAAAGGCCCAGCCGGAGATATTCAAGCATCCCTTTTTTCCTCCTTTTTCTTCTGCGCCCTGTACGCGCCGATGGAAATACGGCACAAAAGCACTACGGCCAGGAAACTGAGCATGGCGTAAATCAGCGCGATATCCACCAGGTAGCTTTCCTTGAGCAGCAGCGACAGAAACAGGATCATGGTAATGACGATGGTGCCCGTCATGTTTACGGCGATCACCCGATCCGCTTGTGCGGGCCCCCGGAAAGCCCGGAACAGGCATATGAACAGGCACACGCCCAGCACCGCCATGGCGATGATCATCAGCGTCTCATACACACTATCCACGGAGCGTCGCCTCGATTCTTTCCAGCTTGGTTTCAAAAATGAGATGATCCAGCCCCTTAGCCAAAGCGGGTGTCAGGCAGTGAACGGTCAGTTCGTCCCCCTCGCAGGCCAAGGTAATTGTGCCGGGCGTCAGAGTAATTGCGTTGGAAAGCGCCATGCGCGCCAAACGGGTTTTGAGGGCCGTATGGATGGTGCGCACCATGGGTTCGGGCTTTCCACCATAGATCACCCGGAACATGCAAAGGTTCGCTTTGATGATTTCCCAAACCACCGTAAAAGCGTAATCTGCCAGCAGCGGCAGCGCGGCGTACAGCCTGATTTCCTTTTTCAGCGACCAATCGCATGCCTTGCACAGAAAGATAAAAGCAGCCCCAGTCACTGCCGCGCCAAGCCCTGCGGTCTCCCAGCTGATCCGCCCGTTCAGGGTGAGCCAAAATAAAAAAATCAATAATCCCATGCTTTCCTCTTTCCGGCGGAAAGCGCGCGTTTTCACTGTGAAAACTGGCGCGGTCCGCATGGTTTTCTACAAATAAATACTGGCTATTTCTTTCCTGCATAGTATACACGAATCGGCGCGAATGCACAAGCCCGGCCAGCTGAAAACTTCACTTCATTTATTTCTTAATTATTGTGCTTTTATGCTATTTTTGTTAAGTATTGATTTCAGAAAATTGAAATTATTGTGTGAAAAAACATCTTGTGCACTCGTTTTTTCTTTGATATAATATGAATAGGAATAACTGCCATGTCTTTTTGGGCATTTATCAGTATAATTTCTCGGAAAGTGGGGATTCCATGAAACGCAGCTTCATTTCCTTTCTATGTTTTATATTGACGTTTATCCTGATCTCAGCGGCGGCCGTCCCTGCCAGCCTTTCTGAAAACGTATATACGAAATTTACCCGCCGCGCCATGGGGGTTTTTGATACGTTCATCACCCTGATCGGCTACACGCGCACCCAGGAGGAATTCGACCGTGTCTGTGATGATACCATGGCGCTGCTTGAGCGATTCGACCGTGTTTTCGACGCCTATCACAGTTATGAAGGGCTGAATAACCTGTATTACGTGAACCGCCACGCGGCAGAAGATCCCGTTGAAATCCCCGAGGAGCTGTTTGACCTGATTTCCTGGTGCAAGGGGCAATGGGACGAAGGCTTGCGCAGCACCAATATCGCCATGGGATCTGTGCTTTCTATATGGCACGAATACCGGGAAGCGGGCATGGCCGATCCGGCGGCAGCTCAGTTGCCCTCCATGGAAGCCCTGCAGGCAGCCAGCGAACACGTAGATTTTGATCAGGTGATCTTAGACGCTGAAAAACGGACCGTATTCTTTGCCGATCCGGAAATCACCCTCGATATCGGCGCGGTAGCCAAGGGATGGGCGGCGGATGCGGTATTGCCCTATTTGAAGGAACACATGCCCTCCTTTCTGATCAGTTTAGGCGGAAATGTGTATGCCGGCGAAGCGCCTCTGGACGGGCGCGCCAACTGGGCTATCGGCGTGGAGGAACCCAGGCCGGACGAAAACGGCTCGGGCATGTCATACCGGGATATCGTGGACGTGCATGATCTCACTGTGGTCACCAGCGGCGATTACGAACGCTATTACATGGTGGACGGTCAGCGCTATCACCATATCATCGACCCGGTGACCCTGTTCCCTTCCACAAGGATGATTTCTGTGACAATCATCTGCGAAAGCTCCACCTTAGCGGACTTTTTGAGCACCGCCCTGTTCGTGCTGTCCTTAGAGGACGGCTTAAACATGATTGAGAGCATGGAGGGCGTGGAAGCCCTGTGGATGCTGCCGGACGGCACGGAGCAGGCTTCCTCCGGCATGGGTCAGTATCTTAGGTCCCTTAAAAACGCGGGAGGCGCCGTATGAAAAATGACCGGCGCCTATCATCCGGATTACGGAATGCGCTGGTCATCGGCGGGATGCTCCTGATCTCACTGATCCTGATCCTTGTATCACGCTTCCTGCTGCCCAGTGCTGAACGCAGTACCGAGGAAATCCAACAGCAGATCGCCGGACTTCATGAATCCTCCCCCGTGCCCACTGCCTCCCCGGAAGGCACGCAGGCCGCGGTCGAAGGGCAGAACAACAAAGGGCCGGAAGCGGAAGCTTACTTATATATTTACCTCAACAATCGGCTGTACGGCATCGTTCCTCTGGGAGAGGAACAGGATATGACGGTAGACCAGGGCAACGGCGTTGTAAACGTGATCCACCTGCTGCCAAACGGCTTTTACATGGCTTCCTCTACCTGCGATAATCAATTGTGCGTCATGGAAGGCACCGTGACCGTGGATAATTACCAGACACGAATTTTAGGTACCTCCATCCTGTGTCTCCCCCACAACCTGGATCTGGAGCTGATCGTGCCCAGCCATACGCCGGACCCCAACGCGCCGGACATCTGAATCAGGGTTGAGAGTGGAGAGTTGAGATGGTTTGGTCTCCCAACTTCCAAATACATCAGCTATATAAATCTGAACTCTGTACTCTCCAATCCCAACTCTCAACTCCCAACTCTCAACTCCCAACTCTCAACTCCCAACTCTCAACTCCCAACGCATCGTTATCCCAGGGTCAGGTTTGACCCTTTTCCCGGGATCACCGGGGATAAAGAAGAAACTGTGTTTCCCTTTCCTTCCGGGAAACAGAGCAAGGAGGACGGAACCACGTGAAGAAACAGCTTCCTGGTTGGGCCGTGCTGCTGATCATCACTTTGGCAGCAGGCCTCGCCCTGGGCGGTACCTACGCCCTGACTGAAAAACCCATCGCGGAACAGGCGCTGCTTTCGGCAGATAATGCCCGCAAGGCCGCGCTGCCCGATGCGGACAGCTTTGAAGAACTGACGCTGAACGAAGGCGCGTCGGTGGATTGGGCCTATGCCGGGCTCAAAGACGGAAACACCGTTGGCTACGTGGCCCAGAAAACGGTGAACGGCTTCGGCGGCAAGGTGGAGGTCATCGCGGGCATAGATACCACCAGCGCTCCTGACACCTTCACCATCGGCGGCATTTCCGTGGGCGGTTCCAGCTTCTCTGAAACGGCCGGTTTAGGCGCGCGCTCCAAGGAACCCGCCTTTACTGATCAGTTTGCCGGAAAAGTATACCCCGTCAGCTACATCAAGGCTGGCGGCACCGCTACGGATAGCACGGTAGACGCATTGACCAGCGCCACCATCACCACCACCGCCGTGGTGAACGGCGTGAACGACATCGTGAAATACATCAAGGCCGACGTCATGGGGATTGCAGGCGTTGAAATGCCAGCAAAGCCCGCAGACGGCGTATTCAGCGCGTCTGAAAAGGGCTTCCGTGGCCCGGTATACGTGGAAGCCGCCTTTGATGGAGCCGGAAAAGTCACCTACATCAAGGTGGGCGACGAGAGCTTCGCCGAGGATATCGGCGTGGGCGTCATCGAGCCGGACACATGATCCAATTCATCGGCAAACAGATGCCGCTTGAGGTTTCCGATATTGACGTGATCGCAGGGGCCACCATTTCCTCCACCGCCGTGGTAAAGGCTCTGAACAACGCCTACGCCATCGCGGGCGGCGCGGAGATCGTGGCGCCCGAAACGCCCACCATGCCTGAAAAGCCCGCAGAAGGCGTATTCAGCGCCGCCGAACAGGGCTTCGCCGGGCCCGTGTACGTGGAAGCCGCGTTCGACGAGGACGGCAAGATCACTTACTTAGGCGTGGGCGACGATCAGTTTGCCGAGACCGAGGGCTTCGGCGCGCGCGCCCTGGAAGCCGAAGAAAAGTATCCCTTTATCGGCAAGCAGATGCCGCTGGAGATCGGCGACGTGGACGCGCTCACCGGGGCGACCTTCACCAAGACCGCCATCGTAAACGGCCTCAACAAGGCTTACGCCGCTTCCAAGGGCGAAGTGATCGAAGAACCCGCCGCCACAGAAGCCCCCGCCGAAACCAAGGCGTCGGCTGACGGCGCTGTGACCGCTTCCGCCCAGGGCTTTGGCGGCCCGGTGGCCGTAACCGCCGCCTTTGACGCGGACGGCACGATCACCTCTATCTCCATCGGCGACGGTTCCTTCAATGAAACCACCGGCTTGGGCGCGCGTGCCCTGGAGGACAGCTTCCAGGCCCAATTCATCGGCAAGGCTATGCCCCTGACGCTTTCGGACATCGACGCCATCGCGGGCGCTACCGTGACCAGCACCGCCGTGGTTGACGCCCTGAACGCCGCCTATGAAAAGAGCCAGCTCGCCGATACAGCGGAAGCGGCTATCGCCACCTACACTCAGGAAATCATCGCGGGCAACGTCGTCAGCAAGCTGACAGTGACCTTTGAAAACGACGAGCTGACCGCCCTGACCCTCGACGACAGCGACAAGGAAGCGGCGATGCAGGAGAAATTCATCGGCGCCGAGCTGCCTGTCAGCGTCATGGAAGACGATATTTACACCTTCGCCGTGGCCGCTGCCATCCGCAACGCCTACAACCAGTACAGAGAAGAATATCCCAACGCTTCCAGCGCTTCCGTTGAAATCGCGGAAGAGCCCGCGAAAGAAAAAGCAGCCGCGCCCACTTTCAAGGACGTGCGGCACAGCGTGAACCTCTCCTCTCCGTCCTATGATCTCCAGGTGAAGGTCTCCTTCGTCCAGAATACCGTGGCCGGCTTGGTGGTCATGGATCGGCCCGCGGGCAGTGATAAGGAATATGCCCTCAGCGAACTGGACGCTGAAATGAAGAACCGGTTCCTGGCCGCTACCCTGCCTCTGGCTGTGGAAAATCAGGAAACCGCAGAAGCGGCCCTGGTGGCCAGCGCCATCAACGCGGCGTATTACGCCCAGGGCGGCGCGGTGAAAGCCAAGCCCGCCGCCGCTGTCACCCAGCCCGAAATCATCGGCGGCGCGGACGAGCCCACCGCCATCATCCTGCCTGCGGCTGTGGACAGCGACGGCTGGTTCACCAGCGAAGTGATCTGCTTCTTCACTGCCGTCAAGGTGGACGCCCAGTTTGCAAACAGCAAGGTGGCTGCCCTGACCGTTGCCGACAAGCAGATCGGCGGCAATCAGGACTTTGCCCCCAGCAGCCAGCAGGCCGCCATGCAGGAACTGTTCGTCGGCGCTCGCCTGCCTCTGAATAATAACCAGATGACGCCCTATGCCTCCGCTGTGGCCATCGCCCTCAATCAGGCGTTTGGTCAAACTGGCCAAACATCGGTTGAATCGGGCGTTCCCGCCGCAGTTCTCGATTCCAACCTCAGTTATGGCAGCTGCGTCATGTTCTTCACTCAGTACAATGTGCTTACCAGCTTTGAAGGCAGCAAGCTGAACGCCGCTATCATTTATACCTCTCCCGCCGGCGTTCCCATCGAAAAGCTGAAAGAGGAGGACGTTTCCATGCTGAACGATCAGCAGCTCAACGACGCGCTGATCGGACAGGAAATGCCCCTCGATCTTGCGGAATTTACCGCCGCCATCGGGGATGTGCCCGCTTACGCGGTGAACGCCATCGTGATCGCCATCAATCAGGCTTACGAGAATCCCGTTCCCGGGCAGCAGTGACCGGGCAAAATCGAGAAGAAGGAGGCACGGACATTGCTTACGAAAACATTTAAGCGGGGGGTGCATCCCCTGCATAACATGCACGAGGGCAAGGGCGCTACCCGCGATTTGCCCGTCCGGGAATATATTTCGGACTCCGTGGTCATTTCCATGGCCATGAATATCGGCGCGCCCGCCAAGCCCTGCGTCAAGAAGGGCGACCATGTGGATATCGGTCAGGTGATCGGCGAAGCCCAGGGCTTCATGAGCGTACCGGTACACGCCAGCGTCAGCGGCGAAGTGGTTGCTGTGGATTCCATTCCTTCCCTGGGCGCAGGCAACGTGCAGGCCGTCACCATCAAAAATGATTTTGCGGAAACGTGGGTGGAGCTGCATCCCCTGGGCAATGTGGAGCAGGTGGATCCCAAGCTGGTAATCCCCGCCATTCAGGCGGCTGGCATCACCGGCATGGGCGGCGCGTCTTTTCCCACCCATGTGAAGCTCACCTTCCAGCAGGGCGCTACCTGCGACACCATCGTGGTCAACGGCGCGGAATGCGAAACCCACCTGACCGCCGACTACCGCCTGATGCTGGAGCATTCCACCCGCATCGTGGACGGCCTTCGGGCCGTGATGCGGGCGCTGAACGTACAGAAAGGCGTCATCGGCATCGAGGACAACAAACCCGAAGCCATCGAGGCCATGATGAAGGCCGCGCAGGGACGGGCGGGCGTATCCATCCAGCCCCTGAAAACCAAGTACCCCCAGGGCGGTGAAAAACAGCTGATCGAAGCCATCACCGGCCGTCAGGTTCCCTCCGGCGGCCTGCCCATCGCCGCGCATGTGGTGGTGCTGAACGTTGGCACCTGCGCCGCCATTGCCGACGCCGTCATCGATGGCAAGCCCCTCATTCAGCGCATCTGCACCGTGACCGGCTGCGTGCGCAAGCCCTCCAACCTGATGGTGCGAATCGGCACCATCACCGAGGACATCATCGGCGAATGCGGCGGCTATTCCGAAACCCCCGGCAAGATCGTATTCGGCGGCATGATGACGGGCATCGCCATCCCCAACGACCAAATGCCCGTTTTCAAATCCAGCAACGGCATTGTGGTGCTGAATGAAAAGCAGGCAAAGAGCAAGGATGAAAGCCCCTGCATCCACTGCGGGCGCTGCGTGGCCGCCTGCCCCATCGGCCTGAACCCCTACCAGATCAAAGTGGCCGCCGACAAAAGCGATTTCGCCGCCGCGGAAAAGCTGCACGTGATGGACTGCATCCTGTGCGGCTCCTGCGCCTACCAGTGCCCGTCCCGCCGGTGGCTGACGCCGTCCTTTAAGTTCTGCAAGGATCACATTACCGCGGAAGCCAAGGCCAAGGCCGCCGCTGCCGCTGCGAAAGGAGGCGCGACCAAATGAGCCTGAGAATCTCCACCGCCCCCCATATGCATAACCCGCTGACAACCCAAAGGCTTATGCAGTATGTGTTCATCGCCCTGCTTCCCACGGCTGTCTGGGGCATTTACGCTTTCGGCTTTTCCGCCGCCCTGGTGCTGGCCGTTTCCGTGGCGAGTGCTGTCGCCGCTGAAGTACTGTGGCAATGGATCGCCCACCAGCCCGTGCGTGTCAACGATTTTTCCGCCATCGTCACCGGCCTGATCTTAGGCCTCAACCTCCCCTCCACCGCTCCCTGGTGGATGGCCATGGTGGGCAGCGCCTTCGCTATCATCATCGTAAAGCAGCTCTTCGGCGGCTTAGGCGATAACTTCCTGAACCCCGCCCTGGCGGCCCGCGCCGTGCTGCTGGCCTCCTGGCCGGTGCATATGGCGGCCTCCGCCTATGTGGCCCCCACCTTCTTTGAGGCGGGCGTGGATGCGGTATCCGCCGCCACTCCCCTTTCCAGCCCCGGCAGCTACACCCTGCTGCAGCGCTTCCTGGGCCAGATCCCCGGCACCATCGGCGAAGTGAGCAAGGCGGCCATCCTGATCGGCTTCCTGTTCCTGCTCGTAACCGGCACCATTTCCTGGCGCATCCCCGTTGTCATGGTGGGCAGCGTGTACGTGTTCACTCTGCTGATCGTGGGCGGCGGCTTTGAATCCGCTCTGATCGCCACCCTGTCCGGCGGCGTATTGTTCGGCGCGGTCTTTATGGCCACCGACTACGTCACCTCCCCCATCCGGCCCGTAGCGCAGATCATCTACGCGGTGCTGATCGGCCTGATCATCGTGCTCATCCGCCAGTTCGGCAACTATCCCGAGGGCGTAACCTACGGCATCCTGCTGATGAACATTTTCACGCCCCTCATCGACCGCTTCCTGCCCCAGAAGATTTACGGCTATCAGAAGAAGGAGGCTAAGAAAGCATGAGCGAGAAAAAGAGCCTGGGGAAAGTCTTCTTCAACGGCATTATCCCCGAAAACCCCACCTTCCGCCTGGTGCTGGGCACCTGCCCCACCCTGGCGGTCACCTCCAGCGCCCTCAACGGCTTGGGCATGGGCACGGCCGCCACCTTCGTGCTGGTATGCTCCAACATCGCCATTTCCCTGCTTCGGAAATTCATTCCCGATCAGGTGCGCATTCCCGCCTTCATCGTGGTGATCTGCACCTTCGTGACCATGGTGCAATTACTCATGCAGGCGTACCTGCCCTCCCTGAACGAAAGCCTCGGCATCTTCATCCCCCTGATCGTTGTGAACTGCATCATCCTGGCCCGGGCCGAAGCCTTCGCCAGCAAAAACGGCCCCGTCCTTTCCGCGGCGGACGGCCTGGGCATGGGCATCGGTTTCACCCTGGCCCTGACCCTCATTGGCGCCATCCGCGAGCTCATCGGCAGCGGTTCCGTGTTCGGCTTCAATCTGCTGGGCGCGTCCTACGAACCCATGCTGCTGATCGTTCTGGCCTCCGGCGGCTTCCTCACCTTCGGCCTGCTGCTGGGCGTGTTCAACCTGATCGTTAAGAAAATCGAAAAGAAAAACGCGGCGAAGGAGGCGCAGGCGGCATGAGCATTACTGAAATCCTGCTGTTCATGGTCAGCTGCATCCTGACCAATAACTTCATCTTCTCCCGTTTCTTGGGCTGCTGTCCCTTCCTGGGCGTGTCCAGCAAGGTGGAAACCAGCGTGAGCATGGGCCTGGCCGTGACCTTCGTGATGACCATCGCCTCCCTCTTCTGCTGGCTGATCTACAATCTGCTTTTGCTTCCCCTGAACCTGACCTACATGAGCACCATTTCCTTCATCCTGGTCATCGCGGCTCTGGTGCAGTTCGTGGAAATGTTCCTGAAAAAGAGCAGCCCCACCCTTTACAGCGCCCTGGGCATTTACCTGCCTCTGATCACCACCAACTGCGCGGTGCTGGGCGTTGCCACCCTGAACATGAACAACGCTTACGGCCTGCTCCAGTCCGTGCTGAACGGCACCTTCTCCGCCCTGGGCTTCCTGCTGGCCATCGTGCTGATGGCGGGCGTGCGCGAACGGCTGGAGAGCAGCAAGATCCCCGCCTGCATGAAGGGCTTCCCCATCACCCTGGTATCCGCCGGGCTGATGGCCGTGGCTTTCATGGGCTTCCAGGGCTTGGTATAAGGAGGGAAGCGAAAAATGACCATTCTGTATGCCGGTATCCTGTTAGGGGCGATAGGTATCATTTTCGGCGCGGTGCTGACCTTTGCCAGTAAAAAGTTCCATGTGGAAGTGGATGAACGAGTAGCCCAGGTGCGCGAGTGCTTGGGCGGGGCCAACTGCGGCGCGTGCGGCTATCCCGGCTGCGACGGCTTTGCCGCCGCCGTGGTCAAGGGCGAAGCGCCCGTCAACGGCTGCGCTCCTGCCGGGGAAAAAGGCGCGAAGGCCATCGGCAAGATCATGGGCCAGGAAGCGGAAGTAGGCGAAAAACTGGTCTGCCGGGTGCTGTGTCAGGGCGCAAACGGTATCGCCAAGGAACGCTACCAGTACGACGGTTACCAGAGCTGCTCCACCGCCGCAGGCCTTGCTGGCGGCCCCAAGGACTGCCGCTTCGTCTGCTTAGGTCTGGGCGACTGCATGGATAAGTGCGCTTTCGGCGCCATCCGCATGGAAAACGGCATCGCCCATGTTGACCCTGACAAGTGCACCGCCTGCGGCGCGTGTGTAAAGGCCTGTCCTCGGGGCGTGCTGAAGCTGCTGCCCGTTTCTTCCAACGTGATCGTGCGCTGCCGCAACAGCGACACCGCCCGCGTGGCCCGCGCCGTTTGCATGGACGCATGCATCGGCTGCGGCCGCTGCAAGAAGGAATGCCAGTACGAGGCTATTACCGTGGAAAACGGCTTTGCCCATATCGATCCCAACAAGTGCACCCACTGCGGCGCCTGCGCGGCTGTATGCCCCTGCAAATGCATTGCGATCGATTGATATTCAAACAATATGCAAGCAAAAAAGGATGGGACAAACCCCATCCTTTTTTGCTCCTACAAGCCCATTAAGTGCGATGACGCCTGACGCACCCTGTCCATGGCGGCACGCACGGCGGACAAATCGTCCGCCTCCATTTTTACCGCTTGCTTGCGGAATACGAGTTTCCGCAGGGCGTTGACCTCGTCCTTGATCTGCTTCTTTTCCGTTTTATCCAGCTGCTTTCCCTTTTCATCCAGCGCCTTTTCCACTTCGTTGATCAGCTGCTGCGCTTCGTTTCCGATATCCAGCGCGTCCCGGCGAATCTGATCCTGAGAAGCATACTGTTCCGCGTCCCGGATGGCGGCGTCGATTTCGGCGTCACTCATTTTGTCGTTGGCGGTGATGGTGATGCCCTGTTCCTTGCCGGTGTCCATATCCTTTGCGGACACGCGCAGGATGCCGTTGGTGTCGATATCGAATGTCACTTCGATCTGCGGCACCCCCGCCGGAGCCATTTTGATGCCCTTGAGCCTGAATTTGCCGATGGTTTTGTTGTCCGCCGCCATGGGCCGCTCACCTTGCAGCACGTGGATTTCTACGCTGGTTTGAAAGGGCGCGGCGGTGGTAAAGATTTGGGAATAATGGACTGGCAATGTGGAATTGCGTTCCACCAGCCTCGTCGCCACGCCGCCTACAGTTTCAATGGACAGGGAAAGAGGGGTAACATCCAGAAGGAGGATGCTCTTATTGATGGAAAGAGCCTTTGAATTGGACAGGGTATCCCCCTGGATGGCCGCGCCCTGGGCCACGCACTCGTCGGGGTTGATGCTTTTGCTGGGCTCCTTTCCCGTGAGTTGCTTTACTTTCTGCTGCACGGCGGGAATGCGGGTGGAGCCGCCCACCAGCAGCACCCGGCCCAGCTCGGACGCGGCGATGCCTGCGTCATTCAGCGCCGCTTGAACCGGCCCGGCGGTGCGCTCCACCAGATCCCGGGTCAGGTCGTTGAATTTGCTTCGGGTCAGCGTCAAGTCCAGGTGCACGGGCGCGCCGCCCTGCTGCGTGATGTAAGGCAGGGTGATTTGCGTGCTTTCCGCCGCCGATAATTCCTTTTTCGCCTTTTCTGCCGCTTCCTTGACCCGCGCCAATGCCACCAGGTCATTCCGCAGATTGATATGCTGTGTCCTGGAGGCTTCCTCGCAGACCCAGTTGACCACTCGCTCGTCAAAATCGTCGCCGCCCAAGTGATTGTCGCCGGAGGTGGCCAGCACCTCGATCACGCTTTCCCCGATTTCGATCACCGAAACGTCGAAGGTGCCGCCTCCCAAATCGTACACCATCACCTTCTGGGCCATGCCGGTGTTCAGGCCGTAAGCCAGGGCGGCGCTGGTGGGTTCGTTGATGATGCGCTTTACGTTCAGCCCGGCGATTTTGCCCGCGTCCTTGGTGGCCTGCCGCTGGATATCGTTAAAATACGCAGGCACTGTAATCACCGCGTCGGTGACCGGTTCCCCCAGATAGCTTTCCGCGTCGGATCGCAATTTGCGCAGGATCATGGCGCTGATTTCCTGGGGCGTCCAGTTCTTGCCGTCTATATTGATGCGCCAGTCCGTGCCCATCTGCCGCTTGATGGAGGAAATAGTGCGCTTGGCGTTCACCGTAGCCTGATGCGCCGCCGCACTGCCCACTAAGCGCGTTCCGTCGTTGGTGAAAGCCACCACGGAAGGGGTGGTGCGCTCTCCTTTATCGTTGGGGATGATCACCGCGTGCCCTCCCTCCACAACGGAAACGCAGCTGTTGGTGGTGCCTAAGTCGATGCCGATGGTTTTGCTCATTGGTTCAGTCTCCCCTCAATCCTTTGATGCAATATCATTATACCGCGAAACGCGGGAAAAGGGAGCGAAAAAACCGATGAAAATATGGCAAAAATCGGACCCTTTGTTTTTCACGGTGATTGACAACGCGTGAATCCCCATTGTACAATAGGAACAGCAAAAAACGAAAGACGGGAGGAATTTCTTTATGAAACCAATCATTTTAGGCTATTCCGGCAGCAAAGGATTGGACCAGATGACCGAGGCCGACGCCCTGCGGCTGACCCATATCAACCTGGCTTTCGGCGTGATCGTGGACGGCCTGCTTTCTATGAAAAACCTGCCGAATCTCAAAGAACAGCTTGTCCGGGTGCGGGCACTGAATCCAAAGCTCAAAATCGTTTTGTCCATCGGCGGCTGGACGGCGGGGGGATTCTCCCTCATGAGCCGCACAGCGGAGGGACGCAGCGCTTTCGGTCAATCCGTGAAGAACGTGCTGGACGATTACGGCCTGGACGGCGTGGACATCGACTGGGAATACCCGTGCAGCGACGAGGCAGGCATCGACTGCGACCCCTCTGACAAAGAAAACTTTACCTATCTGATGCAGGCCATGCGGGATGCCGCCGGGCCGAACCGCATCGTTTCCATTGCGGCGGGGGGCGGCGATTATTTCGTCCGCGATACCGAGATGGACAAGGTGGCTCAAATCTGCGATTATGTGCAGATCATGACCTACGACCTGAACTGCTTCACCCACACCACCCGCCACCATACCAGCCTGTACGCCATGGCTGGGTCCTATCCCCAGGGAAACGCCGATTACTGCACCCGCATCTTCCACGCCGCCGGGGTGCCGCTGGAAAAAATCGTGTTAGGCGCGGCTTTCTATTCCCGGAAATGGACCGGCGTGAAGCCTGACAAGAACGGTTTGCTCCAGGACGCGGAAAGCATCGGCGGCTACGGTCCTTCCTATGGAGAATTGCTGGAAAAGTACATTGGAAAAAACGGCTTCGTCCGGTATTGGGACGATACCGCCAAAGCCCCCTATCTCTTTGACGGCAGCACCTTCATCACCTTCGACGACGCGGAATCCATCGCGCAGAAATGCGCCTATATCAAAGAAAAGGGCCTGCTGGGCCTCATGTATTGGGAGCATAGCTGCGATCCTACCGGCGCGCTGCTGGCCGCGATTGCCGAAAATCTGTAATTTGGGATATTTTTCGTCCCGGCAGGAAAAAGCTCCGGATTTCCGCTGCGATTACGGAATTCGGAGCTTTTTGCAGATATTCGGTTGACCGCATGCAGCTGCCGAAGCAAATGCAATCAGTTCTTGACAGGCTTTACCTGGATGGCCCCGTTTGCCACATCCTCAGGCCAGAAATACCGCACGATCCCATCCGGAAACTTGACCGCGATCTTGTCGTGAATCGGAAGATTGATAACGACGCCTTCCCCATAGTCCTTGCACATGACGGTGACCCCACGCTCGAAGCTCATGACCTGTTCCTCCGTTCTTTCTCTCCCGCTTTTTTCCCAATCGATGGCTGTGTGGCGCTGGAATACGCAAGCAAACAACAGGGATGCGCATTTACCTGCTATACACCATATATAGCGCCTTTCGTTGATTAATAATACCATATCGTCGTTTTTTTGTCAATATTCCGTAACAATTCTTTTTTCTTTTTGTCTTGAATTATCCGGAAAATTATCCGGTAAACCTGCCCTTTGCGGAAAGGCGTTTTTGATGTATAATAAATCAAGGAACCAAAGGGGGAGGATTGCCATGGCGGACTGGGAAAGCAGTAAAGAAGGACGCGTTTTTCAAATCGACGGCATTCCCTATACGGCTCTGGAAGAGCCCGACCTGCATTGGCTGCGTCCCTATGGCACGGTGTTCCAGATCATGGACCGGCAGTTTTCCGGCAATCTGTGTTTTGGGGTGGAAGGAAGCTACGGCCGCCTGTTTGTGAAATACGCGGGAGCGCGCACGCTGAATTACCGGGGCAAGCCCGAAAACGCCATTCTGACCCTGAAAAACGCTATGCCGCTTTACGACCATCCGCACCCGGCGCTTACACGGCTGCTGGCGCACGGCCCGGCGGGCGACGGCTACGCCGCTATTTTCGCATGGCGCGACGCGCTGCCGTTTCGTTCCTCATGCGGCGCATCGGCGGGAGACAGGGCGCGCCGTCTGCCGCTGGAAAAATCCCTGCGCATGCTGGATATGGTTTTCGATCTGCACTTGAATCTCGCCCAGGACGGCATTGTAGCCGTGGATTTTTACGATGGCAATGTGCTGATCGATTTTGACAGGAATGAAGCCGTTGTTTGTGATATTGATCTGTACCGCCGCAAGCCCGCCTTCAATGACCGGGGCCGCATGTGGGGTTCCTCCCGCTTCATGGCGCCGGAAGAATATCAATTGGACGCGGCGCTGGACGAGACCACCACGGAATACAACATGGCCGCCCTGGCTTTCGCGTTTTATGGCGATAACAGCGACCGAAGCAAGCATGCGTGGCGCGCTCCCTACTGTCTGTGGGACGTAGCCCATCGGGCCGTAAACGAAAGCAAGGCCGACCGGTATCCTTCCCTGCGGGCGTTCCTGGACGCCTGGCGGGAAGCGGTGGGCCAGTGCGGACTCGTTTGATGATTAAAAGAACAGGAGATAAGACATTATGCCAATGGACGGCTTGACCTTAGGCTTTATGGCGCGGGAATTGCAGGAATCTCTGCGGGATGGGCGCATCGAAAAAGTGAACCAACCCGAAAAGGATATGCTGGTGCTTTTGATCCGCGCCCAAGGCAAAAACCACAAGCTGCTTTTGTCCGCCGCGCCATCCTTCGCCCGGGCGCATTTGACGGAAGCAGCCTACCCAAACCCCGCCGACGCGCCCATGTTCTGCATGCTCATGCGCAAGCATTTGCAGGCGGGGCATATCACCGGATTAGAACAGTTGGGCGGCGATCGGGTCCTGAAAATCACCATCGAAAACAAGGACGAGCTGGGCGATACCGCGCCCAGGGAATTATATTTGGAGCTCATGGGCCGCCACAGCAATTTGACCCTGGTGAAAGACGGAAAAATTATCGACGCCATCCGCCACGTATCCGGGGATATGAGCCGGGTGCGGCAGGCCCTGCCGGGGCTGCCTTTCGTGCCGCCTCCCGCCCAGGATAAGATCGATCCAGCAGACCTGACGGAAGAAAAGCTTTCGGACAAGCTTTCCGCGCTTTCCGGGCCGCTGGACAAAGCTCTGGCCGCGTCCATCCGGGGCCTTTCCCCCGCCTCAGCCCGGGAAATCGCTTTCCGGGCCACCGGCATGCACCGGACGGACCTGGACAGCCTGAAAAAGGACGAGCTCTGCCGGGTGGTGTGCGCCTTTTTCCGCAGGCTCCCGGAAATTGCCAAGCCTACTGCGCAAATGGGACCGGACGGATTGATGGCGGACGTGCTGCCATTTCCCTATCTGAGCCTGGAGCCCAGCCTGCAAAAGCCCTATCCCACCCTGTCCGCCGCCCTGGACGCCTTCTATTTCGGCCGGGACCGCCGGGACCGGATGAACCAGAAGAGCCAGTCCTTGAAGCGTCTGATCAAAACCCACTTGGAGCGGGACGAAAAGAAACTGGCCCTCCAGGAGGAGGAACTCACCGCCAGCGCCAAGATGGAAGAATACCGCGTCGCGGGCGAACTGCTCACCGCCCAAGGCTATCTGGTGCCCCGTGGCGCGGAAACGGTGGAACTGCCCAATTTTTACGATTCTCAGGGTGGGACCGTGGAAATCGCCCTGGACGTGGCTCTGAATCCCGCCCAGAACGCCCAGAAGTACTTCAAGCGCTACCGCAAAGCCAGGGTGGCCCAGGATTTAGCCAAAGAGCAAAAAGAAAAGACCCTGAAAGAAATCGAACTGCTGGAGCAGGCCCTTTTCGACTTAGAGGAAAGCGAAACCGAGCAGGACATGGCCGACGTGCGGAAAGCCTTGGAGGACGGGGGCATCGTAAAGCCCGCCCCCACTGGAAAGGGCGGAAAAAAGAAGCCCAAGCAGCCCGCCGAGAGCGCGCCCCTGCGCTTTGAAGCCCCGGACGGCACGGAGATCATCGTGGGCAAAAACAGCGCCCAGAACGACCGCGTCACCGGCGCGGCCCGGGGAAACGATACCTGGCTCCATGCCAAGGACATGCCCGGCTCCCACGTGATCGTGAAAGCCGAGCATCCCGCCTCCGATACCTTAGGGATGGCCCTGCGCCTCGCCGCCTGGTATTCCAAAGGCAAGGGCGCGGCTGTGCAGGTGGACTATACCCTGCGCAAGTATGTAAAAAAGCCCGGCGGCTCCCCCGCGGGCTTCGTGATCTACACCAACCAGAAAACAGTCATGGTCTCCACGACGGAAGGGGAAATCGCCGCCATGAAGCGGCTCTGATGCGGACAGCAGAGCACGCAGAGCCGGATTGATTCAGCGGTGCTGCCGGAATCCGTTATGCACTTACGCTCTGTATTCCGTGTTTCCAGCGCTGAACGCTTACAATCTGCTTACGATTATTTTGCAGTTTCTTCCTTGGGCTTCTGGATATAGCTGTACCGGGCGTTAAGCCAAGGCGCGCCGTCGTACAGGCCGTAGGCGTCCCCGAACACGCGGTACAGGGAACCGACCTGCCAGGTATCGTAAGTGTTGTTGGTCAGCAGCAGGGTGCGGCCCGATCCGTCGCTCAGTTCCATCACCGCCATCTGGGGATTATTGGAGATGATTTGGATGATGGTGCCGTCGCACTGGTAGATCTGGGTATTGGAGATGCGTTTATCCGAATTATTCAGGTAATCGGTATATTGGTCCTTCATGCTCCATGCCTTGCGGGTGTAAATATCGGCGATGGGCACATAATACACATCATGCTCCACAATGCTGGGCTCATACCCTGGGGCGGACGCCTTGATGATGATGGTGTTATTGCCGATTTTATTGAACACCGCCTCAAAGGAAAAGACGCCCCGAGTAGCCAGCTCCGTAGTGTCCAGATTCTGATAGGGCGATTCCACGGTGATCGTGGCCCAGGTGAGGGTCGTGCCGCTGATTTTCATGGTTTGGGAAGAGTACCGGGTGGCGATATCCGCCGCCAGGTCCAGGCGGATCTGCTGCGGCGGCCTGTAAATGGTAATGGTTTCCGTTTTTTCCCTGCAGTACTGGGCACGGGTGGTAATAACGAAATCATTGTTGCCCCTCGGATCGATTGGCGCCTGAAAGGTCAGCAGTCCGTCCGTATTCACCAAGGGGCTGTAGTCCTCGCCGTTGACAGTGACGGTACTGTTTTTCGACACGCGGACCTGGATCTCATACAGTTGGCGGTAGGTTTGGGTGGTGGAGGTGGAAGGCGTGACCAATTCCAGGATGGATTCGGGCACGTCCACCTCAAAGGTGATCTGCTGCATCCGCTTTTGCTCCCCGGCTGCGGTGCGCAGATAAGGGGAAATGGTGGCGGTCACGCTTTCTTCCGTAATATTTTCCAAGTGTTCATACCATTTATAGTCCGCCACTTCGATGGTGGCGTATCCGCCCACCACGGGATAAGAGGTTTTCAGCTCGGTGATCCAGTATACCTGGCCTTCCTCTCCCGGCAGGCGGATGATGTGCGCGGGCATTTCGTTAAGAATGGAGGGGGTGATAACGGTATTTTCCTGCAGGGATTCGGCCCGCAGCCGTTCCTTATAGGGCTTATAAAGCTGTTCATAGCCTGCTGCTCCCAACGCAGCAATGATCAGCAAGGCGGCAATGATCTTGCCAAAGCGCCGCAGGAACCCATGACGGTAAATCTTGATCTGTTTTCTCCTCCGCCGGGATGATGCATCCTCCCGATAAGCCATGCCCGGTTCCGGACGCGCTTCTTCGTTATAGCCAATCACTCGCTGCGATGTAACCGGAATCGCGTCCGGTCGAACATCGCCCTCTACCGCATCTTCATTTCGAATATAAGATGTATTCTGGGGAAGCGGGAAAGTCCTGCGTCCCGTCATCGTCTGGGCGATGCGGGCGGAAGGCGCAAATCCCTGCGTCGCGCTGTTTTCCCTTAAGCGCCGGTGTTCCGCTTCGCCCCGCTGCTTCCGGGCCGCCAAGTCCTCCATTTCCCAGGCCAGTTGATCCCGGCTGTCTACGGCGGAGGTGGCACGCCCTTCCTCATTGATTTGAATATACGTTTTCGGCGCGGCGTCTTTGGGCATTTCAGGCTTTGTGCGAACCTGTCCGGCAGCCGTCTTGGGCAGTTCTTCCCCGCAACGGAAGCACTTGGGAAAAGAATCCCGGTTCCAATAACCGCATTTCGGGCACTTCATCGTTCGTCCTCCTGGCACAGGCTCCATAAAAAGTCATAATTCTTTGATTATTTCGCAACAAATCGGTAAAATCCTGCCGGACGCAACATTTTTACAAAGCATTTACATTCCAAGCCCGTTTGTGGTATACTGAATATGTATTCGTTCCACTTGGAAGGAGGTTGTAATTTTGCCTTTTATCCATACCCGCGTCAACCGTCCCATCAGCCGGGGACAGGAAGAACAGTTGGCCCGGCAATACGGTGAGGCCGTGACCCTCCTTGGAAAAAGTGAAAATTGGCTGATGCTGCAATTTGAAGAGAATTGTCGGCTGTATTTTAAGGGCAGCTACAGCGAGCCGCTTGCGTTTGTAAACGTGAAGCTGTATGGCAGTGCGGGCAAGGAAGCCTACCAACAAATGACGGGCCGGATCACGGGAATCCTGGGTGACGTTCTGTCCATCCCTGCCGGCGGCATTTACGTGGAATACGAAGAAACGGATCATTGGGGCTGGCAGGGTTCCAACTTTTAGCAGAAACGGGCGCGGCTCTCTTGGGAGGGCTGGCCCGTTTTTCTGCCTGAACGCTAAAAAGGAGGGTATGCTTTGCCGCAAACCGTTTTAATCACCGGCGGTTCCCGAGGAATCGGGGCGGCCATGGTGCGATTGTTTTCTGAAAAAGGCTGGCGCACGGCGTTCACCTATCGGGAAAGCCAGGCGCTGGCAATGGCGCTGGCAAAGGAAACAGGGGCGCTGGCTTTTCAGTGCGACGCCGGAAGCGAACAGGATACCACTTTGATGGCTGGGGAAGTGCTGCGCGCCTTCCCTCATGTGGATGCACTGATCTGCAATGCCGGCGTCTCCTATACGGGGCTTTTGCAGGATATGAGCGCCGCGGAATGGGATGGCCTTTTCAACGTGCATGTGCGGGGCGCGTTCCTGGCTACCCGCGCCTTTCTGCCGGGTATGATTTCCCGGAAAAGCGGCAGCATCCTGTATATTTCCTCCATGTGGGGACAAACGGGCGCCTCCTGCGAAGCGGCTTATTCCGCCTGCAAGGCCGCGCTGATCGGTCTGGGAAAAGCACTGGCCAAGGAGGCCGGTCCCTCCGGCGTCCGGGTGAACTGCCTTTGTCCCGGCGTGATCCAGACGGACATGCTGCGGGTATACGATGAGGACGCGCTGAACGCTCTGCTGGATGAAACGCCCCTGCTGCGCCTTGGCACGCCTCAGGATGTGGCAAAGGCCTCTTTTTTTCTCTGCAGTCAGGATGCTTCCTTCATTACCGGCCAGGTATTGGGCGTAAACGGCGGTTTTGTTATATAAACAGCTAAACAGCATGACAAAAACTGACCGTTTTCTTGGAAATTTGCTGTTTTGTTTACAAATTTTTTTGCGTTTTTGACAAAAAGCGCAAAATACCGTTCTTCTCTCTTCCCTCCGACGCCAAAATCATGTATAATGGAAACGTGTCCGGTACTCAGAGCATATCTTACGAAGGGGTGGTATCGTATGAACAGCTTTCTGACAGAATGGGACAAGGATTTGAAGAGCATCCCCGTGGGGCCGCTGGGCATCATCGCCATGGCGGGCTGCGAGGAAATGGGCAAGAAAGTAAACAGCTGGCTGCAGAAATGGAATTCCCTCCAGGAATCCCAGGATGAGGAATTCTACACCATCCCCGGCGTAAACCGGGATTCCTTCCTGATCAAGACCTACTGCCCCCGCTTCGGCACCGGCGAAAGCAAGGGCGTCATCAAAGAGAGCGTGCGCGGGTACGATATCTACATCATCGTGGACGTGTGCGCGTTCAACAAGACCTTCAAGATGTACGACATGGAAGTGCCCATGTCCCCCGACGATCATTTTCAGGACCTGAAGCGCATCATCGCCGCCATCGGCGGCAAAGCCAAGCGCATCAACGTGATCATGCCCATGCTGTATGAAAGCCGCCAGCATAAGCGTTCCGCCCGGGAAAGCTTAGACTGCGCGCTGGCCTTGCAGGAGCTTCAGGACTACGGCGTTTCCAATATCATCACCTTCGACGCCCACGATCCCCGGGTAGCCAACGCGGTGCCCCTGATCGGCTTTGAAAACGTGATGCCCACCTACCAGATGATCAAAGCGCTGTGCCGCACGGAAAAGGGCCTTGCCATCGACAAAGAAAACATGATGGTGGTTTCCCCCGACGAAGGGGCCATGCAGCGGAACATCTTCTATTCCTCCGTGCTGGGGCTGGACCTGGGCATGTTCTATAAACGGCGGGATTATACCACCATCGTCAACGGCCGCAACCCCATCGTAGCCCACGAATACTTAGGCTCTTCCGTTGAGGGAAAGGACGTGATCGTGGTGGACGATATGATCTCCTCCGGCGAATCCATCCTGGACCTGTGCCGCGAACTGAAAGCCCGACGGGCCAACCGCATTTTCGCCATCTGTACCTTCGCCTTCTTTACCAGCGGCATCGAAGATTTCAACCGCGCCTATGAAGAAGGCATCCTCTCCAAGGTGATTTCCTCCAACCTCACCTACCGCCGCCCGGAGGTATCCGCCGCGCCGTGGTTCGTGGAAGCGGACATGAGCAAGTATATCTCCTACATCATCGCCACCCTGAACCATGACCGTTCCCTGTCCAGCCTGCTGAGCCCCTATAACAGGATCAGAAAACTGCTGGACCGCTATCAATCCGAGCAGGCGGCGGAAGGTCTCCGCCTGGTATAGCAATGAACAAACCGGAAGAAAACGAACTGATCGAAGAAAATGCTGACCATAAAACCATCGTACAGTCCGCCAAGGATTTTATGAACGGCGTGCTTTCTCCCTTGAAAGGAAAGGATATCGGGCAATTGGTGGAGGATTTTACCGCTGAAATGACCCTGGTTGCCGAGGGCCTCAGCGAAGACCAGCATAAGCTGTCCCAGGAAACGGAGCGTCTTTCCACCATGCAGACCGAACTGGAGCAGCGCATGCTGGACGGTTTTCACGACGCCGGCGTGACGCACGATGAAACGCGGTCGGAAATCAAAGACCTCCGTTCAAGGCTGGAAAGAATCGAAAAACAGCTGGACAAAAAAGAACTGAAGACGAAAAAATCCGATGGGATCACCGGCATGCTGCGCCAGGCCACCTGGCTGGTGGCAATCGCGTCCGGCGCCTGGATCGTGGTCACCATCATCAACGCGCTGACATAAGGTAAGAGAAAAACGCACGCGGCTTTCCGACGAAGGCCCCGTGCGTTTTTCATCGGATTGTGGCATAAAAACGGCTAAGCTTCGCCGGACTTGCGTTTTTTTTCTTTTGTAGTATAATAAGCATGCAGAAAAAACACAGCCGCGGTTTACAATAAAGGACGGGGAGGTGTATTGAAATGCCCGAATACCGCGAATTGGTAACAAAGTATACAAAACGCAAAAAGGATACCCTCTTGGATACCGTGGCCGCCGGACTTTCCTACGCCGATAACGTGGCGGTGGACCTGGGGCTGCTGGAAGATATCGGTATGCTGGACGCCCTGACCGCCGCAGCGCCCTTTGCAGTGATTGCTGTGACAGAACAAATGAAGGTGATCATGGGCCGAAAAACAGGCAAGGCTGGTTTCAGCGACGCTTTGCAGCGGATGCTGAAAACCGGTGCAGCCATGGGCGTAGGCGCCTTAGCCGGGCTGGCCGGAGGGCCTATCGCCGCAGTCCCCGCCGCTATGGGCACCCGGGCGTTTTTATCCCATTATAAAAGCCGGGCGCTGCTGGGCATGCGCGTGAAGGAACGCACGGAACGGCTGCGCGCCTTGCGGGCACAGCGGGAGAATCAGCCCGCCGGTCAGTACGTTCGCCCCGTGCTTCCCGCCGGTATAGAATACTTTGAACCATAACCGCCGTTTTTCTTCGCCGCTTTGATCTCCAAAGCGGCTTTTTTTGCGCATCCGTATAAATCAAGGTGCTTTCCGTAATACTGTGTGTATAACACGGAAAGGAAAAGCGCGTATGGAAGAAAGTGCTTGGGAACCGCTTAAGGACGGCGTGCTTACGGATCAATACCCGCAGAATATCCATATGATTCGTCAGGCTGCCCACGTGGAAGAGAGCGAGGACGTGATCCTGCGGCAATTCGAGGCCATGGGGCAAAAGGCGGCGCTGCTGTACGTGGACGGGCTGACCGACGGCGAAACCCTCCAGCGTTTCCTGATGGACCCGCTTTTGAAAGCCGCCCCGCCCACGGACGGCACGCCCCTGGACACGTATTTGACCCAGAACGTGCTGCCCCTTTCCTCCGTTACGCCCACAGCACAATTATCCACAACGCTTAACCGGGTGTTCAGCGGGGACGCCGCCTTGATTGTGGACGCCATGCCCGGCGCGCTGATCGCCGACGCCAAGGGGTTTGTGAAGCGCGGGATATGCGAACCGGTAAACGAATCGGTGGTGGCAGGGCCACACGAAGGGTTTACAGGTTCCCTGCGGGACAATACGGTGCTTTTACGCCGGATGCTGCGCACCCCTGCGCTCATCAGCGAGCAGATGATCGTGGGCAACAAGGTACCTGTGCGGCTGTGCATGCTATATTTGGACGGCGTTGCCCGCCAGGAAAACGTGGAAGAAACGCGTCGCCGGATCACGGGCTGCAACGCGGATTACGTGGCCAGCTTGGGCATGTTAGAGCAGTTGATCGAGGACAGCCCCTTTGCACTGCTGCCCCAGGCTGTTGCCACGGAGCGGCCTGACCGGGCGGTGAGCTTCCTCAACGAAGGGCAGATCGTGCTGCTCATGGAAAACGCGCCTCAGGCCCTGGCCCTGCCCGCCGGTTTCCTGCATTTTTTTCACGCGCCGGACGATTCCGCCCTGCGCTGGCAGTATGGCACGTTTCTGCGGCTGCTGCGTCTTATAGGTATAGGCATTTCCCTTTTGCTTCCCGCCGTGTTCATTGCGCTTACGGTGTATCATCCGGAGGGCATGAGCCTGTCCCTGCTGACCTCGGTGATCGAAAGCCAGGCCAAGGTGCCCCTTTCCCTGTTTCCTTCCCTGCTGATCATGCTGCTGGTTTTCAGCCTCATCAATGAAGCGGGCATCCGGGTGCCGGGGGCTATGGGGGCCAGCCTGTCCATTGTAGGCGGGCTGATCTTAGGCCAGGCGGTGGTGGAAGCGGAGCTCATCAGCCCCCTGGTGCTGATCGTTGTGGCTTTAAGCGGCCTGGGCAGCTACGCCGCGCCTTCCTTTTCCCTAACGCTGTCCATCCGTGTCATTCAGCTCGCCCTGGCAATCGGCGCGGGGTTGGGAGGTTATTTGGGTATGACACTGGTATTGTTTTGTTTACTTTTGCGCTGGTTCCGCTTAACAAGTTTGGGGCATCCCTATTTTTCTCCCTTTGCGCCCAAGCGTCCCGCCAATCCTGACGGTGTGCTGCGCATGCCCGTTTGGCGGCAGCGGCTGCGGGGGGCCATCGCCGATCCCTTTCATATGAATCGGGTTTTTGGCGCAATGCGCGCCTGGGACCAAAAGGAGAAACCATGATGGGATGGACAGAAACCAGCGTTCACAGCCCGGCGCAGATGATTGCGCAGCGGCGGATGGCGTCTCTTCGGGACAAAAGCAGCATGAACGCTTTGAGCGTTTACGCCCAGCTCTGCATCGGATTCTCCCTGTATCTGTATGGACAGGTGAGCACGCCGGGGTATCTTTCCGCGCTGCTGACGGTGCCGATTTTGCTTTTGCTTTTCCTGCTGGGCTGGTTTCTCTCCCGAAGGAAGAAAACAGGGCTTTCGGTGTTGGTATCGGCGGCGGGAACGGGCGGGGCGAAATTCTTTTTCCTCTGTTTTTTCCTGCTGCACCTGCTGGATGCGCAAATAGTTTTCTTTGCCCTATGCGCTGTAGTGCGGGACGTGATGCCCGTTTTCGGGCGGGTGGCGGCAGCACTGGCCGCGGCGCTTTCCTGCGCTTTGGGGGGCGGGGATGACGAGAGCCTTTATCGCCTTTCCCGGCCCCTTAAATGGCTGATTGGCGTGCTGCTGCTGTACTGCGTGATCATTTCCATGCCCCACGGCAGCGCGTCCCATTTTTTCCCGCTGCTGGGCTGGGGCCCTGCCTCCATCCTGCAAGGGGCGCTGTGGATGAGCGGCGGGTTGGCTTCCGCCGTATGGCCTCTGCTCACCAGCGAGGATCAGGAACGGCCCCAGGGCTTTTTTTCAGCTTTCCGCTTTCCCCTCGCCGCCATTGGCTTGGGCGTTTTCACGTATCTTGTCAGCGTATGGCTGATGCCGGTATACGCCATGCAGAGGCCGGAAAGCCTCGGCTGGTGCATGCTCCTCTTGGTGCATATGACGCCCTCGGTGCCCGCTTGGAGCATGGAGGTGATCGGCCTCATGCTCCTGCTGCTGGCCGCGTCCACCTACAGCGCGTCACAGGCGTCCAAGGCGCTTTCTCAATTCGGCGGCAAACAAAAAACGCCGCGATTCCTGACTGCCGCGCTGCTGTTCCTGCTGGTGCCCGCCTGCGCGATAAACCCGGACAGTATGCAAGAAATGCTTGCCGCCGCCGCGCCCTGGCGGGCCGCCGTTTATTTTGTTTTACTGGGTTTTCTGTGCCTTTTCAGCCTGATCCGGAACAAAAAGAAAGCGGACGCGGGGGATGACCTATGAAACGTTTTCTGTGTTTTCTTCTGCTCCTCTGCTGTTTCTTTTCCGGCTGCGCCGGACGGAACGTGGAGGAAGAATTGCTGGTGATCGTGCTGGCCATCGATCGGATAGACCAGGAAAACGTAACGGTCGCAGTGAAGGTGCCCGCCAATTCTTCAGCTGCCGGTGACGGCGCAGGGGCTTCTGACAGTCAGACGGGGTATTTGCAGCTGGAAGCCACGGGCCACAGTTTCACCGACGCCGTTTCCATGCTGAACGCCACCACCCCCCGGCGGCTGAATTTCTCCCAGGTGCGGGAGGTCGTGATCGGGGACGAGGCGGCCCGGCAGAAGGATTTCGCAAAGCTGCTCACCCAGATTGACGCTTTGCCCCGATTCCGCTGTTCCGCTGCCGTCATCATCTGCCGGGGCAGCGCACTGAAATTCACGGACAATCAAAAGCCCATCGTGGGTATGCGCCTGAGCCGCTATGCGGAAAACACCCTGGCGAACTACGCCGGAAAGGGCTTTACTCCCGATACTGATCTGTGCGCCGGGCGGCGGGATCTGGACGGCAGTTTCCGGGATCCCCTGTTCATTTTAGGTGCGGTGAATGATTTTTCCAAATCGGATGAACCCCAGGCTGACAATTCACTGGCTTCTGAAGCAGGGGACCTGCCCCGGCAAAGCATCGAAGCTGTGGAAATGTATGGGGCCGCCGCTACGGACGGCGTTTCCGTGTGCGGCTATCTGACCGGCTATGAAATGGCGCTCCTGCACCTGATCGAAGGACATGTGGAAGCCCTCGCCGTGCGGGTGGACGGCGTTCCCCTGCATGTCACCGCCTCGGGCCCCGCCGCCCTTTCGGCAGATGTATCATCCTCCCCCGCTATTCTCCGCATTGATCTGCATTGTGAGGCCAAGTACCCCCAGGGCAGCAAAGCGGGCGAAAATGCAGTTCGGGCGCTGCTGGAACGGGACATCGCATCTCTCATCGCCCATTTGCAGGCCCTGCGGTGCGACGGCGTCGGCTTCGGGCAAATCGTGGTTAAGCGCTTTCTCACTGTGCAGGATTGGGAGGCCTTCGGCTGGCGGGAGATTTATGCCGCTGCCCGCGTTCAAGTGCGCGTTTCAGTGCAGTTAAGAGGCAGTTAAACAGTTTCGGGGTAGAGTTGAGAGTTGAGATAATATGGACAGATAATTATAACAAACCCATTGCTCATGTAAACGTTAAATGACTATATAAATCTCAACTCCCAACTCTTCACTCTCAACTCTGTTCTTACAACCTCGCGATCATCCACAGCGCGGCGTACCCCGGCAATCCCAAAACGCTTGAAGCGATCAGGTTCACCCCGTTCAAGCCAATGCCTCCTAAGCTGCCGCTGATCCACAGCAAGGTCGCCGTCCAGAACACTCTTTGCCCCCAGCGGTATCCCCGGATTTTGGGCGAATAAGCGGCTGAAATCATCCACAGCGCCGTCAGCATTACGGCTGTCAGTCCCAACATGATCCAATATACCGTTTCCATGCGCATCCCTCCCGTGAATGCTATGCGCGATGATTGACAATTATGCGCGGGAGGTGTAAAATAACCGGGTATTCTTTCCATGTTTTGGAGGTAATGACCATGGGCATCATCCCATCCCGCAATTTGGCAGAACAGCGCCGTGAACAAAACGGCGTCGTATATTTTGACCGGGGCACCGTCACCGGCAAGAACGGCCGGAAATACGACCGCTTCGCTATTCAGACTCATTTTGTGCAGCGCGGCGAAAGCCAGAAAGAATTAGTGGAAAAATACGTGCGGCCTTTGTATAAGGAGGGCGACGTGCTTTCCTTTGGTGCAAAGGTCATGTGCATGTGCGTGGAAAGCGTAAAGACCCGGGACGAAGTGAAGCCCGGCTTCTGGGCCAATCTGCTGTGGCGCTTCGCGGGCATCAATCATACCGGCGTTGGCATGCACGAGCCCTACAAGCTGCAGTTGGTCATCGATATCTGCGGCCTGCCCCGGGTGCTGCTTGCCACCTTCCTTTCCGCCGTTACGAAACCCTTCGGTGTGCACGGCGTGTTCTATAAGGTGTGCGGCAAGGGCGTGGGCGGCATCGACGGCTTCTATTTCCGCTCCAGCTTTGACTTGTACAAGGAATTGGCTCTCATCAATCCCAGCAATCCCGTGGAGCTGTGCGACCAGCTCTATAAGGAAACGGGCATCCCCGTGGTGCTCATGGACGCCAACGATATAGAGCAGAATCAGCTGGGCAAGTGCCATGGTTTCCCCCTCACCGATGATGAAATTCAGGACGCTATGCAGGACAACCCCTCCGGCCAGGGCGACGAATTGACGCCCCTGATTTTGATCAGGCCGCTCTAATCGAATATTACTGGGGGAAACCATTCTTTGAAGGCCAAAGAATGGTTTCCCCCAGACCTCCTTCCAAGAAAGCCACAAAAGGGGCTTTTTTATTTGCAGACCAGTTTTTTGTTCTCCTGCTCTTCGGCGATTGCGCCGGGGGGATTTTTTTGCTATAATCCTATGTGGTCTCCCCATTACGCACTTTTCAGGAGGACAGCGCCTTATGCCGCAGGACAATACCGGTTACCTCTCCCCCTTTTCCACCCGCTATGCCAGCAAGGAAATGCAGTACCTGTTTTCCGCCCAAAACAAGTTTTCCCTGTGGCGGAAGCTGTGGATCATTTTAGCCGAAGCGGAGCAGGAATTGGGCCTGCCCATCACCGACGAGCAAATCAAGGAAATGCGCGCCCACGTGGACGACATCGATTTTGACCGCGCGGCGGAATATGAAAAAAAGCTGCGCCATGACGTGATGGCCCACATTCACGCCTGGGGCGAGCAGTGTCCCACGGCCCGACCCATCATCCATTTAGGCGCGACGAGCTGCTATGTGGGCGACAACGCCGATGTATTGATTTTGCGGGACGCTTTGCAACTCATCCGCAAGCGGCTGATCGCCGTGATCCGGGCGCTTTCCGGCTTCGCGGAAACCTATGCCGGTCTCCCCTGCTTAGCTTTCACCCATTTCCAGTCCGCCCAGCCCACCACCGTGGGCAAGCGGGCCACCTTATGGCTGAACGATCTCACCCTGGACCTGGAAGAAATCGATTTCTGTCTGTCCACCTTAAAGCCGTTGGGCTGCAAGGGCACCACGGGCACACAGGCCAGCTTCGTGGAGCTGTTCCACGGGGATGATGAAAAAATTCAGGCACTGGACCCACTGATCGCAAAGAAAATGGGCTTTGAAAAAGCGGTGCCCGTTTCCGGCCAGACATATTCCCGGAAAACGGACAGCCGCATCTTGAACGCCCTTTCCCAGATCGGCCAGAGCGCCCACAAGTTCGCCAACGATATCCGCCTGCTGGCCCATAAGAAAGAAATCGAGGAACCCTTTGAAAAGAACCAAATCGGTTCCTCCGCCATGGCCTACAAGCGCAACCCCATGCGCTCCGAGCGCATGACCGCCCTTTCCCGTTTCCTGATCGCCAACGCCCAGAACGGGGCCATGACCGCCGCGGAACAGTGGTTCGAGCGCACACTGGACGACAGCGCCAACCGCCGCCTGTCCCTGGCCGAAGGGTTTTTGTGCTGCGACGCGGTGCTGTCCCTGTACCTGAACATCGCTTCCGGCCTGGTGGTGTATGAAAAAGTGATCGAAAAGCACTTAAGGGAAGAACTGCCCTTCATGGCCACCGAGAACATCATGATGGACGCGGTGGAACGGGGCGGCGACCGGCAGGAACTGCACGAGCGCATCCGCGTTCACTCCATCGCCGCCGCCAACGCGGTAAAAATGGAGGGCAAGCCCTGCGACCTGCTTTCCCGGATCGCCGCCGACCCGGCCTTCCAGACCGACGAAGAAATCCTGATGGCTTCCCTCTCCCCTGAAAATTTCATCGGTTGCGCAGAAAAACAGACAAAACAGTATTTGGCTGCTGTGATTCAGCCTATTTTGGCGGACAACGAAGGCCAGACCGTACAGGCGCAGGAAATTAACGTATAAAAACGTATAAAAATGAAGGCGCACTTATTCACCGTCTGACAGGCGGTGATAAGTGCGCCTTTCTGTGTCAACCGTTTCTACAGTCCGAAAGCTGCTTCCACTAATGCCAAAGTTTGCCCGATCGTTCTGTTTTCATCGCGGAAAATAACGGGAAACCCCGAATGCAGCAGTTCGTCATAAGATTCCTGAGAACAAATCAGTTCAAGTCCCTTCCTATAATTCTCCATTGCTTTTTCAGGTTCAGGTTCTTCCATGATCAGCCTGTACAGGAATTGCTTCTCGGGATCGGGCCGGTCGAAGAACCTGTGAATTGCGATTTGCGGATCGGAAAGCATCACAACGACATGATTCTTCGGCGCGACCACCCGCAATGTTTCAATACAGATGTTGGTGTCGACGAATACCTGTTTTCCCTGACTGCATATATCCGGCAGCATCCTGAGTTCCAGTATCTCGCATTCCTTTTTCACGCCGTCGATCCAGGCTTTATAGTCCTGGGGTGATCTCCTGATAAAATCATGCCAGTCCTTTAGATCCCTGGTATAAGTCAGGCAGGGGAATTCATTCGCGTCCAGTTCCCCTGGATAATTGTCGTGATAGTTTTCTTCACAGGCAACTCCTCCATGCTTTTTCGCCAATTCCTTCACCATGGTGGATTTCCCGGCATAAGAAGTGCCGATAATGAAATATGCGTTTTCAAAAAACAAACGTTCATTCATGAATACTCCTCCTTGGAACATGAAAGCAAAGCCTGATTCCATTTTTGCAGTATAACTATTGCTGCACTACCCGGCACATAGGAATATGGTAATATTGAAAGCACCGCACGGCAGCTTCATCCACTTCTTCCCCGCAGGCAATGATGGGAATGCAGGGCGGGCAGCCCACCTGGGCGTCTGCGAAAACGCGGCCCGCCGCCTGCTCCACAGAGATTTCTTCGGTCAGCGCCAGCATGGCTTCCCGGATGGACAGCACCCGCCGGGGATGGGGCATGACTGGCGGCTTTTTTTCTATCTTCGGCTTCTGGGGAACGGACAAAAGGGCCTTTTCCGCCCGCTGTATATCCGTTTCAGTCAGGGCAGGCGTGAACATCATGGTCAGGAAATCGGGATCGGAAAATTCACATTCTATGCTTTGCTTCCGAAGCTGATCGTGCAGCTGATCCCCCGTGTAGCCAAATTCCTTGGCCGCAAGGGTGATTTTGAAGGGTTCCTCCCCGATCAGGGTATATCCATAAGCCGACAGTTTTTCCTTCATTTCGCAAATCCGTTCCGCAAAGGAGGCCATACGGCCCGCGTCCTCCGAAAACAAAGCGTTGCACCTGTCCAGAGATTGCAGAATCAGATAGGACGGGCTGGAAGACGCGAACAGCTCCATGGCGTGGTTCGCCTGTTCCAGCAGCAGGAGTGGGGCTTTTTTTGAAATATGCAGATACGCCCCACCCGTGAGGGCCGGCAGGGTCTTATGCGCCGAATCGCAGCATAGATCAGCCCCAAGGGTTATGGGATGACGGTCGGGCCGCAGGAATTTGAGGTACGCCCCGTGGGCGTTGTCCACCAGCAGCAGCACGTCATGGCGGCGGCACACCGCGCTCAATTCCGCAATATCCAACAGATGCCCTAAGTAATCCGGGCTGGTCACATATACCGCAACCGGTTTTTCCGTCAGAACCCGTAACTGCTTTTCAAGCCCTGGTCCAGTGATATCGCAGGCAATCAGGCTCTGTTCTTTCTCCGGGTACAGCCAGCGCACGTCCGCGTCCAGCAGGGCGGCAGCGGAAAGAAACGCCTTGTGGGCGTTGCGGCCCGCTAAGATCACAGGCTTTCGGCCACGTTCCCTTCCCCACAGCAGCGCGAGGTACGCCATGGCCCGGATACAGAGGGAAGACCCTTCGGTGGAATACACCGTTTTGCTTGTGCCAAATAGCGAGGAAGCGTTTTCCTCGCTTTTTTGAATGATGCCATGGGGGTGAAAAAGCTCGTCCGCGCCGGATATTTCGGTAATATCCAAGTCCTCCATGCCAAGGAAGAGCTTCCCCTTATGCCCCGGCATGTGCAGACGGATACCGTCTTTCTCACGGTAAGTTTTCACAAAATCACAAATCGGCATATCCATTATTCAGGATTCCTTCTAAAAGCGGCTTTCTTGGAAAGGGGTGCGGGGGAAACCATACTTTGCCCTCCAAAGAATGGTTTCCCCCGCCTTTTATCCTTCTTCGTCCATCAGCCGGACAGCTTCCGCCATGATGGCGCACTCCATGCGCTTGCGGAACAGGTCGCATCCGTAAGCGTACACGCCGCGCACCGAGCCGGTGGCGTGGTAAGCGTTGGCGGCGCATCCGCCGGAGCAGTAGAGCTTGGCCCAGCAGTCCTTGCACTCAGGCCGGGCGTACACGTTGCAGGCGGCGAACTCGTCCCGCACAGCGGTATTGGAAACGCCGTCCCACACGTTGCCGAGCTTGAACTTTTCCTCGCCCACGAACTGGTGGCAGGGGTAAAGGTCGCCCCAGGGGGTAACGGCCATATATTCGGTGCCGGAGCCGCAGCCGGAAATGCGCTTGTAAATGCAGGGCCCGCCTTTCAAGTCGATCATGTAGTGATAGAAGGTGAAGGGCCTGCCTTCCCGGCGGCAGCGGATCATGAGCTCGGCCAGCTTTTCATATTGCTCCATGACGATGGTTTTGTCTTCCTCCGTGAGGGCGGAAGGGTCGTCCGCAGCGCAGACTACGGGTTCCATGCTCAGCTCGTTAAAACCAAGATCCAGCATGGTTTGAATATCCTTTAAGAAGTCAGGGTTCGCGTGGGTGAAGGTGCCGCGCATATAATAATTTTTCCCGCCCCGGGCCTGGACCAGCTTCTGGAACTTGGGCACGATCTTTTCCCAGCTGCCGTTCCCGGCGTAATCCACCCTGAATCGGTCGTGGATTTCCTTGCGCCCGTCCAGGGACAGCACCACGTTGCTGCATTCCCGGTTGGCAAAATCGATCACGCCGTCGTCGATCAGCATGCCGTTGGTGGTGAGCGTAAAGCGGAAGCGTTTGTTATGTTCTTTTTCCACGCTCCGGGCGTAAGCCACCAGATGCTTCACCACATCGAAATTCATCAGCGGCTCGCCGCCGAAAAAATCCACTTCCAGGTTGTGCCGGGAACCGGAATGTGCGATGAGAAAATCCAGGGCTTGCCTGCCCACCTCATAGGACATAAGGGCCCGTTCGCCGTGATACTTGCCCTGGCTGGCGAAGCAATAGGAGCAGTTCAGATTGCAGGTGTGCGCCACGTGCAGGCACAGGGCCTTCACCACTCCGGCTGTTTTCTGTTTTAGTTCCCCGGCCATGGGCGCAAACGTATCCGGCGTGAACAGCTTTCCAGCGTTTTTGAGGTCTGTGATCTGGTCATAGCATTCGGAAAGCTCTTCCCGCGTCACATCTTCCCTGCCGCCGTATTTTTCCAGCATGGCCGCAATAATGTCTTCCCTGCTTTTTTCCTCGTACAGGGCGATCATATCATACGCGATATCGTCCACCACGTGCACGCTGCCGGAACAGGTGTCCAGCACGATGGGCAGCCCGCCCAGCTTGTATTGATGTATCATAAATCTTCCCCTGTCATAAAAAATGCCGCCCGCTGGGCGGCACTGGGCACAGAGCCGGATTATTTGCTTTCCTTCTGGGCCTTGTTTTCGCACT
>JAFXMP010000102.1 GCA_017530275.1 Clostridia bacterium | reverse complement strand
TTGATGATGCGCAGCACTTCCAGGCCCGCGATGCGGCCGGCGTCCTTGGTGGCTTGGCGCTGGGAGTCGGAGAAGTAGGCGGGCACGGTGATGACCGCCTGGGTCACGGTTTCGCCAAGATACGCTTCCGCGTCAGCCTTGAGCTTTTGCAGGATCATGGCGCTGATTTCCTGGGGATTGTAGTTCTTGCCGTCGATGGTCACTTTGTAGGCGGTGCCCATCTGGCGCTTGATGGAAGAAATGGTGCGGTCGGGGTTGGTGATGGCCTGACGCTTGGCGATCTGGCCCACCAGACGCTCGCCGTCCTTGGTGAAGGCGACCACGGAAGGGGTGGTGCGGCTGCCTTCGGCGTTGGCGATCACGACGGGTTCGCCGCCCTCCATGACGGCCACGCAGCTGTTGGTAGTACCCAGGTCGATACCGATAATCTTACTCATTGTTGTTTCCTCCTTGATCTATCTGCTGATTTGGTTGTTTTCTATCTTTATATCAAAGGCCCTTTCGAGTCTGTGATGGCGCAGTTCAGAGTTAAGATTGAAGAGTTAAGAGTTGAGCTTTATTTTGACTATATAAATCTTCACTCTGAACTCTGAACTCTTCACTCTGTTACAACTTTGACCATGGCGTGCCGGAGAACGAAATCCCCCATCTTGTACCCCTTCTGCAAGACCGCGCACACGGTGCCGGGTTCGCCCTCGTCGCTGGTTCCCTGCATCACGGCGTTTTCCAGATTGGGGTCGAATTTTTCGCCGGGTCGGTCGATGACGGTGACGCCGCGCTTTTCCAGGGCGTCCAAGAGCTGCTTGTAAACCAGCTTCACGCCGGTCATCAGGTTTTCGTCGCACGTTTCCTGGGCGGTGGCGCGTTCCAGATTGTCCACCACGGGCAGGAGCTGCTTGATGAATTCCCGGGCCCCGTCCTCAAAGGCTTCGGCGCGGGTGGCCTTGGTGCGGCGGCGGAAGTTTTCAAAATCCGCCTGCACCCGCTGTGCTAAGTTCAAGTACTCGTCCGCTTTGGCCTGAGCTTCTTTCAGCGCGTCGTTTTCCTGGCTGGGCTGTTCCTCGGCGGGAGCTTCCACGTCCAGCGCTCCGTCGTCCACGGGCGTTTCCGCCGTGGCTTCCTCTAAGATTTCCTCAAACTGTTCGGCCTCGGGCTGATTCTTCTGATCGAATGACATCTTGCCAAACCTCGTTTTTTTCCTTTTTTTCACTTTGATCGCCTTCTTAGTCCCCCAACATTTCGCTCAGCGCCCCGCCGATGGCGGACAGGGCGGAAAGCACGCTGCCGTAGGGCATCCGCGTGGGGCCGATCACGCCCACGAAGCCCCGGTGGCCCTGGCCAACCTGATAGCTGGCTGTCACCACCGAGCAGTCCGCCATTTCCGGCATGCCCGTTTCCGGGCCGATGCGCACGCAGTACGCGCTTTCGTCTGCCGGGAGCAGGGACATGAGTTTTTCCCGTTCTTCCAGTACGGAGAGGAAAGCCCGGGCTTTTTCCACGTCGGAGTATTCGGGGTAATTCAGGATGTTGCTGCGGCCGCCCACGGTGACGGTATCGGTGGCCGATTGCCTGGCCATCTGCGCGGCCAGTTCGGCAATGCCCTGGATCACCCGGTCGTCGCCGCCCGTCTGCCGGGAGTAGGCTCCCAGCATTTCCTGCACCTCCTGGAGCGTGCGGCCCGCCAGGCGTTCCGTCAGCATGCGGGAGATGGCGTAGAGCGCGTCCCCGTCCAGGTTTTCACTCACGCGGATCACCGTGTCCCTAATGGCGCCGGTGTCGGTGATGATCACCAGGAGCGCCGCGCCCCGGGGCATGGGGATCAGCTGCAGGGTGGAAACCCGCAATTCCAATTGCTTGGGCATCATTACCACGGCGGTGTACCGGGTAAATTCGGAAATCGCCTGGGCCGCGCTGGTGATCACGTCCTCCACCTGACGAACCCGCTGGGTGAAGTATTCCCGGGCCAAAGGATTTTCAGGCACACGGTTTTGCTCCAGCAAAGCGTTCACATACAGGCGGTAGGCTTTCACGCTGGGCACCCGGCCCGCCGATACGTGGGGCTGGGCCAGATAGCCCAATTCTTCCAGGTCGCTCATCTCATTGCGGATGGTGGCGCTGGAGAGGCTGGTTTCATATTTGCGGGAGATGGTGCGGCTGCCTACCGGCATGGCGGTGAGGATGTAATCGTCGATGATGGCGCGCAGAATGCGTTCTTTCCGGGCGTCGATCGGATGCAGTTCCATTGGGCAGCCTCCTTTCTCTCTGTTCGTTGTTAGCACTCTCGACTGTCGAGTGCTAACCACGGGTATAAGATAGCACGTTTCAGGAAAAATGTCAATACTCCGGGAAAAAATATTTTGACAGACCGGGAAAAAATATTTTGGCATGCGATCCGTTAGCAATATACCGAAATAAAAAACTCGCCGGGATCAGTTGATCCCGGCGAAGGGGAAAGGGGCGGCAACGATTTATTTGGCTTCCAGGGCTTTGTAGACGCCTGCGGCCAGGGCTGCGCCCACCAGGGGCCCCACGATGAATACCCACAGCGCGCCCAGGGGAGCCGCGTTGCCGTTGATGGCGGCCACCAGAGCGGGGCCGAAGGAACGGGCGGGGTTCACAGAAGTGCCGGTGAGGCCGATGCCCAGGATGTGCACTACCACCAGCGTCAGGCCGATCACCAGGCCGCCGAAGGAGCCGTGATTGGCTTTCTTGCTGGTGACGCCCAGGATGGCGATCACGAAGATGAAGGTGAGCACGATTTCCACCAGCAGGCCGGCCACCGCGCTGTCGCCCACGCCCGCCAGGCCGTTGGAGCCAAATCCGCCGGTCATATCCGTTACATTGCCCAGGCCGAAGATAGCGGCCAGGATGCCCGCGCCAGCCAGCGCGCCCACGCACTGGGAAATCACGTAACCTACGAAATCCTTCACATCCATGCCGCCGGTGAGCAGCACGCCCAGGGAAACGGCGGGGTTGATGTGGCAGCCGGAGATGTTGCCGATGGAGTAGGCCATGGCCACGATGGTCAGGCCGAAGGCAAGAGCGGTAAGGATGTAACCGCCGCCGTTGGCGGCGTCACAGCCCACCAGCATAGCAGTGCCGCAGCCCAGGATCACCAGGGTGGCGGTGCCGATGCATTCCGCAAGATACTTTTTCATGATCAGTTCCTCCTTTAGAATGGATTATTCTTTATTGTAGCACAATAATCAACGAGAGGCGCAACGAGACTTGTATAAGTACATGATAAATACGGAGTTCCTCAGCCATTCAGCGTTCTACATTCCTATAAAGGTCAATTTTTCCGCCATACGTTGGGGGAGAACAGCAGCAGCACGGGATAAATCTCCAGCCTGCCCGCCAGCATAAAGAAGGATAAAAGCAGCTTGGCAGCGGGCGAGAAATGGGAAAAGTTTTCCGTAGGCCCTACCCCGTTCAGCCCAGGACCCACATTGGAAAGGCAGGTAAGCGCCGCCGTCATGGCGGTGACGAAGTCCGTTTCCCGGATGCACAAAAGCAGCGTGCCCACCACGGCCAAGAACAGCCAGATGGCCAGATACACGCCCACCTGGGCCAGCGTGCTTTCCTGTACGGGCTTGCCCTCGAAGCGCACCACCGCCACTTTTCGGGGCTGCAAGGTATGCTCCAAATCCCGGTAGGAGGATTTGAACAGCAACAGGATGCGGCTGAGCTTAAAGCCGCCCGCCGTGGAACCCGCGCACGCGCCGAAGCACATGAGCAGGATCACCAGGGCCCTTGCCAGCAGCGGCCACAGGTTAAAGTCCGCCGTAGCGAAGCCCGTGGTGGAGGCGATGGACGTGACCTGGAAAAACGCCGTGCGCAGGGCGGTAAAGAAAGCGGGATACTGGGGCAGGATGGTCACGGTGACGATCAGGGTGGCGGTTCCGATCAGGATCAAATAGAACCACAGTTCCTCGCTTTGCCGGATCGCTTCCTTTTCCTTGCGGAGCAGGTGGAAATAGACGGCGAAGTTCACGCCGAACAGCATCATGAACACGCCGATGATCCATTCGATCAGGGGATTCTGGAACGCGCCCACGCTGGCGTTATAGTTGGAAAAGCCGCCGGTGCCTGCCGTGCCGAAGGTATGGATCAGGGCGTCGTACAGGTTCATGCCCGCCAGCAGCAGGCACGCCGTTTCCAGCAGCGACAGGGCAAAATACAGGCCGTACAGCAGCTTGGCGGTATCGCCCATTTTGGGCAGGAGCTTGGCAAAGGTGGGGCCAGGGCTCTCCGCCCGGGCCAGATGGGCCGTGCGCCCCGACAGCCGGGGCAGCACCGCTAAAGTGAACACCAGCACGCCCATGCCGCCGATCCAGTGCGTAAAGGAGCGCCAAAACAGCACGCCTTTGGGCAGATGCTCGATTTCCGTCAGGATGGTGGAGCCAGTGGTGGTAAAGCCGCTGACCGTTTCAAAGTAGGCGTCCACCAGGCTCGTGATGGCGCCGGAAAACACCATGGGCAGCGCCCCGAAGAAGGAGAGGATCACCCAGCTCAGACCCGCCACGGCCATACCATCCCGAGCCGTCAGGTCCTGCCGCTGGGGCTTGAGCAGATAACTCATGAGCGATCCGCAAAGCGCCGTGAGACCAATGGTGAACACGAACGCCGCCGCGTCGCCGCCGCCGTAGATCAGCGCCGCCGCAAGGGCTGGGATCATCAGGATGGCTTCCATGAGCAGCAGTCTTCCCAGCAGCCGGAATACAAGCTTATAATTCAAAAGCAAAACCTTCTTTTTACGTTCTGAACACCTGCCGAAGGGAACTCAGGCCCGGCTGGCGGCTGACCACCACGACGTAGTCGCCCACTTCGATGGCGTCGCTGCCGAAAGGAACCTTTACCTGACCTTCCCGCACGATCACAGCGACCAGGGCGTCCGGTATCACTTGCAGATCCTTCAGGGGCACATGAATGAAGCTGTCCCCCGCCTGGGCGATGAATTCCAGCGCTTCCGCTTTGCCGTCCATCAGGCGGTACATGCGCTGCACCGCGGAGTCGCTCCGGATGGAACGGGAACGCACCACCCGCAAAATATCATTGGTGGCAACCGTTTTGGTGCTGATGATGCTGTCCAGGCCCATATCCTGCATAATAGAAGAATAAGTATCCCGGCTGGATTTCACGATCACTTTTTTTACGCCCCGCTTGGCTGCGTAGAACCCGGCCATGAGGTTTTCCTCATCCCGGTCAGCCAGGGGAACAAAAGCCTGGGAGTCGGCGATGCCTTCGCTTTCCAACAGCTCCTGATCGGTGCCGTCGCCCTCGATGATCGTAGCCCCAGCCAGCATTTCGGAAAGGCGTCGGGCCTTTTCCGGCTTGATTTCGATGATGGAGGTTTTGATTTTCATATTCAGCAGCATATCCGCCAGATAATAGGCGATGCGGCTGCCGCCCATGATCATCACGGACCGGATGATGGTCATATCCCTGCCCAGAAAATCGAAAAAACGGGTGATGGTGCCTGGATCGGATACCACGTGGACCCGGTCGCCGGGAGCGATCACAAAATCGCCCTTGGGGATGATGGTCTTGCCGCCCCTTTCCACCACGCAGAACAGCACCTGAGGCAGCTGCCGGTTCTTTTTATACATTTCCTTCATGGGCACGCCCACCACAGGGTCTCCGGCCATGGCGCGAAATTCCACCATTTCAACCCGTCCCCGGGCAAAGGTTTCAACGCTGCCCGCAAAGGGGAAGCGCAGCATACGGCTGATTTCCCGGGCAGTGGCCCTTTCCGGGTTGATGGCGTAATCGATAGAAAGCTCTTTCTGCAAAAACGCCAGGCTGGGCAGGTATTCCGGGTCGCGAATACGGGCGATGGCATACTGCGCTCCCAGCCGCTTGGCCGTCAGGCAAGCAAGCATATTGATCTCGTCGCCCATGGTGGCGGCAATCACGATATCCGCGTGGGCTGCGTCCGCTTCCCGCAGCGTGTCGGCGCTAACCCCGCTGCCCTTGATAAACATGGCGTCCAGAGTGTCCATATTTTTTTGCAGCACCGCTTCGCTGCGTTCGATCATGGTCACGTTGTGGCCTTCGTCCACCAGGCGCTGGGCTAGGGAGTAACCCAGCTTTCCGCCGCCAATCACAATGATCTGCATGGTGTCCTCCAAGCTTCCAGAATACCGTTTCTCACAAGCCAGGTACTCCTTTATTATACCAGGAACCAAGACATTTGAAAAGAGAAAAAACATACTTTGGCGCAAACAATATTGTACTGCCATGATGGAACTTATCCGCAAATGAAAATCCCCCGCACGCAGCTTGTTCAATTAGTCTGCTGCTTGCGGGGGATACTCTATTATAGAGGAAACCTTCAACTCATTTTCTGCTCTTTTTTGCGGCTGATGATGAGAAGCGCCAGGCAAACCAACAAGCCGACGGCGCAAATGGGACCGGCTGTTTTCACGATGGCAACGGCGAAAGTCCCAGATAAGAGCTTGGGCGTATAATACGAACCTCCGATGATTTCCACGGTGGAATCATTGATGGTTTTCGCGTTGTATGCATCCAAAAGCTTGGACAGTTTGGCTGCCGCATCGTTATACTGTTCAACCAACCTGGCAATATTTTGTTCCAAGGCAGCCACCTTTTGAGCGGACAATTCCTCTGCGGCTTTGGCAGCCGCTTCGATTTCTTCGCTGCTCATCTCCAGCGTTTCATCCGCAGAGATTTCGGCAGTGGTTTCATTTACTTGGCTGGTTTGGTCATCTTTTAGCAAATCGTTTACCAGCAGATTATAGGTGGCAATCTGTGTATCGATTTGCGTGATGCCATCGGCCGCTGCTTTCCGTTCCGCGACCAGCTGGTCATAGGTTTTGGAAGAATTGCCGTCGATCTTCGTTAATGAATCGGCACTGAAAAGGTAAATGATATCGTTCTTGTCATAGGAAGCGATCAGCGTGTCCAGTTTTGCCAGGAATTCCTTCTGCTTTTCTGATTCGTTGGAAAGAGTCTTGATTTCAAATCGATACTGTGTCAGCAGCCG
Organism: Clostridia bacterium; assembly: GCA_017530275.1. The sequence goes on along the minus strand of JAFXMP010000102.1, from coordinate 13,934 downwards.
GGCGGTATTTTTCGTCAGCCCGTCAATGAAAATACTCGCGTTCAAGCTGTCAATATCATTATCGATCAGACTTCCCAGGCGCACTACGATATCGCTGAAGGTGCAGCCATCAACGCTTAGCAAGGGTTCCTTCTCATACAGTTCCAGCGCGTAACGGCGGGATTGATTCATGCGGCTGGAGAGAATGATCAGCTGCTGCGGATAATCATAGTCTGTCAGGTCGTATCCCAGCAAAATACTATCTGCGCTTAAGGAGTATACTTTACTGAAATAGCGCCGATAGGCTTCCATGATGTTTTGAAGAATTCCTTCCAAGCTGGCGCGGGAAATCGTGGGATCAAAATCACAATACAGCTTGGTGGAATACACCGTAGGCAGGTATTCGCTCACGGTCACCGCACGGCTGGCGCTGAAATCCAGAAGGGAATCGTAATTCGTCAGATGCTCCACAATATTGTTCGGATAGACCCCTTCCACGATCAATTGCTCCCGAATCTGTTCCGCCGTGTAACGATTATCAAGCGCCGAAGCCATTAAAGCTTCGTTGAGCACAGTGTCAGAATAAATACCGTCTATATTGAACGCTTTTCCACTGGGGGTGATTCCGCTGGCAGCGCCATCAAAAGAAAATTGAATATATGAGGAAGCATAGGTCGCACGTTTCTGAGCGCCGGAAAAACGGACCGCGGCAATCACAGTACCCAGAATACCGCACGCGATCATTACCAATAAAGTATTTCTAAGCCAGTGTGTTTTTTGGACTTTCATTTGGCAGCCTCCTCCTTTACTTTTTTATTGTCCATTTTTGTGAATTCAGGAGCCAGCGCGGCCACGAACCACAAACCGCACGCGATCGCCGCGCCGATCACCGCGCCGACGATCATGTTTTTCGCATTGCTCGCAAGGAAATTCTTCTGATTGCCCTGCGGGACTGTGTATTTCGTGAAATCTGTGCACAGAGGACTGGCTTGCACCTCTTCCATATGAGCTTTTATGGCGTTGTAGACGGATTGGCAGGATTCAACGGTTTTGTTGAGGTCTTCCTTGATTTGTTCCATAGACAGCAAGCTCGAAACGCCGGCGCGGTCTTCATCCGTCAGGGTGTTGATTTTCTCATTCAGGTTGGCAATATCAATTTCCAGCTTCGCGGCCTGTTTGTAATTTTCCGCCTGCTCCAGAATCAGTTTGTTGAAATAATCGGTCGTCGTAGTTGTGGACTTTGCGGAATCGGCTTCCTGCACGGAAACGAAGATATCGTCATTTTTATAGTTTTCCAGGATGCTTTTTACCGTTTCAATATTCTTGTTGATTGCGTCCAGCTTGGTCTGCGTATTGCGAAGCTGGTATTGGTAAGAAGTCAGCATGGAATCCTTGTCGACTACGATACTATTGATATAGACATAGGAATACAAATAGTCAATGCTCACTGCCCTGCCTGTTTGCAGCGTCTCCATCCAGTCGTTCAGGGTGCGTCCGGTCTGCCAGGAACGGTAGGACCGAATCGTTTCCTTCTGTGATTTGCAGTAATCGTACAGATTATCTTCCGCCGTGCGCAGCAATTCCAGGCTTTTCAGGATATCATAATGATCCGTATCGATCGGGGAAATCTCATCGTCGGGCAATTGCAGATTGCCGTATGTGGTGATCAGGTAATCGTTATAGGCATCCAATACCCGGCCAAGCACCAGGCGAAGTTCATCAGCTTTCAGCTCATACTTTATCCTGCTGTCTTCATCACCAAATCCGTTGGTAAGAGAAACGATGAATTTATGATCGTATGTCAGTTCGACGCTTTGCGCCTGGGTATAAGCATTGGCGTCCTTGTCTTCCGTCATTTTTGCCGCAAGCTCCTGGGCCTGGCGGCTTTCCTCAGTAAGCAGCCGTTCAATCTGGATATTGGAGCGCAGATTGCTGACGGAGACGGGATAAGAAAACTCCAATCCGTTCAAGGCGTTCTGAAGCACATAGGAGGAAGTGAGCTGGGAAAGATCCAGCGCATTTCCATCCGGAGCGATCAGGCTGTCAACGCCATAATTCAGCGTGACCACCGATGAAACCGTCAGCATTGGTTTGGAAAACTGATAAAGAAGCAGAGGCGCGCACAAGCCCGCCACCATGCAAAAGATCATCACCCAGGCATAGAGCCGGCTCTTTTGCTTAAACGTGCGAAAAACATTGACCAGATCGATCTCGTCTTCGGTCGATTCTGACCTCACCACGAGATTGATCTGAGCGTTTTTGTCGATTGCCAATAGGTTTTCTTTTTGACGCTCATTCGTGTCCAAGCTTTTTTCCTCCCATCGGCGCCAACGGGCGCTACAATTCTACATTTTCCATTTTATCATACTTGCCCTGAAAAAGCAAACGGTATTCGATCTAAAAATATGCATACAAACAAGCCTTCCCCCAGCGCCGCCAGGGGAAGGTATGCTTGTATATGGGACGCTATTGCTTGCCGGAATGCCGTTTGAAGCCGCCCCGGTTTCTGTTGGACAGCACCACGCTTTGCAAAAGGATAAAGAAGCATAGCATGGCGCCGGTGGTGATGGACTGCCACCAGGGGTCCCGCAGGCCGGAGGTGACCACGATGGATTTGATGGTGGTCAGGGTGAGCACGCCGAAGAAGGTGCCCACGATGCTGCCCACGCCGCCGGTCAATAAGGTGCCGCCGATGATGGAGGAGGCGATGGCGTTCATTTCCGAAGCCGTGGCATTGGTGGCGTTGCCTGCGCCGGTGTGGGTCATGAACACAAAGCCCGCGATGCCTGCCAGCAGGCCGCTGAACAGGTGGGCCAGGAAACGGGTCTTGCGTACGTTCACGCCCAGCATCAGCGCGCTTTGCCGGTTGCCGCCCAGGGCGTAAAAATGGCGGCCCAGCTTCATTTTCCGAAGCAGGATGAACACCAGCACCACGATCACCAGGGCCACCACCACGCCGATCTCCATGCGGGCGGGGATCATAACGCCTTTTTTGTTGGGCGAACCCAGCCAGGGGATTTCGATGCGGGACTGCAGGATGTCCATGAAGCTGGCGGGGGCTTTCTGGGGGTCCACGCTGATGATGGTGATCATGCCCCGGGCGAAGAACATGCCCGCCAAGGTAATGATGAAGGGCTGAATCTCCAGATAGGAAATCAGATAACCCTGGACCGCGCCGAATGCCAGGCCGATGAGCAGCGCCAGCACCAGGGCGGCGGGGATGCGAAGCCCATCCGGCAGGTTTGCCGTAAGGCCAAGATTTCCATTCAATACCATCACGCCCACCATGGCCACCAGGGCGGTGACGCCGCCCACGGAAATATCGATGCTTCCGCATATCATGACCAATGTCAGCCCGCAGGAAATGATGATCAGGAAGGCGTTTTCATTCAGCATATCAAAGATCATCTGGGGCTTTAAGAATCCGCCGCCCCAAATGAGCATAGCCGCCACATACATGCACACGAAAATGCAGATGGTGATGGTCAGCAGCAGATGGGTGTCGGAGATGGGTTCTCTCTTCCGTGCGGCGGGCGTGGGAGAAGACTGTTTCATGCTCATGCCGCCTCCTTTCTCGCATGCGCGGAACGTGTCCGATTGCGCCAGAAACGGCTGACCTTTTCCTTCACCACGGGAGAACCGATGACCACCAGCAGGATGATCACCACGGCCTTATAGGCTTTCACGTCGGTGGAGGGCACCTTCATGGCGTACAGGGTGATGGTAAGGGCCTGGATGGCGTAAGCACCCAGCACGGAGCCGATCATGCTGAATTTGCCGCCGCCCAGGGAGTTGCCGCCGATGGCGACCGCCAGGATGGCATCCATTTCAATGTTGATCAGCAGCGTTTCATGGTTGATCAGGCTCAGACGGCTCACGCCGATCACGCCGGACACGGCACAGCACGCGCCCAGGATCACAAAGGCCAGCAATTTCATGCCCACGGCGTTGATGCCGTTCAGCCGCGCCGCGCCCTGGTTGATGCCCACGGTTTGAGTGTACAGCCCTAAGTTGGTAAATCGGAACACCAGGAAGAAAAGAATGCCCATCAGGCACACGATCAGGATGGGAGTGGGCACCGGCATGCCGGGAATAAAGCTGCCGATGGCGGTGATGATGGGGCTGTCCACCGTGGGGGTGGCGCCGCCGTTGATCCAGTAGGCGATGCTGCGGCCGCAGGTGAACAGGATCAGGGTGGCGATCATGGGCTGGATGCGGAACACGGAAACCAGCGTGCCGTTCAGCCCGCCGAACACCATGGCTACCGCCACGCACAGCAGGAAGCCGCCCAGGACGGACAGAGGCGTGATTTCCGCGCCACTTTTGAGCACCTTCACGAACACGCTGCCCGCGATGGCCGCCAGCGCGCCTACGGAAATATCCTGGCCGCCGGAGGCAGCGGTGACCAGCGTCATGCCCATGGACAGGATCACCAATTCCGAAGCGCCGTTCAGAATGCTGATCAGGTTGCCCTGCAGCACAGGGTCGCCGTTGTTATTGGCGGCCAGGCCCACGGAAAAGAAGCTGGGGTCCCGGATCAGGTTGAAGATCACCAGCAGCAGGATGGCGATGAGGGGCACCAGCAGCTGGGAATTGTTTGCAAGGAAACGTCCCTTCCGGTCGGATGAATTGCTCATGTCAGTCGCCTCCTCCCGCTATGGTATACATCACGTGGTCCTGTGTCAGTTGATCGCCGGTAAGCTCGCCCACGATCCGCCGGTCGCGCATGACGATCAGCCGGGAGCAGGTGCGCAGCATTTCCTCGATTTCGGAGGAAATGAAGGTGACGCTCATGCCCTCCGCCGACAATTGCAGCACCAGCCGCTGAATCTCCGTCTTGGTGCCCACGTCGATGCCGCGGGTGGGTTCGTCCAGGATCAGGTACTTGGGATGGGTCAAAAGCCAGCGGGCCAGGATCACCTTCTGCTGATTGCCGCCGGACAGGGATTTGATGGGCGTTTCGGGGGAAGCGGTCTTGATATCCAGGGCCTTGATGTATTCATCGGCAAATTTCTCCGTTTCCGCCTGGGAGAAGGGATGGAAGAAGCCCTTCATCACCTGCAGGGCCAGGATGATGTTTTCCCGCACGGAGAGGTCTGCGATGATGCCGTCCCGTTTGCGGTCCTCCGGCAGGTAGCCGATGCCCTGCTTCATGGCGTCGATGGGCTTCTGGATGCGCGCCGGCTGGCCGTTCACCGCCACTTTGCCGCCGGTGACCCGGTCCGCGCCGAAAATGGCGCGCACGCTTTCGCTGCGGCCGGAGCCCAGCAGGCCGGTAAATCCGTTCACCTCGCCTTTGGCGATGCGGAAATCGAAGGGGCGGCTTTCCGTGCTGGAAAGGCCGTGGGCCTCGTACAGGGTTTCCGCGCCCGAACCGTCCACTATGCCGGTCTTTTTGATCACGGACAGGCCCTCCAGCTCCTTGCCCATCATCTTGGCCACCAGCTCCACCTGCGGCAGCTTTTCGATCTCGTATTCGCCCACCAGTTCGCCGTTGCGCAGCACGGTGATGCGGTCGCATACAGCGTACACCTGCTCTAAGAAGTGGGTGACGAAAATGATGCCGACGCCCCGGGCTTTCAGATCCCGCATGAGCTTAAAGAGCATTTCCACTTCCTTTTCGTCCAGGGAGGAGGTGGGCTCGTCCAGGATCAGCACCTTGCATTCGGTATCCACCGCCCGGGCGATGGCCACCATTTGCTGTACGGCCAGGGAACAGCTGCCCAGCTGCTGCTTGGGCCGGGCGGGGATATGCAGGCTTTCCAGCAGTGCGCCCGCCTTTTTTTCCATCTCCCGCCAATTCACTGTGACCCCCTGTCCCCGGCCGATATACATGTTTTCCGCCACGGAAAGGTTGGGGCACAGGGTGATTTCCTGATACACGGTGCTGATGCCGTACTGCTGCGCTTCCTGGGGGGAGCGGATGGCAATGGCGTTCGGTTCGCCTGCGATATGGATTTCTCCCTCATCCTTGGGATACACGCCGGTGAGCACCTTGATCAGGGTGGATTTGCCCGCCCCGTTTTCCCCCATCAGCGCGTGGATCTCGCCCTGGCGCAGGGTAAAGTCCACGTTATTCAGCGCCCTGACGCCGGGGAAGGATTTGCCGATCCCGCGCATGGTTAAAACGACCCCGTTTTCCATCCGTTCATCTCCCAATCATCAAATAAAATGAAGGGCGCGGTGCGGAACGCGGATTTTCTCCACTGCATTCCACACCGCGCCGGTTTTAAGGATTCACTTCGTTCGTTTCCGGGAATTATTCGCCCAGGCCGTAGGTAGCGATATCTTCCTCGGTGATCTCACGGGCGTCGAAGCCCTTTTCCACGGAAATGATCTGCTTCTTGGCGTTCAGGCCTTCGATGGCGCCGCCATTCTGCAGGGTCTTGATCATGCCGTCGATCACAGCGGCCTGGAAGGGGCTGCACTGACCGTCATAGTTCCAGTTGCCAGCCAGCAGTTCCCGCAGAGCCCACTTGTTGCAGTCAAAGCCCATCACAACGACCTTGCCGTTCACGCCGTGGGTGATGCCAGCTTCGTCCAGGGCAGCCACAGCGCCGCGGGCCATGCCGTCGTTTTCAGCGTAGATCACGTTGAAGTCTTCGCCGGAGTTGATCACGGATTCCACGATCTTCTTGGCTTCGGCTTCGTCCCAGGTAGCGGTCTGCTGCACGACTTTCTTCATCTTGCCAGCTTCAAACTGAGCGTCCAAAGCGCCGGTGCGGCCCAGCTGGGCGTCGCTGCCCATAGCGCCCTGGATGTGGATCACGTTGTATTCCGGCAGGTCCAGGCTCAGCAGCCAGTTCACGGCGGTTTCGCCTTCGTCGGCCATGTTGGAAACCACGGCGGCTTCAAACAGGGCGGAATCGCAGTCGATCATACGGTCGAACAGGAACACGCCGATGCCGGCTTCCTGAGCGTCCTTCAGCACGGCGTCCCAGCCGGTGGTTTCAGCGGCGGAAATCAGCAGGTAATCCACGCCGTCGGTGATGAACTGACGGGCGGCGGCAAGCTGTTCGTCGTTCTTGAGGCTGTAGAAGGTCTTGGCGGTGTAGCCGTTTTCGGCGGTGAACACGGATTCAAAGTCCTTTACGTTGGCTTCACGGTAGCCGGATTCAGAGGGGGGATTGTTCACGATACCGACGGTGATTTCCGCTAGGGCAGCGCCCATCATCATGGTCATGACCAGGGCGACGGCAAGCAGCAAACGGGCAAACTTCTTCATGGGTTCTACCTCCTGTTATTCTTTGGACCCGATTTCCGGTCCGAATTTAATCATATTATACAACAGAATTGTTAAGAATGCATGGAGTTTGCGAAAAAAAATATAAAAAAACAGATAAAAAACATGTACAAATGATATGCAAATCATGCCGGATGAGAAAAAGCGGCGCGGAAAAAGAGAAAAAGAGACAAATCTTTTCTGCTTGGAGCAAAAAATCTCCGCGGCTGGGCGGAGATTTGGGCGAAGGCGGATGAGCAGATTCAGTTGGGGTATTTTTTGAGCAGCATGTCCAGGGCTTCCCGGAGCAGGATGGCTTCGCCCACGCCCTCCCGTTTGGACAGGGCGGTGAGGCGGCGCAGCTGGTCGGCGGTGTAATGGGAGGTTTTGGGCACCATTTTTTCTTCCCGCGCCAGAGCCACCTTATTGCGCCCGGCGTATTTCACGCGGAACATGGCGCTTTCGGCCTTGCGCATCAATTCCTGATAGCGGGAAGCGTCGTCAAAAGCGGCGGCGATGCCGACGGAAATGGTCATTTCCTCCCCGTCCGGCGCTTTCACGTTGAAGGACGCCCGCTTTTTTTCCATGAGCAAAAACACGTCTTCCTTTTCCATGCCGGGGAACAGGATGCCGAATTCATCGCCTGCGATACGGTAAATCGCCGCCCCTTGGGGCAGATCGGCGGCGAGCTGCCGTCCGGTTTCGATCAGCATCTGATCCCCGGCCGCGTTGCCGAAATTCTGGTTGATGTGCAAGAAGCTGTCCAGGTCGATCACGGCGATGGTCAGCTCGGCGTCGCCCTCCGGGTGCGCCTCCATGAATTCCGTTACGGCCTTTTCAAAGGCGTCTCCCAGGGGAAATTGCAGGGTTTCGTTTACGGCGTTGGTTTTCTTATCCATGGATATGCCCTCCTCAATATGATTTCTGAAATCATATTACATCGGAATATATGTTTTGTCAATATGTTTTTCTAAATATTATCAAAAAATATGAAAAAGAAAATCCTCCGTTTCAGGGAGGACAAAAACATACCGATGATGAACGAGATTACAAAAGCGTTGCCGTATGCTGAAACGCTTCCGTAAAGCCTTTCTTGGAAAGGGGTCTGGGGGAAACCATTCTTTGGGCAGCAAAGAATGGTTTCCCCCGGTAATTTACAGCAAAGCGCGCTGGATTTTGCCGCTGGTGGTTTTGGGCAGCTCGTCCCGGAAAACCACGATACGGGGGTATTTGTAAGGCGCGGTGCGCTGCTTGACATAGCTTTGGATTTCCTTTTTCAGTTCTTCTGTTCCTTCCTTGCCCTTCACCAGTACAATGCTGGCCTTGACCACCTGGCCGCGGACTGGATCGGGGGCGGCGGAAACGCCGCACTCCAGCACGTAGGGAAGTTCCATAATGACGCTTTCAATTTCAAAGGGCCCGATGCGGTAGCCGGAGGATTTGATCAGGTCGTCCACCCGGCCCACGTACCAGAAGTAACCGTCCTCATCCTTCCAGGCGGTGTCTCCGGTATGATAGAGGCCGTCGTGCCAGTTGCCGTTCACGTTCCTGTCCTCGCTGCCGTAATAGCCGGTCAGCAGGCCGCACTGGGGGCTGTTTTCGGAGGTGTGAATGACGATTTCGCCCACCTCGCCCACAGGCACCGGGTTGCCGTTTGGATCGACGATATCCACATTGTACAGGGGAACGGGCTTGCCCATGGAGCCTGGCTTGGGGGTCATGCCGGTGAGGTTCCCGATAATGATGGCGCTCTCGCTCTGGCCGAAGCCTTCCATGATGGTGATGCCGGTGGCTTCCTTGAACTTCTGGAATACCTCGGGGTTCAGGGCCTCGCCCGCGATGGTGGCGTAGCGGATGGAGCTCAGATCGTACTTACTCAAATCCTCCTTGATCAGCATGCGGTACATGGTGGGCGGCGCGCAGAAGGTTTTGATGCCGTACTGCTTGAACAGGGGCAGGATATCGTCGGCGTGGAAGCGGTCGAAATCGTACACGAACAGGGCGGCTTCGCACATCCACTGGCCGAAGATTTTGCCCCAGCAGGCTTTAGCCCAGCCGGTGTCGGAAATGGTCAGGTGAAGCTGGCCGGGCAGGACGTTATGCCAGAATTTGGCGGTCATGTAATGGCCCAGGGGGTACTTGTGGCTGTGGCACACCAGCTTGGGATAGCCCGTGGTGCCGGAGGTAAAGAACATGAGCAGGGGATCGTCGCCGCAGGCCGCGTCCTCCGTGCGGTCATAGTGGGAGGAAAACACGCTGTATTCGCTGTCAAAATCGTGCCAGCCCTCCCGCTGGCCGCCGCAGAACACCAGCGTCTTGATGCCGGGGCATTCCGGCAGGGCCTTTTCGATCTCGCCTGCCGCCTGGCCGTGGCTGGTGCACACCACCGCGCTGACTTCGCCGGTCTGGAAGCGGTAAATGTAGTCCTTGCAAAGCAGCTGGTCGGTTGCCGGAATCACCACCGCGCCGATCTTTTCCATGGCCAGCATGCTGATCCAGAAATGGTACTGACGGCGGAGCACCAGCATCACCCGGTCGCCTTTCTTGATGCCCAGGGACTTATAGTAGTTGGCGGCACGGTTGCTCATCTTGTGGAAATCCAGGAAGGAGAAGCGTCGTTCCTTCTTATTGATATCCAGATGCACCATGGCAAGCTGGTCCGGGTGCTCCTTGGCCAGCTCGTCCATGATGTCGAAGGCGAAATTGAAATGCTCGATATCGTGGTAATGGACGGATACGGGCGTGCCTTTGTCGTTGACTTTGGCTTCCACGAACCGGTCGGCGATGATGGCCTGGGTCTGGGCCGCGGGGGCGGCGGCGTCGTGGATATGGGGATTGTAATCCGTTTCCTCGCCGGGGATGACCACGGCAAGGAACACGCAGTCCTGCCCCTCGGCGGCGATGAGGCCGTGGGGGGTAGAGGAATCGAAGAACACGGAATCGCCCGCCCGCAGGGTTTCCGTGTGCTCGCCGATCTGGGCCCGCAGCACGCCGGACAGGATGTAGTCAAATTCCTGGCCGGGGTGGCTCACCGTTTCGATGGGGGCCGCCTGGAGGGCGGGGTCGTAGGAATAGCGGGTCAGGTACGGCTCCACGATGCGCTTGCGGAACATGGGGGCCAGGTTCAGCATTTTGATGCCTTTGATGTCCGTGACCACCTCGCCTTCCCCGTGACGGGTGACGGTGTAGTTGGACAGGCGGGGGCTGGTGCCCTCGATCAGGTCCACGATGTCCACGCCGAAAGCGGCGGCGCACTTGTGGACGAAGGAAAAGGGCATTTCCACGCTGCCGGTCTCGTACCAGGCGCAGTCCGCCTCGGAAAAGCCCGTCATGCGGGCCAGATCGGCGGTGGTATAGCCGGCGATATCTTTCAGTTCACGGATGCGGGCGGCCACGTCCCGCAGCATTTCGGGGGCCTGGGTAGGCATTTTCGTTTCCTCCTACAGAATAATCAGTGTGGAGTGTGGAGAGTGGAATGTGGAGTTATATTTTGTGTACGCTTTCCGTTCGTTGTGATTGATAAAGTCAGATTGGAAATCATGCTTAAAACTCCACTCTCCACACTCCAAACTCCACTCTCTTTTCCGGGGCAGACAAAAGCCCGCCCCAAAGTGTTTCTTTGAGACGGGCTGAATAAGCATCAGCTCGCGGTACCACTCAAATTGCGCGGTGTGATCGCGCCCCTTATGGGCTCCCATGAAGCCCTTCGCACTGACGCGGCGTTCACGGAGCATCCTACTGGGGGGAACCGCCCTGTTCAGATGCCCGGCTCGGAAGCCACAGCCTGATGGATCCCCGCCGCCGGTTTTCAGCGCTCCCGGCTCTCTGTGGGTGGACATTCCATCCGCCTTCTTCGTCATCGCCTTTGGTATGCGATTGCAGGTAGTTTAACAGAAGAATAAGGAAAAGTCAATCCGTTTTTCGGCGCTTTTCCGGGAAGAACGGAAAAAAAGCAGGAAAACCTATCGTTGGGGGGACTTTCAGGATGGGTCAGGCGTGCAATGCGTCTAACCTGCCCACCACACAGTCGTCAATAAAACCGTTGATCGTCTGACCGTGCGTCATGGCGTAAACGGCGGCGCGCCTATGGGTATCGGGATCCTTGAAACTGATATTTACGCTCCCCGTGTAGGAGGCTTCCGGCTGTGTGCCTTCTTCCGCGCAGAGCGCCAGATAATCGTCCACAGCCCCGTGAAAATCGTCCAGAAGCTCCTGAACGGTGGTGCCTTCATAGGAAATCAGGGACCGGATGCCCTGCACTTTCCCGTAAAGCACACCATCGTTTTCGGAGAACTCCACGCTGCCCACATAGCCCTTATACTGCATGACGCTGTTCACAGCAATCCCTCCTGTTCCAGGTTTTCAATCAACTGTTTCACCTGATATTCCAGCAGTTCCTTCCGCGGATGGGGCTTGTGCAGCAAAATTTTCGTCTTGTATTGATCGCTCGTAAACATCACGCGGGAGCCGCTGGTTTTTCCTTTATTGCTTCTGAAATAGGTGAAATATCCAAGGAGCGATTCAGCGTCGTCAAACGTAAAGGTTTTCGGATTTGATTTCAGCTTTGCAATGAGCTTCTCTTTCTGTCCCACAGCGCAATCGCCTCCTTATCAAACAGTATACCACATTAGCGGAGAAAACGCAAAACTAAGAGAAGTTTTTTTGAAATCGTACAAAAACAAGGATTTTTCCCATGATACAAAGGAAATACAGCTTTTTTGGGTTGACATTTTCCGCACACGGTTTCATAATGGCATGGTACTCTTTGAACGGGAAGGAGGAGCGCCATGCGCCGCATGATCGTGATCGCGGGCCATTACGGCAGCGGGAAAACGGAATTGGCCGTGAGCCTGGCCATGGAGCTGGCAAATCAGCCGGACAAGGAATATCCCCGCCTCGCTATCGTGGATCTGGACGTGGCAAACCCCTATTTTCGTTCCCGGGAGCGCATGGACGTGCTGGAGGCCCACGGCGTTTCCGTGTACGGCGACACCTTCCATTCCACCGGCGCTACCGCCGAATTGCCTGCCCTGACCGCCGCCCTGCGCGCGCCCTTGGAGGACGAGGGGTGCCAGACCATCGTGGATTTGGGCGGCAACGACGCCGGGGCCCGGGTGCTGCGCCAGTTCGGCAAGTATTTTGAGGGAGACGATCACGAATTGTGGGCGGTGGTCAATTTCCGCCGGTACGAAACGCTCGCCGTGGAAACGGCCCGGGAGCACGTGGAAGCCATTCAGAACGAGCTGCGTATTCCAGTAACCGGCTTGGTCAACAATACGCATTTGCTCAGAGAGACCAACGCGGACATCATCCGGGAAGGATACGAAAAGGCCCAATCTCTGTCGGATGAAATGAACATTCCTTTATTATTCACCTGTTATCCCGCGGGCATCGTTCAGCCGGAGGAACTGGAGGGCATATCGCCGCTTCGTCCTTTAGGGCTGTATATGAGGCCTGCTTACTTGGATAAATAAAGGTAATTGTTCAGGGGTTATCTTATAGGATACTTTATGTCAACTCTGCCTTATAGCCTATAAGCTGCTTATGCTGAACAAGTACCAAGAAACTATGGGAGGAGAGAAAACAAAATGCGGGCGTTTAAGCTGGTTTTCCGTCCGGAAAAGTGCAAGGGCTGCGAGCTGTGCCGTTCCGTATGCCCCAAGGGCGTCATCGGCATGGCGGCCACCGTCAATGCCAAGGGGTATCACCCCGCCTGCGCCGTGAACCAGGAAGCGTGCATCGGCTGCCAAAGCTGCGCGCTGATGTGTCCTGACGGCGCGATTGCCATTTATCAGTTGGAGGAGGGCGACCAATGATCACCGATAAAGTGCTCATGAAGGGCAACGAGGCCTTTGCCGAGGCCGCCATCCGCGGCGGCGCGCGGCTGTATTTCGGCTATCCCATCACTCCCCAGAGCGAGGTTCCCGAGTATATGAGCCGGGAACTGCCCAAGCACGGGGGCTGCTTCGTGCAGGCGGAAAGCGAGCTGGGGGCCATCAACATGGCGTACGGCGCGGGCAGCGCCGGCGGCACGGTGTTTATTTCTTCTTCCTCTCCTGGCATCGCTCTGATGCAGGAGGGCATGAGCTTCCTGTGCTCCGCCGAAGTGCCGCTGCTGGCCATGAACGTAAGCCGCGGCGGCCCCGGCATCGGCGGCATTCAGCCCGCCCAGGCGGACTATTATCAAGTCACCCGGGGCGGCGGCAACGGCGACTATAAGATTCCCGTATTTGCCCCCGCTTCCATCCAGGAAGCCGTGGACATGCTGTACGCGGGCACCGAAATGGCTCAGTACTGGCGCAATCCCATCATGATCCTGGCCGACGGCATGATCGGCCAGATGATGGAGCCCGTGCGCCTGCCGGAATTCAAACCCGTTCTCGCCCCCAACGAAATCGCGGGCAAGCGGGATTGGGCCTGCACCGGCTACGCGGACCGGGGCGGCGACCAGAACCGCCGGGTGGTGAAGTCCCTGCGCATGCAGCCCGAAAAGCTGGAAGAGCACGTGGAAAAGCTGTTCAAGAAATACGCGCAGATGGAAACCGAATTGGCCCGGTACGAAAGTGAAAACCTGAAGGGCGCGGAAATCGTGTTCGTGGCCTTTGGCACCACGGCCCGCATCTGCCGCGAAGCGTGCGAGATCCTGGCGGCGGAGGGCATCAAGGCGGGGCTCATCCGGCCCATTTCCCTGTGGCCCTTCCCCAACAAGGCCTTCGACGAAATCGACTTTGGC
>JAFXMP010000101.1 GCA_017530275.1 Clostridia bacterium | reverse complement strand
TAATTCCCTCCTGATTTACGAGGCTTTTCTTTTTCCCCCGATTTTATGTTCCAATTTGCTAATTCGCCTGTTATTCTCACTTGTAACTGAAAAAGATACGCTGCCCTTCTTGTACCAGCGTACCTTTTTCAGTGACCTTAAAAAATCAAGGGTTTCTTCTTTTTATGACCCAACAATGACCCAACGGCTCACAAAGACTGTATGAAAGACTTCATTTTTGAGGCGCTGTTCTTCTGCATAGTCATAGTAACTGTTGCATAAACATCCATTATGAATGCCGCCGTTGCATGGCTGAGATTGTTGGAGATCGTCTTATAGTCTATACCGTTCTGAATTGCCGGGGCCGCATAACTATGCCCTGATGGTATAATTGCGACAAAACATTTTCTGGAAATTGAAACTGAAAATCCAGAAGGATTAGTGTTCAGATTCCGTGTCTGAACACTATTTTTTTGTATATCAGATGGAGAAAACCACGGGGTCATGAAGGTGCTGCCAAAAATGAACTGAATGCAGGAGGTATCTACAGCTCTGTTGGTTCGAGAGGTTATTTCGCATTCTTGAGCGGCACCCGAATCGTGACTCTGGTCCCGCCCATTTCACGCGATGTGATTTCCAGGGTGCCGCCGCACATCATTTCCAGGCGCTCCCGGATATTCGCCAGCGCAATATGCGGCTCGTGGTCATCAACTGGCGCAAAGCCGGGACCGGTATCCTCTACGATGATTTCGCTGTGGGTTTTTGTCTTCCGGGTCAATACGGAGAGATAAAGCGGTTCCAGGTCGGGGCTGACGCCATGCACGATGGCGTTTTCCACAATAGGCTGCAGGGTCAGCGGGGGAACGCGGAACGATGTCCAGGGCGTATCCAATTCTATATACAGCTTATCCTCGTGCCGTACCTTTTCCACCGCGAGATATGCCCGCGTGTGTTCCAGCTCCTCCGCGAAGGGGATCGTGTCCTCCTTGGCGATTGCGGTAAAGTTGTCCCGAAGATACGTGGTGAAATCCAGGGTGACCTGCCGCGCCTTTTCGGCGTCCAGCGCGATCAGGTAGTAGATGCTCATCATGGTGTTGCAGATAAAATGCGGGCGCATCTGGAGCACATTGATGCTGGCGCGCTGCCTGGCGTTTTCCTCAGCCTGCCGAATCGAACGCTCCACCTGATCGTACAGGAAAAAGACGAACATGAAGAGCACAGCCAACGCTGTGCCGAATACGATCAGCAGCAGGCCGAAGAAAAACATCTGTATCAGCATACAGACCAGCGGCACCACAAAGTAAATGAGAAAAGCGACCCGCTGCCGGTGTGTAAGCGCGGCTCGGAAGCGCCACAGGCCAATCAGATTCACCACCATCAGCAGAGCGGGCGGGATCAGGAGCAGCGGATACCACGCTCCGCGGTGATAGACGTTGTCCGGAGTGAAATAGTATATCCAGGTGGTAAACTGCGTGACGGCCAGCAGCGCAAAGTACACTGCCCACAGGCTGGCAACCGCCGCGAACAGCGGGCTGTGCCGCCAGTCCTTCCCGGCGCAGCGAAGCAGATATATTGTGATGGCCGGGATCAGCAGGGACGAGAACAGGGAATTTGAAAACAGTGAGATCTGTGAAATGACCGCCGTATCGGCAAACTCGTTGATCACAGCCGAAGATGTATATCCTACCAACAGAAGGAAAAAGGCCAGAAAGGAGACGCGGCCCTCCCGAAATGTCTTGCGAAGAAAAATCACTGAAATCAAGCCCAGCACGGAGATGATAAACGCGCTGATCACGATGATAAAATTGGCAAGGCTTATACCGCTCATCATCATACGCCGCCACTCCTTCTCATCGGATATCGCAGCTCTGCCAGGACTCTCCGCACCGCATCCACAGTGATGGGCTTGAGCAGATAGCCGCACGCGCCGGTAGCCCAGGCGTCAAAGGAATACTCCCGGTATGCCGTGAGATAAACGACGTTGGTACGGGGATTGACTGCCAAAAGCTCCCGGCAGACGTTCAAACCGCTGACCCGCCCCATCTTGATATCCAGGAACGCGAGCGAAACGGGGTTGGCCTTCGCGTACGCCACGGCTTCGGCCGGTATCGTAAAAGCGGCGATTTCCGCGTCAGGAATGGCTTTCTCCAGGATGGGGACGCTGCCCCGCAAAATGATGTTCTCGTCGTCTACGATCATGACGACAGGCCGGGCGGCAGACTTCTCCGAAGCTCGCAGGAGCTCGGCGACATTCACGCCCAGACAATCGGAGAGCAGAGAGATCATCACTGCGTCGGGTACGCGGTCGCCCGTCTCCCATTTCGTAACGGTGGATCGATCGACGTGCAGCGCGTCGGCAAGCCGCTGTTGTGAATAGCCCTTCTCTATCCTCAATCGACGCAGCGCTTCTGAAAAAGGTAGAATCATGAACCAATACTCCCCATGATATATTTTGTAAACATCATACCCATTATCAGGTAAAATCGCAAGAACTATGGTCGTTTTTTTATGTGGCATTCCGCCACGTCCCCTTGATGTCTTTGTCAGGTTTTCACTATAATGCAAAAGGAGCAGTATGTCCCAAGCGGTTTTATAAGCCGGAGACTGCTGCCATTCCTTGTACAAAGTGAGCGGAGAAAGCAATCTTGTACGAGAGGAGGATGACTATGGCAGACTGGATTATCATTGTCGATGACAATGTGGCAGATTTGCAAATGGCCGAAAGTGCGCTTAAGAACATTGGCATCAATACCACCGTGCTGAAAACGGGTCGGGAATTGCTTGATTATCTCCAGCAGAGCGCCTCTGTTCCTGATCTGCTGTTGATCAATATTTTCATGCGGGATATGGATGGCTTTGAAACCCTGAAAGCTGTACGCAATCTGAAAGACAGCAGCGCTAATATCCCTGTCATTTTCCTGTCGACCGATGAGGCGCAGGCGTCCGAAACCAACGGATTGCGGCTGGGGGCGATCGATTATATCCACAAGCCCATCAATCCCGACATATTGACAAACAGGGTTCAAAACGCCCTCCAAACGCAGAAAAAACTGGCGCAGCTAGAAAAAAACGCCATGATCGACCGGATGACAGGGCTTCTGAACAAGGATACCATCGAAGATCGCATGGAAGCCATTTGTCAGGTGGAGACGGGATTTCTGTGCGTTTTGGATCTTGATTCTTTCAAGCTCTTCAACGATATATACGGACACGACATAGGCGATCGGGTCATCGTCATGTTCTCAGACCTGTTGAAAAACAATATGCGCAGCGAGGACATATGCGGCCGAATCGGCGGAGACGAATTTTTATTGTTCGCGAAAAACATGCGAACAGAGAACGAACTGCGGCATTTTACCGAGCGAATCAATCGGGATTACCTCAAAATGATGAAGCAGCTTTTTGAGGACAGCCTTAAATTTCCCACCGGCGTCTCCATCGGCGCTGCCGCGGTACCCGTTCACGGGCGGTCATACCGAGAGCTGTTTCATCTGGCGGATCAGGCGCTGGGCATCGTGAAACAGACCGGAAAAGGCAGATGCGCCCTGAGCGGCAGCCCGCAGGTCGATACGCTTGATCCTTCCGATAAGCTGAATCTTAAAACCGTCACCAAGATTCTTGAAGAAAGATGCATATCCCCAGACGCCATGTGGATGGGCAGAGAAGCCTTCATCAACATCTACCGGTATATGATGCGCTATTTGGAGCGATACAAAGGCGCTGCCTATCGGGTTTTGTTCACCGTAACGCCTTGCGAGCGTATGATCGACAGCGAACAGCACATCATGATCACAACGGAATTCAGGCGGTTGATACAAAAATCGCTGAGGAACAGTGACGTCATGGTCGAGGTCAGCAACACCCAAATCTTCCTTTTGCTGCCGGAAACACACGAAATGGGAGTTCATGTCGTCATCGATCGGCTGATAAACAATTGGAACCTTTCGCAATACCATAACAAGGCGACGATAAGCTGGGAAGCGGGTCCGGTTCATTTGGCAGGTCATGAATCATCCGACTCTCAGCATGATACGCAAACGCACGATTCATAATCTTCCGAGACCAGCGTTTCCGCAAAGACAATTGAAAGAAGGATCGTATCTTGCAATCGTTAAGGACAAAAATCACAGCGATGACCATCGGCGCAATCATCATCACCATGATCATTGCCGCCGCTTTCGGCGTTGTTGCGATTCGGCGGTTGGGAATGAGCGATGCGGAGCAGATGCTTCGGCTGCTGTGTGAAGCCGGTGAAAAAAACCTGGATGATTTATTCGAGAATCTGGAGCAGAATGTTCTGATCGTCTCTTCCTATGTGGAATCCGATCTGGACGGAGTCAGCGATGAAGAACTTCAGAAGCACCTCGACCGCGTCAGCGACGTTTTCAAAAGAATCCTGGTGAAGACAAACGGCATTGTGACTTACTATTATCGTATCGACCCTGCCGTTTCATCCTCCGCCGAAGGCTTTTGGTTCGTCAATCTCGACGGGCAAGGCTTTACGCAGCATAAGGTGACGGATATTACCCAATACAATACGGAGGACACCTCGCAGCTCGTCTGGTTCACGGTACCCAAGGCGACTGGAGAACCCGTATGGCTCAAGCCGTATATCACGGATAATCTGGATGTGCGCGTGATTTCTTATAATGTTCCGGTTTATTTCGGCGAACAGTTTGTGGGCGTGATCGGGATCGAGCTGGATTATTCCGCCATGACGGCTCAGGTCAATAACATCACCTTATATGAAAACGGATATGCCTTCATTACGGATGCGGATGGCATGATCGTTTATCATCCGCATATGAGTATCCCGGAAATAGAAGCCAAGGAAATAGCCCCGGATGGAATCGTCAGTTCAGATTCCATCGTCCGATACAGTTATAGAGGCACGGAAAAACTGGCTTTCCGGCTGCCTCTGATCAATGGGGACCTGCTGACGGTTTCCGCTCCGCTGTCGGAGATCAATGCCAGCTGGCACAAGTGGATCGCCGTGATCGTTATCGCGTTTCTCGCCCTGCTGCTTGTGTTCATCCTCCTCATCAGGAGGTTTTCCGAACGGATCACAAAGCCCCTCCAAAAGCTCACGGAGGCTGCGGAGCAGATCGATGAAGGCAACTACGACTGCACGCTTGACTATGCTGGAAAGGACGAGATCGGCGCTCTTACAAACACCTTTCGCCGCGTGACGGAGAACCTGAAAGAATACATTTCGCGCCTCAACGATCTCGCCTATGCCGATGCGCTGACCTCCCTGCGCAACAGAGGCGCGTTCGATATTATGGTCAGAGATATGCAGACGCGGGTCGACCAGCCTGAAGGTCCCCTGGCATTCGCTGTATGCATGTTTGATTGCAACTGCCTCAAGCAGATCAATGACGAATATGGGCATGACAAGGGAGATATTTATCTGAAAGAGGCCGCCCGGATCATATGTGATGTATTTGAACACAGCCCTGTATTCCGCATCGGCGGAGATGAATTTGTCGCTGTGCTTCAGAACGGCGACTATGAAAACCGGGAGGAGCTTGTGCGTCTTTTTGATGCAAAGTGTTCCGAAAAGCGTGAAGCGGAAACGGACCCATGGAAAAAGGTGGACGTTTCCCGCGGCTTGGCAGACTACGATCCGCAGGAGGACAAATTGATTGACGATGTGGTACGCCATGCAGACAGATCTATGTATGAAAACAAGCGGAGCATGAAACGCCGGCAGATAGAGGGAACGGAATTCGAGGCTTAGTTAATACTACCCGTTGAAAAATATGGCGTTTCCGGCATTTGTATAAAAAGTGTATAGAGGAAGAATAATTCCGGATTTTTGGTCTCTAAATGCTGATTGGGTTATTTTGTAGGTCATTCCTCCCCAAAATCCCTTTCCCAAAAGGCAAAAGAAAAAGCCTGGAACCGTTGATTTACAACGATTCCAGGCTTTAATGGAGCATAGGAGACTCGAACTCCTGACCCCAACACTGCCAGTGTTGTGCGCTACCAACTGCGCTAATGCCCCCCAAACGAGACGTATTATAGCACAGGATTGAAGGCTTGTAAAGGGGGAAAAAATATTTTTTTATAGTCATTTTTTTCATTTTTTTTCAGCCATTTTTTCAGAGTGGCTCTGTGTCGTCAAGAGATATGACCCAAAGATGATCAAAAGACCCGCAAGAGTAAAGAGCGATGCCTTGGCACAAAAATGGAGCGATAGCCCCTTGATTTCTACACAGCACAGACCGGCCGACTGTCAAGGCCGCCATCAGGCGCAGCCGCGGGCTGTGTATCCTTGAATCCGGTCGTGATATGTTCTGCACCATTTCCCTAACCGGGCTTTCCGCTCGGTTTTCTTTTGCGCGATCGCGATTCCGTCTCCATGCCAAATTATACATGAAATTCTCGCAATTATATTGTAGAAACCCTTCCAAAAATGATCTTTTTGTGGTATAATAATTTGGAGGAAAACATGGTTTTCCGTCCCGGCAGAACCCTCGATGGGAACATTCTGCCGGACATATCCAAACAATCGCTGGGAGGATATTATGGCAGACGAAATGGATTTGAACCCACAGGAGCTGCAAGGCTCCGCCCATTATGACGAAACCCAGATTCAGGTGCTGGAGGGACTGGAGGCGGTGCGCAAGCGTCCCGGCATGTATATCGGCTCCACTGACGCCCGGGGCCTGCACCACTGTGTATATGAAATCGTGGACAACGCCATCGATGAATCGCTGGCGGGCTTCTGTACCGAAATTATCGTGACCATTCATAAGGACAGCTCCGTATCCGTCAAGGACAACGGCCGCGGCTTCCCCGTGGGCATCCATCCCAAGATGGGCCGTCCCGCCGTGGAGGTGTGCCTCACCGTGCTGCACGCGGGCGGCAAGTTCGGCGGCGAGGGCTACAAAGTGTCCGGCGGCCTGCACGGCGTGGGCGCTTCCGTCGTCAACGCTCTTTCCCGTCACCTGCGGGTGGAAGTGCGCCAGGACGGCAAAATCTACGAGCAGGAATACAACGTGGGCAAGATCGAATACGACCTGCGCGTGATCGGCGAAACCCAGGAAACGGGCACCACCGTGCGCTTCTGGCCGGACGTGCGCTCCGCCGAGAACCCGGAGGGCGTGTTCGACCCCGGCATCGATTTTTCTTTTGACGTATTAAAGGCCCGCATCCGGGAAATGGCGTTCCTGAACAAGGGCGTGAAGATCGTCCTTCGGGACGAGCGGCCCGAGGAACCTCTGGAGCGCACCTTCCACTACGAGGGCGGCATCCGGGAATTTGTGAAATACCTGAACAAGAACAAGGAAGTGCTGTTCCCCGAACCCATTTACGTGGAGGGGCTGAAAAACGGCGTATCTGTCGAGGTCGCCATGCAGTACAACGACAGCTACAACGAAAACATTTACGCCTTCGCCAACAACATCCATACCCCCGAGGGCGGCACCCATCTGATGGGCTTCCAAAGCGCCCTGACCCGCGCCATCAACGATTACGGCCGACGCTACAAGATTTTGAAGGACGCCGACGCCAACTTAAAGGGCGAGGACACCCGGGAATCCCTGGCCGCCGTCATTTCCGTCAAGATGCACGAGCCCCAGTTCGAGGGCCAGACCAAAAGTAAGCTCGGCAACAGCGAAGTGCGCCCCATCGTGGATTCCCTGGTTTCCGAAGGGCTGAACACCTTCCTGGAGGAACACCCCACCGAAGCTAAGATCATTTTGGAGCGCTGCTTAGGCGCGGCGCGGGCCCGTGAAGCGGCGAGAAAAGCAAGAGATTTGACCCGGCGCAAAACCGTATTGGAAAGCGCTTCTCTGCCCGGCAAGCTGGCGGACTGCACCGAAAGGGACCCCGCCAAGTGCGAAATCTTCATCGTGGAGGGCGACAGCGCCGGCGGCAGCGCCAAAACGGGGCGCGACCGGCACTATCAGGCCATCCTGCCCCTGCGCGGCAAAATCCTGAACGTGGAAAAGGCGCGGCTGGACAAGATCCTGATCAACGCCGAAATCAAGAACATGATCACCGCCTTCGGCTGCGGGGTCGGCAACGAGTTCAACATGGACAAACTGCGGTATCACCGCATCGTGTGCATGACGGACGCCGACGTGGACGGCGCCCATATCCGCATCCTGATGCTCACGTTCTTCTACCGCTACATGCGGCCCCTCATCGAAAATGGCTTCGTATACATTGCTATGCCGCCCCTGTATAAGGTGACGAAAAACAAGCAGGAGCATTACGTGTACGACGATAAGGAGCTGCAAGCGCTGCTGGATCAGCTGGGAAGGGACAACAAGGCCGAAATTCAGCGATACAAAGGTCTGGGCGAAATGAGCAGCGAGCAGCTTTGGATCACCACCATGAACCCCGAAACCCGCACCATGATGCGCGTCACCATGGAGGACGCCATGGCCGCCGACGAAATCATCTCCCTCCTCATGGGCGATAAGGTGGAGCCGAGAAGAGAATTTATTGAACAGAACAGCGAATTGGCCGTATTGGACTTCTGACAGCTGAAAGGATTGTGACAAAATGAGCGACATCAAAGACCGTTTGATTCCAACGGATTTGGAACACGAAATGCGCCAGTCCTTCATCAGCTACGCCATGAGCGTGATCGTGGACCGGGCGCTGCCCGAC
>JAFXMP010000100.1 GCA_017530275.1 Clostridia bacterium | reverse complement strand
TCCACTCTCCACTCTCCACTCTCCACTCTTTCATTGACTTAAAGCGTTCCAAAAATCTCCGGCTGAAAAGGTGACAGAAGAAAAATCGGAGGAAGCGCATGAAGAAGCTTTTCATATACTTGCGGGATTACCGGAAGGAAAGCGTGCTGGGCCCGTTGTTCAAGCTGCTGGAAGCGGGTTTTGAGCTGATCGTGCCCCTGGTGGTGGCAGCCATCATCGACAAGGGCATCGGGAGCCAGGATCAGGGGTACATCGTCAAAATGTGCCTGGTGCTGGTGGCTTTGGGCCTAGTGGGGCTGATCTGCTCCGTTACCGCGCAATATTTCGCGGCCAAGGCCAGCGTGGGCTTTGTGAAAAAGCTGCGCCACGCCCTGTACAGCCACATCCAGGACTTTTCCTATCAAACCTTGGACCGGGTGGGCATTTCCACCCTGATCACCCGCATGACCAGCGACATGAATCAGGTGCAGACGGGGCTGAATTTGGCCCTGCGGCTGCTGCTGCGCTCGCCGTTCGTGGTATTCGGGGCCATGGTCATGGCCTTTACCATCGATACCCAGGCGGCGCTGTGGTTCGCGGCGGCCATTCCGGTGCTGTCCGTGGTGGTGTTCGGCATCATGCTCGTGAGCATCCCCCTGTACAAAAAGGTGCAGGGCCTGCTGGACAAGGTGCTGGGAGCTGCCCGGGAGAACCTGACCGGCGTGCGGGTGCTGCGGGCCTTCGGCAAGGAAGAAACGGAAATCGCGTCCTTTGAGGAAAAGAACGAAGCCCTCACCGATATGCAGAAGTACGTGGGCCGCATTTCCGCCCTCATGAATCCTGTCACCTACGTTATCATCAATCTGGCGGTGCTGTTCCTGATCCATACCGGGGCCGTCCGGGTGGAAGCGGGGATCATCACCCAGGGCGCGGTGGTGGCGCTGTACAATTATATGAGCCAGATTTTGGTGGAGCTCATTAAGCTGGCCAACCTCATCATCAACATCACCAAATCCGTGGCCTGCGGCAAGCGCATCCAGGGTGTGCTGGATATGCCCGCCGGGGAAATGGTGAATGACGACCTGCCCAAAGGCGACCCCAAATATCGGGTG
This sequence comes from Clostridia bacterium, assembly GCA_017530275.1. The sequence continues at coordinate 1,811 of JAFXMP010000100.1, read as the reverse complement.
CAGTTTGTGAATGCGGGCATCCGTTACAGCGAGGGGGCCGATGAAGCCCTGACCGACGTGAGCTTTTGTGTTCTGCCGGGTGAAACTGTGGGCGTGATCGGCGGCACGGGCAGCGGAAAATCCACTTTAGTGAACCTGATCCCTCGGTTTTACGAGGCCACGGAAGGCCAGGTGTTCATCGACGGGCAGGACGTGAAAGCCATCGATCCGGCGGAACTGCGGAGGCGCATCGGCATCGTACCCCAGAAAGCGGTGCTGTTCAAGGGCACCATCCGGGAAAACCTGCAATGGGGCAATGAAAACGCTTCCGATGAAGACATCATGCAGGCCGTGCATATCGCCCAGGCGGAGGACGTGGTGGTTTCCAAAGGCGGGCTGGACGCCCTGATCGAGCAGGGCGGGCGCAATTTGTCCGGCGGCCAGCGCCAGCGGCTCACCATCGCCCGGGCCCTGGTAAGGAAGCCCGATATTCTCATTTTGGACGATTCCTCCTCCGCACTGGACTTTGCCACCGACGCGGCGCTGCGCAAGGCCCTCCGGGAAATGGACGGGCGGCCCACGGTGTTCATCGTGTCCCAGCGCACCAGCTCCATTCAGCATGCGGACCAGATCGTGGTGCTGGACGATGGTCAGGCAGTGGGAGTGGGCAGCCATGCAGATCTGCTGGAAACCTGCCCCGTGTACCGGGAAATCTATGAATCCCAGTTCAAAAAGGAGGCGGCGCGGGCATGAGCAAGGCGCAGAAAGCGGAAAAGGGCACCCTGAAAAAAGTGCTGAATTATATCAAGCCCTATTGGGCGCTGGTGATCCTGTCCATCCTGCTGTCCGCCGCCGTGGTGGGGCTTACGCTGTATGTGCCAGTGCTCATCGGCTGGGCAATCGACCACATCATCGGCCCCGGTCAGGTGGATTTTACCGCTGTGATTTCGCTGCTGATCCGCATCGGGGTGATCGTGGCGGCCACGGCGGGCATCCAATGGCTGGTAAACAGCATCAACAACAAAATCACCTATCAGGTGGTGCGGGACGTGCGGGATCAGGCCTTCCGGCGGCTGCAAATATTGCCCCTGAGCTACATCGATTCCCATCCTGTGGGCGGCATTGTAAGCCAGGTGATCGCCGACGTGGATCAGTTCACCGACGGCCTGCTGCTGGGCTTCACCCAGTTGTTTACCGGCGTGGTCACCATTTTGGGCACCCTGGTCTTTATGCTTTCCATCCGGCCCGGCATCGCCGCCGTGGTGGTGGTGCTCACGCCCCTCTCCTTCGTGGTGGCCCGGTTCATCGCCACCCACACCTATTCTTTCTTCAAACAGCAGAGCGAGACCCGGGGCGAGCAGACCGCCTTCATCGACGAAATGCTGGGCAATCAGAAGGTGGTGAAAGCCTTCGAACAAGAAGAAAAGAATATAGAGAAATTTGACGAGATCAACGAGCGCCTGGAAAAATGCTCTCTCAAATCCATTTTCTATTCCTCCCTCACCAATCCCTGCACCCGCTTCGTCAACAACGTGGTTTACGCGGCGGTGGCCTTGGCGGGCGCACTGGTGTGCGTAGCTTCTGCGGGCACGGCGGCCCCCTTTACCGTGGGCAGCCTGTCGGCCCTTTTGTCCTACGCCAACCAGTATACCAAGCCCTTTAACGAAATCAGCGGCGTGGTGACGGAATTGCAGAACGCCCTGGCCTGCGCCGCCCGTATCTTCAAGCTGATTGCGGAACCCGCGCAAACCCCCGACGCGCAGGACGCCCGGGTGCTGTCCGAAGCGGCGGGTCAGGTGGATATTAGCGACGTGTACTTCGCTTACACCCCG
>JAFXMP010000099.1 GCA_017530275.1 Clostridia bacterium | reverse complement strand
GCGGCCTTTGGAAAATTCCAAGGTTCCGAAGAAGGTGTACATGATGTTGGCCGGGTCGTTGTAATCCATGCCCCAGCGGGCTACGAAGGAATCCATTTCGCCGGAAGAACGCAGGGCCAGCCAGGCGGAATGCTCATGGCTGACGATCTCTGCCCGAATGCCTACCGCTTCCAGCTGCTGGCTGATGTAGGCGTAAACCAGTTGGATGCTGCTGTTGGCGGTGGAGTCCATGGAAAGCTCAAAATGGATTTCGCCTTCCTTATATCCCGCCTCTTTCAGCAGGGCCTTGGCCCCGTCGGGATCATAGGAGAAACCCTCTAACTCGTCGTTGTGTCCCCAAACGCCGGTGGGGATCACGCCTTTCTCCCGCATGGCGTCGCCCATGTAAATGCCCTGGATCATCTCATCCACATTGATAGCCATGCCGATGGCCTTGCGCACCCGCACATCCTTCAAATACTCGTTGTTTTCGTTCATGATGAGATAGGTCATGCCCACCTTGGGCGTGCTGACGATCCGATCCGCGTACATGGTTTTATAGATGGAAGCCACGATGGCGCTGTCCAGGCTCCCCAGGTCGATCAGATCCAGTTCGCCGCCCTGGAACATCAGATCCTGGGTGGTTGCGTCGGGGATGATCCGCATGACCAGCTTTTTCACGCTGGGTTCTTCGCCCCAGTATTTTTCATTGTAAATCAGGGTGTAATGGTCGTTAGCCACCCATTCGGTCACGATATAGGGGCCGGAGCCGATGGTGTCCGCCGGTTCCTCCCCGAATTTGGGGGCGTTCGCCATGGTTTCCGCGTCCACGATGGACATGGCCGGGGCGGTCAGCTCCGCCAGGAAGCCCGCGTTGGGGGCGCTCAAGGTCACGGTGAAATGGGTGTCGTCGATGACCTGGAAGCCTTCCAGGTTATCGGCTTCGCCGTTCATCACCTGTTCGCCGCCCACGACCTCCAGGACGATTTCCGTGTTCTGCTTCGCCATTTTGAGCAGCCGCTCAAAGCTGAACTGCACGTCCGAAGCGGTAAGGGCGCTGCCGTTGGAGAACACCACGCCCTCCCGCAGGGTAAATTCGTAGGTCAGGCCGTCGGCGCTGACGGAATAATCCGTTACTAAGCTCTTGACCACCTCCGATGCGCCGCCCACTGGACGGGTCTCGAATAGCCGGTCAAACACGTTCATGGGGATCAGGTAATCATCCGTGGTCAGCGCCACGTCCATGGTGGAAATGTCATACAGCGCGGCAGTCCGCAAAAGCCCCGGTTCAGCGTCCTCCGCCAGAGCGATGCCGCCCAGCGCGGACACCATCATGCTCAGGACCAAAAGCAGCGCGAAAAACTTCTTCATATGCGATAACTTCCTTTCCGATCTGTAGAATGAATTCGGATATCAATCATTATATCGACTTTTCTTCCCATTGGCAACAAGATAAAACAGGGAATTTCAGGCTTATTTGTCGCCGTAATAATATGTGTCCAAATCGGGCAGGGTATCGGCGGGCACGGTCAGGCAGCCGGAGGGAATGTAGCCGCGCACAGCTTGTCCGTTCACGGTGGTTTCCACGTAATCCCACGCCTTGCCGTTCTGGTTGATCACCGTGGTCAGGTAGGTAACGGTGCGTCCGGCGCCCAGGGACGTAATGCTGGTCAGGTTCATCAGCGGGTCGTCCGTCAGGCTGCAATGGACGGTGATCTCCGCCTGTTCGCGGGAGAAATACAGCGCCTGGTTGAAATCCACTTTGCCCGTGATCTTGGCGCCGTCCACATAACCCACGCGCAGGCCGCCCTTGCTCACTTCATAGAAGACCTGCAGCCAGCCGTTTTCCCATCCGGCAGCCCAGACCGCGCCGTTGGTGCTGACGGAAGCTTTGCCGTTGGCGCCCCGCCAGGAAGAGGCGCTGGGGGCGGAATAGACCGCTAAGCTCTGATCGCTCTTGAGCTTGATGGCCTGGAAGCCGGTCAGCGACCATTTTCCGGCGGGCTGGTAATCCATCCAGGATTTAAGGGATGAACCGGAAGTTTTCCGATAAGGATGGTTCGCCGCTTCCATTTCCGCGATGACCTTTTTGATGGTATAGTAGTTTTCCCATTCCAGCTTGGTGGTCTTGTTGTAGGCTTCCTGATCTGACACTTTGGGGATCGCCTGATACCACGGTTGATTGTTGAACCAGTTATAGAACTTTCCGCCCGCGGCGAAGGTGAACCCATGCCGGGCAAAGATCTCATTGAACATGAAGCTCAGGGATTCCCGATCCCACTCCCAAAGCTCCGCTTCGGTGAGCTTGCGGCTGTCGCTGGGCATCAGGTATGCCCTATCCGCCAGTGCGGTCACGCAGGTGAACAGGCAAACGAGGCTTAAAACGATAGCGGTCAGTTTCTTCATAGCAGTCATAGAAGTACCCCCTTCATGTATTATAAAATCACGTTTGCCCACGCGATTCTATTTCGTTGTTTCTTTGCCGATCCGGGATGCGCAGCTTGGCCGCCGCGCCGCCGTCCTCCACGATGATTTCGCTGCCGCTTTGTGGCTTGCGGGTGCGGAAGTCAAGTTTCCTCTTTATATTAGCGAAGATGACGCACGAATTCAAGCGTCTCGCGCCAAAAAGGCGTGACAATCTGGAACGGGGGAGCATGAACTTTAATAATTTCGTTTCACCAGTTTCAGCACGTTATCCCGGCATACCTTCCGAACCACGTCGTGGGACAGCTTATCCAGCAGTTCGGAAGCGATGGCAACGAGATTTTGAATCTCCACCCGGCGGGAAATGCCGATGTGCGCCCAAATGATGCTGCAGTTCCGGTTATGGGCCAGGGCCTCTTCCAGTTCCTTGCGGTACAGCACCCTTTCCTCGCTCTGGGCGGTGATATTGTGATGCACCAGCACGGGCAGACCCTCTTCCGCCGCTAAATCGAACACGTCCAGGAACGCGGGGCTGTTCACGTGGGGCGCTTCGCCGTAGGTCAGAGCGGTCAGGTCGTCGTGGCGGCTCATGATCCCGCCGATGCCGCAGCAGAAGGGGAAGAAGCGCTTCTTGATTTCCAGGGGCTGGGCCAGCAGCTCTTCGGCTAAGATAAAGTCCGTTCCGGAATAGTAGCAGCACCGGCTGTCGTTGCTCAGGTAATAGGACGGGGCCGTTTTCCTGGTGGCGTACCATTGCTTGGCGATGGGCATGCCGAAAATCACGGCCTGGGACACGCCCGATGCGTCCATGGCCCGGCACAGGGCCGGGAAGCCGTCCGAATCCTCCAGGAAGTCCGTAAAATGCAGATGACTGTCGATCAGGTCATACCGGATTTTTTCATCCGGCTGCTCGATCTTGATTTGTCTGTCCATGGCGAAGGCAATGCTGGCCGGCGTGGTGGAAGTGGCCGCGTCCATTCCTTCGCCCAAGGCGATGCCCGGCAGGGAAAGGGCGGCGGTAGCGGCCGCCGTACCCGCGGCCATGGTTTTCAGGAAGCCCCTGCGGGTGAGCTTCGGCTGCCTGTCAGATTTCTGTTCCATACAGCAAACCCCCTTAAAGCGGGAATAAGTATATTGGTTCAGTCGTACAGGCAGTTTCTAAAACGGGTATTCCCTTCACTCCGCCGGATGCGCTTTCAGGGCATCCGTGCTTGCCGGAACCATGACGGTTTTCCGGGTTATGCTGGGCGTCAGCACATAGGAGATTCCGTCAAAAACGGCCGTTTCCCCAAAGGCGGCGTCAAGCGCTTCGGCGGCGGCGTCATCCGAGGGCACAAGATACGCGATGGAAAGATCGTCGTGGAAATTCTGATCTTTACGAATGCCAGCTCCATGCCAGTGGACGCGAGCACGGACGGAAATACGTTTTATCCTAACACGTTCATTGTAAAAGAAACTCAACACAAATTCAAGCGGTTCGCGCCAAAAAAGCCAAAAAGCCGTGACTATCTGGACACGGCCCCCTTTCCTCCTGATTCAAAAGAAGGTATAATCTTTTATTGTAGTCTGTTTTGCATAATGGTATAATGCAGTAAGAATGCTTTGTTTATACCGAAGAAATCGTCGGCTCGGACGCGGCGTAATGAAAAGGACGAGCTGGAAAGGCGGGTAATCACTTTATGATGAATATACTGGAAGAAGCAATCATCTACGCCACCGTGATGCACCAGGGAAAGGTGCGTAAATTTGGGAACCGGCCCTTTATCCTTCATCCTTTGGAAGTGGCGCAGATCCTGGCCACGATGACGGACGATCAGGAAATCATCGCCGCCGGTATCCTGCACGACATCGTGGAGGATACCGACGGCACCTTAGAAGAGATCGAAAAGCGTTTTGGGCAAAGAGTGGCGCTGATCGTGTCCTCCGAATCGGAAACGGATTATCCGGGAGAAGAGAAAAGCGCTACCTGGAAACGGCGCAAGGAAGAATCGCTGAAAGTTTTGCGGAACAGTTCGGATATCGGGGTGAAAATGCTGTGGCTGGCGGATAAGCTGGCGAATATCCGCTCCCTGTCGGGTATGTATTCCGAACAGGGAGAGAAGATGTGGAAGCGGTTCCATCAGAGCGACCCGGAAATGCAGCGCTGGTACTACCGGAGCATCGCTGAGAACGTGGAGCTTTCCCTCAACAGGACCGGCGCATTCAAGGAATTGATCAAGCACCTCAACTTCATCTGGCCCGGCACCTTCGATTCCGAAAAAGCCCGGTACAGAAAGTACAAAGAGGTCAGCATCAACGGCTGCAAGCAGATCGGCCGGGGCGCCAAAGGGGAAGTATACCGCTATAATGACGAATTGATCATTAAGGTCTTCAATCAGACCAACACCTACCGCGACGTGGAGCGGGAAATCGCTTTGAGCCGCAAGGCGTTTATCTTAGGGATGCCTACGGCCATTTCCTTTGGCATCGTATCCGTGGGAGACCGCTATGGGGCCATGTACGAGCTGGTAGATTCGGAAACCATCTCAAGCTGTATCGCCAGGGCCCCCGGACAGGTGGAGGTTTACGCCCAAGGCATGGCCGATCTGGCACGGCTGATTCACAGCATTGAAGCGGATGAGAGCGAAGGCTTCCCGGACGCGAAAGAAAGGGTGCGGGATTATATCAATGGCGGGATCGCCTGCGAAAACGAAGCCCTGGCTGATCAGTGCATGAAGCTGATCGACGCCCTTCCTCAAACCAATACCCTGATCCACGGCGATTTCCATACGGGCAACGTGTTCCTGCAAAAGGGCGAACCGCTGCTGATCGATATGGACAGGGTGTCACGAGGTTATCCGATCATTGAAATCAGCGATCTGTATTACTTCCATGTGGTTTTGGGCGAGGATGATCCCGCTGTCGTCGAAAAGTTTATGGGGTTCTCATATGAAACAGCCAAGCAGTTTTTCCGCGCTTTCCTCGTCCGCTATTTAGAAACGAAGGATGAAAACAGGCTCCGTGAAGTGACGGAAAAAGCGTCGGTCATCGCCTATTCTCGATTGATCCGCAAGCTTCGCAAGCATGGAACAGTATCCGAAGCTGACAGAAAAATCATTGAACGCTGTATCGGCATTATCGCCGAACGGATAGAAAAACTGGACACGCTTGCTTTTAAGTGAAAAAAGAGGAATACACATGATTTTCAGCGTAGTCACCGTGAACCTCATCAACATGCTGTTCATCGCGGCGGGCATCGGTATTTGCGACCTGTGCTTTTTGCAGATCACGGAAGAACAAATGCTGGACGCCCTGAACGGGGTCAAGGACGCCGAGCCGGAGGGAAGTGCTCAAGGGCATGCGCCAGGCGGTGGACGGCTTCGTGAAGGACGCGGAGCAGTTTGACGACCTGACCATGCTGTGCGTACAATACAGGGGCAGCGAACAAGCGACGCAGCGATAAATGAATGCCGTTATCGCATGAACTGGCTCAATTCTTTAGACTATCCCCATAAAGCAGTTTTATTCGGAAAGGAGCGACGCTGGATGTATCAGTTTTACAGCGATGGATTTTTTGGCTACGGTCAGGAGGAAACTTTCAGCCCTATGGGATTTGGCATTGGGTTCCCATGCTGATCTTTGCCGTGGCAGTGTATTTCACTTGGAAAAAACGCGGGAGCCTGCAAAATTGGAAGTATGAACGCCGGTTTCGCTTTTTCCTTTCCTTCGTGATGCTGATGGCGGAAATGTCTTATTTCTGGCGGCTGCTGTATGTGGGAGACGAATGGGGGCATAACACGCTGATGATCAAGCTGCCCCTCCAGGTATGTCAATGGGGCCTGATTTGCTGCGTGTATATGATTACCAGCGGAAATAATTCGCTTTTGGGCATTAACTTTTTCATCACCCTGGGCTGCACGGCCATCGCCCTGTTCGTTCCCCAGACGGTGATTTCCCTCACATGCCCCGGCTATTACCGGTATTACCAGTTCTGGATGGAACATCTGCTTCCCATATACAGTACGCTGTATATGATGATCGTGCATGGAAAGCGGCCGCGCTACCGTCACCTTTGGCTTTCCATCGTCTGTCTGGCGCTGCTGGCGATCCCCAGCTATTTTGCGAACGAGCTGATCCCGGACGTTGATTATCTGTATGTAAAGCTCGCTATCCCGTTCATGCCGGAGGGCCAGCTTCCGCGAATGATGGTTTATTTCGTCATCATTGTTCTGCTGTTCCATGGAATGTGGCTGATCCTGAACACCTGCGCTCCAAAGAAGAAAGAGGCTGCACGATGAAAAATGCATAAAGGGGGGTTCTCCGCGCTGAAATCATCGTTGGTTTCAGAGCATGGAGAACCGCCTTTTATCCCTCATTTGTGATTCTTGATACTCTTCCATCATTCAAGCTGCTCGGCTCAAAAGCCGTGACAATCTGGAGCGCCCCTTGTTTCGCCGCTCAAAAGAAGGTATAATAGCGCCATAAGCTTCTCATATAAAAGGCAGTGCGAGGAAAGAAGATGGCAAAGGGATGAACATTCTGCTTCGGGCGAAAGGACTGATAAAAACCTATGGCGCCGGTCAGAGCGCGGTCAAAGCGCTGAACGATGTCAGTCTTGAGATACGTAAGGGCGAGCTGCTTGTGATTTTGGGCAGCAGCGGAAGCGGAAAGTCCACCCTGCTGAATATGTTAGGCGGGATGGACAAGCCGGACAGGGGCAGCATCCGCTTTCGGGGCAAAGAGATCAGCCGCTTGAACGACCGGGGCTTAACAGCTTACCGGCGGAAGAAAATCGGCTTTGTTTTCCAATCCTTTAATCTGATCGCAGAATTGACCGTGAAGGAAAACGTCGCCTTAACGGCGGATACGTCCCATGACCTAAACATCGTGGAACGCACGCTGGAGATGCTGGGCCTCAAGGAAAAGCAAAACAGCTATCCTTCCCAGCTGTCCGGCGGCCAGCAGCAGCGCACAGCCATCGCCCGGGCTCTGGCGGGCCGGTCTGATCTGCTGCTGTGCGACGAACCCACCGGCGCGCTGGACTATGAAACCGGCAAGCAGATCCTGGTTCAGTTGGAAGCCTTATCACGGCAGCACGGGAAAACGGTGGTCATTGTGACTCATACCCAGGAAATCGGGAAAATGGCGGATCGGGTGCTCCGGATGAAGGATGGAAAAATAATCGAAATCACGGAAAACGATCAGCCCATTCCAGCCGAACGCATCGAATGGTAAACGCATGAGGAAATTCTTATTTCACGCCATCTGCAAAAAATACTGGAAGCTGCTTCTTTCCATGCTGCTGGTATCCGCTTTCGGCTGCGCCACCTTAACGGGGCTGGCGGGCGGGTATCTGTCGCTGAAGGAAGCTTTGGATTTGTATGTCCAGGAAGGAGGATACCCGCACGCTTTCATCACCACGGACGTGACCGAGCGCGGGAGGATGGAGGCGCTGAAGGCCGTTCCCGGCGTGGAAGAAGTAAACGCCCGGCTCATCGGCGATCTGGTGCTGGTCAACTGGGACGGACGGTATCTGTCCATCCGGGCCATGTCCTTTGACGAAGATGAATTTCAGCAATTCTATTTCTGGGAGCGAGCGGATCAGAGCGCATACGATCCGATTTATCTGGAATACAATTTTGCGAAAAATGCGGGAATCAACGCGGGCGATACAGTGCGGATCAAGGTTGGCGGCGAATTTAGAGCATATACCGTAATGGGCATTGTTTCCAGGCCCGAAACCCTGTCCATGGAACCCTCCGACGACGTGAGCATCAGCAGCGACGATTTCGGCTATGCTTACGCGCCCCGTTCTCTGCTTGAAAAGGAAGTGAACACGGAACACCGGGACGCCCTGGCGGAATGGCAGGAAAAAAGCGGCGAGCTGGCCGAAGCGGAGGCAAGCGCCCGGCAGGAATATGAAAGCGCCCTGGCCGAGCTGGAAAGCGCGGAAGCAGAGCTGAATGAAAAAAAGGCCGAATTTGAGGAAAAGCGCCGGGAATTGGACGATCAGCAGGCGGAGCTGGATCGAAGCAAGGAAGAATTGGACCAGGCGCGGCAAGAACTGAACGAAAAAACAGCGGAAGTGGAAAGCGGACAGCAGGAGCTGAATGAAAAACGGGCCGAAGCGGAAGCAAAGCAGGCCGAATTGGAACAGGCGCAAAAAGAATTAGACGAGAAACGAGTGGAATTGGAAGAAACCGAAAAAACGCTGTCGGAACAGCGGGACGCCCTCAAGCAGCAGCGCGCAGAAGCGGAGGCACAGCTAAAATCTCTGCAAAGCACGAAGGAAGAACTCCTTGCGGGACAGGAGGCGCTGGAAAGCGCACGGGCGGAAGCGCGGGAAAAGCGCCGGGAGCTTAACGTCACCCGGACGGAGCTGGTGGAAAAGCGCACGGAGGTGGAGCAGCAGCTTGCCATGCTGCGCCTGGCCCAGGGGTATCTTGCCCGGCTGGATCAAGCGGCGGCAGGGATCAATGAAGAAATCGGCGTCTATCGGCACACCCAGGCCGCCATATCGGAATTGGACCGGCTGCTTTCCGACACGGAAGCGATGGAACGCCGCTTAACGCGGGCGCAGGCTGCCCTGGCGGAGGTGGACGCGTCCCTGACCGCCGCGGAGGAAGCAGGTTTGGATGCGGCTGAACTGATTGTCCAACGGCAGGGAATCGTAAGCGGCCTTGCTGCAATGGGCGTATCCGAGGCAGCGCTCGGCAGCGCACTGGTACAGCTTCAGGCGTCCATTGCTGAAATGCAGGCCCGGCGGGCGGATTTGCAGGCCCAGCTTTCCGCTTTGCAGGATACCGGCCAACTGCAAACGGAAGCCGACGCCCTGAGAAATCAACTGAACGCCCTGCTGGACGGCATGGCAGACCGGGAAAGCATTTCCGAAAGGATGCTGAACAGCGCCATTGAGCAGGCTGCCGACGGCCTGAACCAGATCGACAGCGGCATCGCCCGGATCGACGACGGCTTATGGCAGATCAGGGAGGGCTTGAAGCAGGCCAATGAAAAGGAAGCACAAATCAAGGACGGTCTCAGCCAGGTCCAGGAAGGCGAAGCGCTGCTGAACGACGCGCTAAAGCAAATGGACGAAGGGCTTACGCAAATGGATGAGGGCCTTGAGCAAATCGCGGACGGCTATCGGGAAATGGACGATTATCAGGCGCAGATCGACACCGGTTCATCCGAACTGGCCGAAGGTTTTGCCCAGATTGCCGATTACCAGGCGCAGTTGGACGAAGGCTTTGAACAAATCAAGGCCGGAGAAGAAGAGATAGAGACGGCGCTTGCGCAAATTGAGGAGGTCGAAACGCAGATCGCCGACGCCATTGCCGACGCGGAACGGCAAATCGCCGACGGCGAAGACCAAATCAAAGATACGCGGACGGAGGTGGAAAACAGCTGGATCGAGGCGCTGGCGGAGTTTTCTGATTTGGAAAACGAATTAAATAAAGCATATGAGGAACTGTCCGAATGGGAAGGCTATCAGGTTTTCTGCAATCAGTTCCTGCTTCGTTTTTCCCCGGCCGCGTCACCCGACGCTGTTTTGGAGAAGGTGAAGGAAACGCTTTCTGAGGCAGGCGTGGAGGTAAAAAGCACCGTTCTCTATGAATCTTCCCCCATCAAACGGCGCATAAACATTAACCTGATCCCCGTCGAAACCATGGCGAATTTCATCCCCATGTTCTTTTTCGCCATCACCATGATCGTGGTCTATCTGTTCATGTCGCTGATGATCCGGCAATGCCGCCGGGAGATCGGCATCCTGTGCGCACTGGGCTTTACCCGATTCAGGGTGGTATCCCTTTTCTGCTGCGCGGGGTTTCTGGTCTCCCTTGGGGCCATCGCTTTCGGGCTGGCCCTTTCCCTGGCAATACGCGGATATTTCTGCTATTACTTTTTTGACTTGCTCTTCCCGCTTCCGGTTCATGTCCTGGTGTTCAGCTGGTCCAAATTTCTGATTTCCGCCCTGTTCACCATTGCCGCCGTGGAAGCGGCTACCGTCGTCAGCGCATCCTCCATCAGCGGTATCCAGCCCTCGGAGGCCAT
>JAFXMP010000098.1 GCA_017530275.1 Clostridia bacterium | reverse complement strand
TTAAAGCTGAAGGAGTTTCGCCGCGTCGCTACCCGCTATGATAAGCTCGCTGACCGTTTCCTGGCCTTTGTCCATCTGGCTTGTATTCGCATACTGCTTGCATAATGCAGGCGGGTATACTTTTAGAAACACACTCTAAATATACCAGACCGGAATTTCCAGCACATTTTCCCTTAGCCGCCCAGGCTGTGGACACATATTGATCACCGCACCAGTTCCGCGCCTTTTTTCCGGTACTTTATCCAGGATGGTGAAAGCGCTGACAGCGGACGCGGATTCAGAAGCATTGGTCTTGATTTCGATGGGATAGAGAATGCCATTCTCCTCGATAATCAGGTCGATCTCGCTTTCCGTCTCGACGGTATCACCGCTTTCCTTCTTTTTCGTCTTGTCTTTACCGCGATAATAGGAAACGCAATATCTGTAATCAATATTTCGGTTGGCGTAGGATTTCAAAATTTCCGATACCACGAACGTTTCAAACATGGCTCCGTTCATCGCGCCGAAAGCCAGCGTTTCATTCGTCAGCCACCGGGTCAGATAAGAGGCGAGACCGGTATCCCGGAAATAGACCTTGGGCGTTTTGATGGCACGCTTGAGAACGGCGGGGGTATAGGGCTCCAGCAGATACACGATCCCGGAAGCCTCCAGAATGGACATCCAGTTTTTAACGGTGCCAACATCCCTGGAAATCTCGTCGGCAATGTTCGAATAATTCAGCATCTGCCCTGTGCGCGCCGCCACAGCCACCATAAATCGGCGGAAGGAATCCAAGTCCTGCACGGCGGAGAGACTGCGTACATCCCGTTCCAGATAGGTTTTCACATAACTGCTGTAAAACGCCTGCCAATCCATTCCCGGGGTCTGATACAATTCAGGATAACTCCCACGGTGAATGATTTCCCAGATATTCTCCGGTTTCCTGACTGTTTTTTGCCGATCAAGAATATATTGCATCGTGGGAAGGAAAGGCGCTGAAAAAGGGTCGCCCTGAATTTCTCGGAGAGAAAGGGCCAGCATTTCCAATACGCATACCCTGCCGGAAAGGGATTCAGACGCATTTTTCATCAATAGCAAAGGTTGTGACCCAGACAGTGTAAACAGTCCTTTTTCGTTCGATGCATCGCAGACTATCTTGATCTGTCGGAACAGTTCAGGCACATATTGTATCTCATCCATTGTAATGGGCGGCTGATTAAGCTGTAAAAACATGTCAGGGTTCTTCTTGGCCTGTTCTTCCAGAAAGGCGTCGTCAAATGTGATGCTTCTTCTGTCAGGAAACAGCGCCTGAAGCACGGTGGATTTGCCGGTCTGGCGCGCGCCGGTAATCAGCGTTGCTTTGAACGTTTTATCGGCTTGCAGGATGACGTCCTCCATAGCTCTTTTGATATACACGGCTGCTCCTCCTGACTAATTTAGAATCTGATTCCAATATAGTCATTATATATGGACTGAGCGAAAAAGTCAACCCAATTTGAAATTTGGATCATGTGCCTCTTCTGTTCTATTTGGGGTGGATCCATCCGTTCATCAGCCATTTTATATCAAATCTCCTGCCCTCATTTACAATGATCTGTTCGATGCAATCAAAAATCACGAATATGCTCACAGGCGCACCGGCAGATCGGTATCGGCGAAGGGGTCGTTGGCGGAAAAAGCGTCCAGCTTCACATCGCCGTCTTTCAGGCGGTCGGTTTCGGGAAGAGGAGCGGAAATGTGGATATGCAGTTCCTGATCCCCGAAGGTAAGGTCCGCCCGCTCACGGGGACGGGTCAGGGCCAATACCTCGGTATATTTGGTGCGGCCTTTGCGGGCAAAGCTTTGGGCCACCTCCGCCCGGCCCTGCCAATGCATGGGCAGGAAAAGGCGGGGTTTCACGGCCATGACGAAATAATTGGCCCCCGCTTCATACAACCCACCCATGCGGGGGTCCACGGGGAACATGGCGATATCCATGGGCAGATGCTCAATGGGACCCATGGCGGCGTAAAAATCTTTTTCCGCCTGGGCGATTTCCCGCAGGGTGCTTTCCTCCCGCCAATGCCACAGGTTCAGGTCCCCGGCATGGAACACGTGCAGGCCGTACAGCGATACGTAAAAAGATACGCCCTTGTCCGTGGAATCGAACACGCGAATCTTCACGTCGCCCACATCCAGCGTATCGCCGGGCTTCACCCGCTTGCCGCGCTTCCCAATGGGCAGATCGTCGGATACGATGTAGGTGATGGGCAGGCGCTGATGATCCCAGGAATAAATGATTTCGTCAAAATGATCCTCATGATCGTGGGATACGAACACCAGCACCCGCTTGTAGCCTTCCAGGTCCCGGTCCGTAAGCTGCGCCTTTTTCGACAGTTCCCCATGCTCTCCCCGCCAATAATCGAATACCAGCAGGGTATCCAGCACCTCCACCGTAAACCCGGAATGATGAAAATACGTCACGGCGGCCGTTTTTTCGATGCGGTGAGCCTCGTCGTTTTCCATGGCGACCTCCTGATATGAGTTGATTTACCGGCCAAATACCGCGTTCAGGATCTTTCCTTCCGCCTGGGGCAGGGAAAGATTCAGCGCCTTGGCCAAGGTGGGCGCGATATCCACAAGGTTAGCTTCCGAAAGACGCTGGCCGCGTTTAATGCCGGGGCCTTTCAGCCACAGCAGGGTGTGGGCCTGAGGGCAGTCCAAGGAAAAGCCATGCTCTCCGCGGGTTTCTTCCGGCTTGTCGATGAAGCAATGCAGCGGCAGGGCGTCAACAGCCAAATGCACGTCTGCTGGAGCACGCAGGGCGCGCAATTCCTGTTCTCCGAAAATACGTCCGACGCCCCAGGCTTCCCGATTTGCTTCCAATACCTGCCGTGCCTTGTCCAAATCCGAGCCGAAGATATACGCTCCCATACCCAGGCTTTGGGCCCGCGCGCCGCATGCGGCTTGCAATTCCCTGTCCAATAAAATCCCCTTAGGCGCGTCCTGCTGCCCATGGTCGCTGACCACGCAGAACAGGGTTTCGCCCATGAGGCCAGCTTTTTCAATGGCCTTTACAATACGGCCCACCCTCGCGTCCAGCCGTTCCATGGCGGCGCGGGCTTCCGGGCTGTCAACGCCGTATTTGTGGCGCATAGCGTCGCAGTCCACCAAATGCACGGTGAGCGCTTCAGGCGGGCGGCTGCTTTCGTACAGCTTTTCGCACAGCAGGGCGGCGTAATCGTCCAGATCGGGCTGTTTGATGCTTTTCCGGGTTTTGCCGTACAGCGCTTCCATCCGCAGAATCCACACGGGGGATGCGTATTGCAGCATTTTTACCACGGCGCTTTCCCCCGGCAGGGGCAGCACCTCCGGGAAACAGCGGCGAGCGTAAGGATTCTTTCCTGTCACAGGCCACAGGATGGAGGCGATATCCATGCCCTTTTCCTTGGCGGCCTGATGCAGGGTCTTCACTTTGATGTCCCCGATGCGCCAGTACCAGGCCCGCATTTCAGGGGCCGTGTCCGGCTGGAAGGGCTGATTGTGCCCGATGCCGTGGGTTTCCGGATAGCAGCCCGTAAGCAGGCTGGTATGGATGGGATAAGTGAGCGTGGGATAAACAGTTTTTACGTTATCGCAGAAAACGCCTTCCCCCGCAAGCGCAGAAAGAGCGGGCAGGCTCAAGAGCCTGTCCGCGTCCGGTTTCGCCACTGCATCCAGGGAAATCATGCATAGGCGCATAGGGTTTTACCTCCGTCCCCTCCTCTTCCTGCGGAAGAACAGGAAATAGATCACCAGGGCCCAAATGATTACGCTGCGCCAGTTGATGGAGGATTCTTCGGAACGCCATTGCCGCTGCCAATCCTCCCAGTAGGTTTCGTCGTCGCTTTCCCGGGCGTCATAATCGTCCCGGGCAAACATGCCGTACCAGTAATCGTCCACGGTTTGGGGCTGGGGGGTGGACTGGACGGCCGTTACACCGAAGAGCCCGGCGGTGTCCAGCGTATCCCCGAAAGCTTTCGCCAGGGTTTGACCCAAGTTCACGGATAGATCGGCCATGGCTTTGTCATACTGGCGGTCCAAATAATTGCCGCGGAAGTGGCTGGCCAGCAGGCTGGTCTGGATATCGCCAGGCACCGCTTTTTTCGCGGCCGCGCCTAAGGAAAGAGCATAGGTTTCTTCGCCGATGACCATCAGCAGCAGCGCGTCGCAGTCTTCCAGGCCCCAAACTTCAAACACCTTGTCGGCGTAGCTTTGGGCGTTAGCCCCGCCCAAGAAATGGCGGGTGAGCACATAAAGCCTGCCGCCTGCCGCGTCGAGCAAACGCTCGTTCAGGGTTTTCAGGTCCTGAATGGCCTGTTCGCCCAGCACTCCGGCCAAGTCAGACACCGTGCCGGAAGGGCGGGGAGGATATTCCGTTTCAGCTTGCGCTAAGGAAACCGTTCCCCAGCATAGGATGAGCGCCAGCGTCAGCGCGCTCACTTTCGTAAACAGGCTGTTCATTTTCCTCCTCCTTCCTTACTTCGCGATGAATTCTTTCGCGAGCTTGAAGCCCAGCAGATTCCGGGCTACCCACCCGCTGAAGGTGCCTTTGATCCGGGTGTTGAACTCCGCCGCCGCCTGATTGTAAACGGCGCCGGCGGTTTTTTCTTCGCTTTGGGCCAGCATCTGGGGCAAATAGCTGGTCACGTACATCAAATCCCGCTCGTCATTTTTCACGCTGTCCAGCTGGGACAGATTGGCCAGCAGCGCGGCGGCGTCCCTGGTCAGGGCGTCGTTGGCCTCGGCCTGCTGGGCCAGCTCGTTCCACGCGGGATTGCTGCCTCCCTCCAGGCCGAACAAATCCTTCTGCACGCGGAGATAAGCTTCATCGGATTCCGGCACATGGCGCTTTGCCACCGCCAGCACGTTGTAGGCCGATTCGATGCGGGTCTGCAGCATACTTTCCAGACCCGTGTAGGTTTCGTCCACACGCGCCCGCTCGTCGGTCCAGCCGCGGTAAGCGCCGTATATCACGCTGCCCGCAATCAGGATCACCATGATGGCGATTGCCCAGCCCGTTTTCAGTTTCATAGGTTCATCGGCCCCCTTACTAATACAAGGTCATGGGCGGATGATATCCGCCCCCATGGTAGATCGTTACATGGTCAGCAGCTTCTGTTTGAGTTCCTGTTCCATATGGGCCAGGGTCTTTTCTGCCTCGGCGCGCTTCTGGCGGCCTTCCGCCTGGATGCGGCTGACCTCGTTGATGGTATCGATCAGGCTCTGGTTGGTCTGCACCAGGGTTTCCAGATCGATGATGCCCCGCTCGGATTCCTTGGCCGTTTCTATGGTGCCCATTTTCAGGGTTTCGGCGTTCTTTTTCAGCAGTTCGTTGGTCATGTCGGTCACGGCTTTCTGAGCCTGCATGGCCTGCTGGCTATGATGAAGGCCCAGGGCCAGCACCATCTGGTTTTTCCACAAAGGCAGGGTATTGACCAGCGTGGACTGAATGCGCTCCACCAGCAGGGAATTGTTGTTTTGCAGCAGGCGGATCTGCGGGGCCATCTGCATGGAAATCTGCCGGGTCAGCTTCAGATCGTGCAGCTTCTTTTCAAACCGGTCGCACTGGGCGGCCAGGTCGTTGGCCTTCTGGGCGTCCATGGCGTCGCCGCTGGCGGCGGCGATATCCTGGAGGCGCTTTAAATCGGTGTCCCGCACTTCCTGCAAACGCTGTTCGCCCGCCACAATGTACATGGTCAGCTCGTGGAAGTACTGCAGGTTCATATCGTACAGCTTATTGAACATAGCCACGTCCTTGAGCAGCTGCACCTGATGATCCTCCAGGGAGCCCGCAATGCCCTCCACGTTGGCGGCCACGTCCTCATACTTGGCCTGGATGCTGGCGATCTGCTGCTTCGCGCCGAAGAACAGGCCCTTCAATCCCTTGGGCTTTTCGCCGGCGGCGTTGAAGCCCTTGAGCTCGGTGATCAGCTTGGTCAGGATATCGCCCACTTCGCCGGTATCGCCGGTTTTCACGTTGCCCAGCACGGTGTCGGCAAAGCCGGAAATCTTCTTCTGGGCGTCCGCGCCGTAGAGCATCACGTGGTCCGGGTTAGTCAGGTCGATGGTCTTTGAGAAGGCCGCCACCTGAATTTTTTCCTCGTCAGTCAGAGAGGAATCCAGGGCTGCCACCGCTTCCTTGGCGTCCGGGGCCGCGGGAGCGTTCTTTAGGTCCTCCAGCATGTCCACGGCCTTTTCCACGGCCTGCCGGGCTTCCTGCTCGGGATGCAGGGTCAGGATGGGGGCGCTGTGCTGCTGAGCTTCGGCGAAGTTGTTTTCAGTCATGGGGAATGCTCCTTTCCGGTGTGCTGTATCAAAAGTAACTGGTTAAGCTGTATGGGATCGTATGCGAGGGAGAGTTCAGAGTTGGGAGTTGAGAGTTGGGAGTTGAGATTTATATAGTTTATTGTTTGGAGTTTAGAAAGAACGGACTAAACTATCTCAACTCTCCACTCTCCACTCTTCTTCTCACGTCCGCTGCTGCGCCTGCGCCTGTGCGGTTTGCTGCTGCTTCATGCCCGAATCGATCAGGCCGTCCTGCCGCAGCATGGTTTCCATCACGTCGATATCGGTGGACAGGTCCAGCATATCGTCCTGGTACAGGGCATTCAACTGCTTGTCGAAAGCCCTGAGTACGGTGTCCATGGCCTCGCGGATCTGGGCGCGGGTGGCCTGGGCTTCCTTGCCCGCCACCTGGCGCTCGTCCATTTTGCGGTAGCCCTGGAGCATTTTCAGCGTGGTGGGCAGATAGTAGTCCATAAACCGCCGGATCTGCGGCGCTTTGTCAGGCTTTTCGGCCACGGTGTGGAAGATGCGGTTGGCTACGTCCTCCAGTTGATTCATCTGGCTGGTGAGTTCCGCGTCGGGGATCAGGTCGTTTTCATGCCGGATCTGCGTCATCATCTCCTGGCCTTTATCCACCAGGGCGTCCACCGTCGCGTCTCCCGTCTTGGGAATGGGCTGCTGCACCGGGGCTTCCTTGGAGGTATCCAGCCCCTGGGCCATAATGAATACGATGCGCCCGATCAGCAGGGCGATGCCCGCCGCGATCAGATAATGCTGCCAGCGATAAAGCTTGAATATCAGGGAATACAGCACCACCACCGCGCCCATAGCCAGGAACGCGATCACGTATGCTTTGGAATTGTTTTTCTTCATAAATGTCATCCCCCTTCCGTTTGGTGCGGAAAAATGATAGCAAAATCAGAAAAGAAACGCAAGCTGTTTCCGCTGAATCATACATTTTCTCCGCTGAAAGCGGCATCCCACCGCTTTTAGGCGCGTTCAGTATATCACAATCACGAGGCCATTTCAACTGTGAGGCGCATTAGAAAACCATTAGAAGATACGTAATTTTTTCAGTCGGGCGGGATTGAAAGAACACTTTGAATCAGAATGAGAGTTGAGAGTTAAGAGTTGAGAGTTGAGATGTATTTTGTTTTAAAATCGATAGGGACTCAGTTTGACCGACTATATAAATCTCAACTCTCAACTCTCAACTCTCCACTCTTTTGTAACCTAAAGTGTTCTTGCAGTATGTGCCTGAACAATTAAAAACCAAAAGCGCCGTCCCCGACGGGACGGCGCAAAAGCGCGTGTTTTACGCAAGAATTTTGGCAATAGCATCATCCAGCCAATCGCCCTCGAACAGCTCGATCAGCCCGGCGTCGCAGGCGGCGGCCAGCTTCTGGTTGATGGGCAGCTTGCCCAGCACCTGAGTACCGAACCGCTGTGCGATTTCGTCCGCATGGCTTTCGCCGAACACGTCCACATGCTTGCCGCAGTCGGGGCACAGGGCATAGCTCATGTTTTCAACCAAACCCTTGACGGGAATATTCATCATGCCCGCCATGTTCATGGCCTTTTCCACGATCATACCCACCAGCGCCTGGGGCGTGGTCACCACCACCGCGCCGTCCACCGGCACGGACTGGAACACGGTGAGCGGCACGTCGCCGGTTCCCGGAGGCATATCGATGAACATCACGTCGATATCGCCCCAGAGTACGTCGGTGCAGAACTGCTTCACGGTGCCCGCGATGACGGGGCCGCGCCATACGACCGGAGCGGTTTCCTCTTCCAGCAGCAGGTTCACGCTCATCAGCTTGATGCCCGTGCGGCTTTCCGCCGGCAGGATGCCGTCTTCATTGCCCATAGCCGGTTCCTTGATGCCGAAGGCCTTGGGGATGGAGGGGCCGGTCACGTCGGCGTCCAGAATGGCGGTTTTATAGCCCGCCCGCTGGGCCAGCACGGCCAGCAGCGCCGTCACCAGGGATTTGCCTACGCCGCCCTTGCCGCTCATGACGGCAATGACCTTTTTGATGTTCGTGCCCGCGTGGGGCTTTTCGATCAGGCTCTGTTTATCCCGGCTGGGGCAGTTGGCCCCGCAGGAGGAACAGTCGTGGGTGCATTCTTCGCTCATTGCTGTTTCTTCCCTTCAAAATATTCGATGGAGCTTCATTGTAGCAAAGATACGGGATTTGTCAACAGGCATTCTGGGGCCTCCGCGGCCCCAGACCCCACGGCAGGGGATGATCCCCTGCACCCTCTCCTGCGGATGTTGCTTGACGCGGAAAGAAAGCAAGTCCCCGCTGCTGCTTGAAAAGAACAGTCTGGCTTGACGGCTCTGTGCTTCTGGCCCGGCCGCTGAAAGCGGCCAACCCGGATGCTTTGCATCCGGGGAAAGCCGGGAAATAATCCCGTGGGGAAAGCTTGCTTTCCCCCTGGGATTTTTCCGGCTTTCTAAGGGCCAGAAGCCATCAAACTTTCGTAAACCCCAGCGCGGCAAGCGAATGCCGTTTGTTTTTCCAACGCAGTAACTTCGCTTAGGAGAGTCCAGAGGCCGACGGCCTTTGGTCAGGGGTTTGGGGGCGGAGAGCCCCCAACGTTCCCTTATCCTTTCTCCGCCAGCTGGGCCACCAGCTCGTTGCTGCGGGCGATAAAGGATTTCAGGTCTTCCGCTTCCAGGGGACGGGAGGACAGGCGGGCCAGGTCGAAGAGCTGCTTGCACAGGAGGGTGGTCACGTCGCCCTCTTCCATGGCGGCCAGGGCGCGGATGGTGGGGCACAGGCGGTTCAGCACCAGGGTATACTTGCTGGGGAAGCCGAAGTCCTGGCCGTACATGGCGCTCATTTCCTTGTAACGGCGCACCTGTTCTTCTTCCGTCAGCACCACGGGCAGGGTATGGTCGGAGAGGGCTTCGATCTTGACGGTGAGTTCCTGATCGCCCAAAGCGTCCCGGAACAGCTTTTCCATGGCGGCCTGATCGATGTCTTTGCCCTCGTCGCTTTCCTCGGTGAGGCCGGACACGTCGGCATCCACCCGGACGAACTGGAGGCCGTCGTTGCCGCCGCCGAACTCCATGAAGCTCATGAAGTTCATGTCGATCAGGGTGTCCATCACGGCCACGTCGATGCCCTTTTCGGTGTACAGGGCCACGGCAGCCGCCTGGCGGTTTGCTTCGGTGGTGTAGTACACCTTCTTTTCAGCTTTGCCCTCGTTGCGGGATTTGTATTCGTCCAAGGTCAGATACTCGCCCTTGGTAGTCTTGAAGAGCAGGCTGCCCTTGACCATGTCATAGAACTTGCTGTCCCGCACGCAGCCATACTTGACGAAGGGATGAATATCGTCCCAGTAGGTTTCATATTGCTTGCGCTCGGTGTTGAACAGGCCGTTCAGCTTGTCCGCCACCTTCTTGGTGATGTGGGCGGAGAGCTTCTTCACGTACCCGTCGTTCTGCAGGAAGGAACGGGAAACGTTCAGGGGCAGGTCGGGGCAGTCGATGACGCCCTTGAGCAGCATCAAAAATTCGGGAATGACTTCCTTGATGTTGTCGGCCACGAACACCTGGCGGTTGAACAGCTTGATTTCGCCCTCCTGGCCGCCGAAATCCCGCTTGATGCGGGGGAAGTACAGAATGCCTTTCAGATTGAAGGGGTAGTCCACGTTCAGGTGTACCCAGAAGAGCGGGTCCTCAAAGGTGTGGAACAGCTTCTGATAGGTTTCTTTGTATTCCGCCTCGGTGCAGTCCTTGGGGTTTTTCAGCCACAGGGGATGAGTGTCATTAATGGGTTTTTCCTCTTTGGCCTTTTCTTCCTCTTCGGTGCCGGTGGGCTCGTCGGGGTCTTTCTTGGTTTCTTCCTTATTTAGGTCTTGCAGGTAGATGGGGGTGTTCATGTAGCCGCAGTAGCGGTCCAGCACCTGGCGCACCCGGTAGCCGTCCAAAAATTCCTTTTCATCCTCCATGATGTGCAGGATGATGGTGGTGCCCCGTTCCGTGCGCCCGCCGTCCCGCATGGAGAAAGCCATGCCGTCCTCGCTTTCCCACAGCACGGGCGTTGCGCCGTCCTGGTAGGAAAGGGTGTCGATGGTCACCTTGTCGGCGGCCATGAAAGCGGAATAAAAGCCCAGACCGAAATGACCGATGATGCCGCCCTTATCGTCGCCGGTATAGTTCTTCAAAAATTCCTCGGCGCTGGAGAAAGCCACCTGGTTGATGTACTTTTCCACTTCCTCGGCGGTCATGCCAATGCCGTTATCGGTGAAGCGCAGTTCTCCCGCTTCCTTGTCCACGATGACGGTCACCCGCAGGTCTTCGTCCGTTTCCCCTTTCAGCATCTTATACTTGGTAATGGCGTCGCAGCCGTTGCTGACCATTTCGCGGATGAAAATGTCCTTATCGGAATACAGCCAGCGCTTGATCACCGGCATGATGTTTTGCGCGTGTATCGAAATACTGCCTTTCGTCTCCATATTTTTCTTGCCTCCGTTCAGGTTTTCCGGCGGGTTTGGGACGGCAAAAACCGCCCTTTCCCCGCGTTCGCCGCCATTATAGCACGGTTCTATCCAAAATGCAACAGAAAATTAGCACTCAATAAAATAGAGTGCTAACAATCTTTTGAATTGGGAGATATGGAAGCACTTTAACGCAGAAAGAGAGTACAGAGTACAGAGTTCAGAGTTCAGATGATATAGTTTAAAAAGTTTCGGAGCTCGATGTTTCTGACTATATTAATCTGAACTCTGAACTCTGAACTCTCAACTCTCCGCTCTCAACTCTGATTTAAAGTGTTCTATTGATCACTCAAATACTTCCTCCACCACTTTCCCTTCCGCCTGCGGCAGGGAAAGGCCCAGGGCCCGGGCCAGGGTGGGGGCGATATCCACCAGGTTTATGCCGGTCAGGCGGAAGCCCCGTTTGACGCCGGGGCCTTTCAGCCACAGCAGCGTGCGGGCCTGGGGGCAGTCCAG
>JAFXMP010000097.1 GCA_017530275.1 Clostridia bacterium | reverse complement strand
TTCCCCCTGGGATTTTCCCGGCTTTCCCCGGATGCTTTGCATCCGGGTTGGCCGCTTTCAGCGGCCGGGCCAGAAGCACAAGACTGTCAATCTGTACATTCCTTCCAAGCAACAGCGGGAGCTTGCTTTCTTTCCGTGTCAGGTAATATCCGCAGGTGAGGGTGCAGGGGATCATCCCCTGCCGCAGGGTCTGGGGCCGCGGAGGCCCCAGCGTTCTAAACCGCAAAGCTGTGCGCCCCAATGCTCAATCTGACCTCCCGGCTCCAGATCCAGGCGCTGGTGGATTTGGCGGGGTTGTAGTAATACACGCAGCCGCCGGTGGGGTCCCAGCCGTTCATAGCGTCCCGGGCGGCGCGGAGGGAATCGTTATCCGGGGGCAGATTGATTTGACCGTCCGCCACGCAGTCGAAGGCCCCGGCCTGGTAAATCACCCCGCTGATGGTGTTGGGAAAGGAAGCGGAGCGCACCCGGTTCAGTACCACCGCCGCCACGGCCACCTTGCCCACATAGGGCTCGCCCCGGGCCTCAGCGTGCACCAGCTGGGCCAGGGTATAGATTTCGCTGTCGGCAGAGCTGACCGCCGCCGCGTTGCCGCCGGACAGGGTAATGCCCAAAGCCGCCGCCGTGGCCGGGCCCACCACCCCGTCCGCTTTCAGGCCGTTTTTCCGCTGGAACCACAAAATCGCCTCATAGGTTGCCTGGCCGAAAATGCCATCCGCCGGCGCGTCCATATAGCCGTACTGCCGCAGGCGCTGCTGAATCTTCGTCACGTCCGCCCCCCGGTCGCCCCAGGCTACCGCAGCCTGGCCCGCCCCGGTCCACATCATCAGACAAAACAGCGCCAGCACCAGCGCCGCCCGTTTCCGTTTCATCATAATCACGCCCTTTCCCGGTCTATTGTGCGCAGCGCAGAGAGAAAATAACCCATCGTTCATGCTGATTGTTTCTTTTTTGTTCTGCTCTTGTAATCTTCTGGAAAAACGATATAATGAATAATATGCATTTTGTGCATATTATGCGAAGGGAAGACAAAAGGATGAACATTGAACTAGTAGTATTCATCGTATACCTGATTTTTATGTTAGGGATCGGCGTATATTTTTTCCTGCGGATGCGCAGCGGCGGCGAAAAGGACTACTTCCTTGGCGGCCGGAAAATGGGGCCGTGGGTGTCCGCGCTGAGCGCGGGCGCGTCGGATATGAGCGCCTGGTCGCTGATGGGCCTGCCCGCGTCGGTTTACGCCTTGGGCATGGGGCAGACGTGGATCGCCATCGGTTTGGCCATCGGTTACGCGCTTAGCTGGCTGCTGGAAGCGCCAAGGCTTCGCCGCTATTCCATCGCGGCCAAGGATTCTATCACCATTCCCCAATACCTGACCAACCGTTTCCTGTCCAAGAGCAAGGCCGTGCAGGTGATCTGCGCCATCATTTTCCTGGTGGCTTACACCATTTACGCGGCCAGCAGCATCAAGGCCTGCGGCACGCTGTTCAACACGGTGGTGGGCGTGGACGCAAACGTGGCCATGTATTTAGCAGCCATCATCATCATTTCGTACACCTTCTTAGGCGGCTTTTCCGCCGTGTCCTGGACGGACTTTTTCCAGGGCATGCTGATGCTGGCGGCCCTGCTGATCGCCCCCATTTTCGCGCTGGCGCTGGTGGAGTCCGGCCAGGGCGCGTCCGGCATGGAAGAGGTGGGCGCGGGCTACTGGAAGCTGTTCACCAATTGGCAGGACGTGGTGTCCGGCTTGGGCTGGGGCCTTGGCTACTTTGGCATGCCCCACATCATCATCCGCTTTATGGCTGTGCGCTCGGATAAAGATATGAAAAAGAGCGCCGCCATCGGCATCACTTGGACGGTGCTGATCCTGGGCTTCGCCGTGATCGCCGGTCTGATCGGCCGCATGTACTTGGGCGAAATCGAAGACACCTCCACGGTGTTCATTCAGATGGTGCGCAAAATGTTCCCGCCGGTCATCAGCGGCGTGCTGCTGTCCGCCATCCTGGCGGCGTCCATGTCCACGGCGGACAGCCAGCTGCTTTCCAGCGCCTCCGCCTTTGCCAGCGACGTGTATAAGCCCGTCATTCGCAAAAACAAGGCCGGCGACAAAGAAATGCTCTGGGCCGGGCGGCTGGTGGTGCTGGCGGTTGCCATCGTGGCGCTGCTGATCGCCTCCAACCCCGACAGCGGCAGCATCATGAACCTGGTTTCCAACGCCTGGGGCGTGTTTGGCGCGGCCTTCGGCCCCGTGATACTGCTCTCCCTGTTCTGGCGCAGGCTTACCTTCGGCGGCGCCGTGGCAGGTATCGTTACCGGCGCTGTGGTGGATATCGCATGGCTGGCTTTCATGAGTTCCACGGGCGTGTATGAGATCGTGCCCGGCTTCCTGTGCGGCTTAGTGGCTGCGGTTGCAATTTCTCTGGCGGGCAAAGAACCCAACGGGGAAGTGCTCAAGCTGTTCGACCGGGTGGCGTCCAAGGAGGAAATCTGACCTTTAGTTAAAATGTAATCCCTCCTACTATGAATAAGGCCGCCGGAGTTTTCCGGCGGTTTTTCTGTTAAAAATTGGACGAATTTGTTTCCGATATATTGCATATTTGTTGTTTAATTCTTGACATTGTTACAAAATTGAAATAAAATAGACTTGGGATCATATCTCATTTTCTGTGTCAAAAAGGATTCCGGCGCGTTTTTCGCGCGCCGCTGTACGGAGGATCAGACCATGCGTACTGTTTTTCTTCGCCGCGTCTGCGCTTTGCTGACTGCCGCCGCGCTGCTGCTGGGGGCCGTGCCCGCGCTGGGAGAAACCTATCCCTTCATGGCCTATACCACGTCCGCCCTGCGCCTGCGCCAGCAGCCCAATAATTCCGCCACGGTGCTGTGCACCATCCCGTCGGGGGACATGGTGGTGATCACCGGAGATAGCGGCAGCTATTATATCGCCGTTTATGAGGGCGTGCAGGGCTACGCTCTGAAACAGTATCTGAACGCGGTGAACGGGGGCGTGAACCTGCCCGCAGTTTCCCCCGCGCCCGATTCAGGCGCATCCTCCGCCTATCCCCTGCTCTATTCCGGCAGCCAGGGGGACGCGGTGAAAGCGCTGCAAAGCGCCCTGAAAGAACTGGGCTTTTATACCGGCGCATTGGACGGCAGCTTCGGGTCCGGCACCCGCAGCGCGGTCGTCGCCTTCCAGAAGGCTAACGGCCTCACCGAAACCGGCACGGCAGACGCCGTGGCGCAAACCCTGCTGTATGAAGGAAAACCCAAAAACAGCAAGGGCACGGCAACTACTGTAAAAACAGTGTCGCCCCTGGAAGGCGTGGCGATTTCTTCCGGCAGCAAGGGCGACGCGGTGACCCGGCTGCAAACAAGGCTCAAGGAATTGGGTTATTATACCGGCACAGTGGACGGCGTCGCGGGCAGCGGCACAGTGACAGCCATCAAAAATTTCCAGAAAAAGAACGGCCTCACCCAGACCGGTAAGGCGGACGCAGCCACCCAAGCGGCGCTGTACGCCGACACGGCCATCAGCGCGAACGCCACAGCCACTCCCAAGCCCACCGCCACGCCCACTCCCATCCCCACCAATCCCCCCGTGAACGCGGAGGCCATCTTCCCTTTTACCACCTATACCACCTCCTCCGTGAACCTGCGCAAGGCTGCATCCTCTTCCGCCCAGCGCCTGACGACCGTGCCCAAAGGCGCGGAGATCAAAGTGCTGGATATTTCAGGGGATTACCTGCATATTACATATAAAACCTATACAGGCTACATCGTGTCGGATTACGCTTTGGTGCCCGCCCAGTACGCCCCTGGCACAGCCCTGTCTGCTGACAGCGAAGCCCAACAGCATTACGCTTATTTGCAGAACGGCAGCACGGGCAAAAACGTGACCGTGCTCCAGGAAGCGCTGAAGGAACTGGATTTCTATTCCGGCGATGCGGACGGGAGCTTCGGAGCCGGCACCGTGGCGGCGCTGAAAGCGTTTCAGAAAAAGAACGGCATCCGGCAGGACGGCATCGCTTCCCCCGAGGTGCAGAAGCTGATCTTCGAGGGAAAGCCGCTAAACGCCAAAGGTAAAAAAGTCAGCGTGAGCATCCTGCCCAATTTCCCGGTGGAGGAATTCAGCGCGGGGGATAAGGGCTGGCAGGTGACCGACTTGCAGAACACCTTAAAATCCCTGGGCTTTTACACCGCTGAACCCACCGGCGTTTACGATACCGCCACCCAGAACGCGGTAAAGAAATTTCAAAGCGCCCATCACCTGACCGTGGACGGCATCGCGGGCAAAAAGACCCTGCAGCTGCTGAACCTGCTGGCAGCCACCGCCACCCCCGGACCTGAAATCACCGCCGCGCCCGCCGCTACCGCTACGCCCCTGACTGCGCAGAACGTGGTGGTCCTGAAAAACGACGTCAGGGGCCTGGAGGTGACCCGGCTCCAGAACCGGCTGATGGATCTGGGCTATTATACCTGTACCGCCGACGGGGTGTACGACAGCGATGAGATCGCCGCCGTGAAAGAATTCCAGCGGAAGAACGGCCTCACGGTGGACGGTGTGGCCGGGCTGGCTACCCAGCAGGCCCTGTACGCCGCCTCCGCCGTTCCCGCGTTCACCGCAGCGCCTGTGGTGTCGGTATCGCCCACACCCATCGTGGTCGGCACCGCCTATCCCACCCAGCAGACCCTGAAAACCGGCAGCCGCGGCGAGCTGGTTTCCGCCCTGCAAACCCGGCTGCAGGCCCTGGGCTACTATAACGGCACGGTGGACGGAGAGTATGGCAGCGCCACCGCCGAGGCCGTGAAGAAGTTCCAGAAAAACAACGGCCTCACCGCTGACGGCGTGGCAGGCAGCCAGACCCTGGAAAAGCTCTATGTCAGCGGCACGGCGGTTTCCGCTGCCACCGCCACTCCCACGCCGACTGCCACCCCCAAACCTTCCGCCGCCGCCACCACTGTGGTCACCATCAACGCCAAGCTCCTGCAGCGAGGCGATTCCGGATCGGCGGTGAAAGCTTTGCAGCAGCGCTTGGTGCAATTGGGCTATCTGTCGGCGGCGGATGGTATTTACGGCCCCAAGACCGTGAACGCCGTGGCGGACTTCCAGAGAAACAACGGCCTGACGGCAGACGGCATCGCGGGTACCATGACCCTGAACCGGTTAAGCTCCAGCAGCGCCGTGCCCGCCTCCGGCATCGCGGGGCTGCCCAGCACCAATACTGCCAATAATACTTCCTCGAATACCAGCTTTACCGCTCCCGCCGCGTCCCAGGTCCAGTACGCCAACTGGTTTTCCGTCATCCGCGACATCGCCCGCAAGATGCCCGACGTGGTGATCTACGATCCTGACAGCGGCCTGCACTTTAACCTGCACATGTTCTCCTTCGGCAAGCACGCCGATTCCGAAACGCCCACCGCGGCGGATACCGCCATTCTTAACCAGATGGTGGGCGTGAACACCTGGACGCCCAAGTATGTGTGGGTCATCTTCCCCGACGGACAGGTGTATATCGGTTCCATCCACAGCCATGGCCACGAGGTGGACCATACCCCCAACAACGATCTGGAAGGCCATATCTGCCTCCACTTCCCCCGCGTCATGTCCGAGGCGGAACAGACCGGCCCCTACGCCGTCAGCCACCAGAACGAAATCAACTGGGGCTGGGAACTGACCCAGGCCATGGCGAAGTAAAAACCAGAGTATTACTGGGGGGAACCATTCTTTTGAGGCAAAAGAATGGTTCCCCCCAGACCCCCTTCCAAGAAAACCGCAAATGGGGAATACGATAAACCTTTACAATGTGCACGTATGGAAAAGAAGACATTCGCTTTTTTTGACTTCGATGGCACCATGATCCCCGGCGACAGCATCGCCGCTTTCGTACGGTACGCCCGGAAACGGGGGATCATGTCCCGAAGGGAGTTTTTCAAGGCGCTGCTGGCGGCGGCGCGCTATGTGCTGGGCCTGACGGACGCAGTGTACAGCAAAAACGCCGCTCTGCGCTTTCGGATGCGCCTGTCCCCAGCGGACCGGGAAGCCCTGGACCGGGCCTTTGTGCAGGATTGTCTGCTGCCCCGGCTCTATCCCCAGGCAAAGGCATGCATTGCTTCTCACCGGCAAGCGGGCCGGATGCCCGTCATCGTCACCGCGTCCACGGACAATTATATGCGATTCGTGGCCGACGCCCTGAGCATTTCCGCCCTGCTGGCAACGCCTTTGCTTCCCGACGGTACAGTGGGCAAAAACTGCCGGGGAGGGGAAAAGCCCCGCCGCATCGAAGCCTGGCTTCGGGAACAGGGCCTGGAAGCGGACTTTGCTTCTTCCTTTGCCTACGGCGACAGCAAAAGCGATCTGCCTATGCTGCTTTTGTGCGGCCATCCCGTGCAGGTGAATCCCAAAAAGGCCCTGCGGAAAGCCGCGCCGGAGATGGAAGCAGTTCGCTGGAGCAAAAAAACGTAAAGAACACTTTCAGTAACAATGGAGACCGGCGGGGCTTTGCCCCGCACCCCACCAGGGCGGTGACCGCCCTGGACCCGCAACTGGCGATCATACTTGTTGGGACAAATCAACAACCTCCGCCTGCTGCGCTGGGGTTACGAAAAGTTTGAAGGCTTCTGGCCCATCGAAAGCCTGGGAAAATCCGAGGGGGAAAGCTCACTTTCCCCTGCGGATTATTCCCTGGCTTTCCCCGGATGCAAAGCATCCGGGTTAGCGTCCAAAGGACGCCTGGCCAGAAGCACAACGGCGTCAAGTCACTCTTCCGTATCCTTCTTTGCTTCACCGGGAGCCAGCTTCATTTTTCCTTTCATGCAGCTTCCGGGTAAGAGGTCCAGGAGGTGAAACCTCCTGGTGCAGGTGCGCGAGGGCTGCAGAGGCCCTCGGTGCGTTGTGACTTAAAGCGTTCATCAAGAAAGGATACACAAATGCGAAGAATGAAAGCGCTGATCGGGCTGATCCTGTTAGGCGCGCTCATCCTGGCGGGGATCTTTCTGTCAGCAAAGCCCAGGCAGACGGAGGCTGTGCCCGCTGCGTCAGGCAGGATCGAAAACCGCACGGGCATCCCGCTGGTGAACGCGGCCAATCCGCTGCAATCGGACGCGGAACCTCAGGACCTGGTGAACCTGTACGAACAGAAGCGGCATTTCCTGTTGGCACGCAGCGATATTTTTTTGACCCGGGAAACCTTCGAGGCGGCGAACCGCATGTTCAAGCAGGCGGAGGACGAGGACATGAACGGCTTCATCCTCACCAGCGGTTACCGCAGCCGGGAAAAGCAGGCAGAGCTGTACGCCGAGCAGCAGGACGGCACGGCCCAGCCTCCCGGATGCAGCGAGCATGAAACAGGGCTTGCCTTTGATGTGACCGCCCGAAGCGGCGGGGATTTTGAAGCAACGCCCCAGTTTCAATGGCTGTCCGAGCATTGCTGGGATTATGGATTCATCCTGCGCTACCCCAAGGGCAAGGAGCAAATCACGGGCATCGCCTACGAGCCCTGGCATTACCGCTATGTGGGCGAGGAAGCAGCGAAGCTGATCCGGGACCGGGGATGGACGCTGGAAGAATACTGCCTCGCGCTCAGCCAATAGCGGGAAGCGTGATCGGGAGTGGAAGAACACTTTCCATATTTATGTAACTTTAGATGTCCATTAAATGGTCAACAACTCACGAATGCGGAGGTCAAGAGAATGAAGCTGATTTCGTGGAACGTGAACGGCCTGCGAGCCGCCATGGGCAAAGGGTTTCTGGATGCGTTCAGCGCCTTGGACGCGGATATTTTCTGCCTCCAGGAAACCAAGCTGCAAGCCGGGCAGGCGGCGTTGGAACTGCCAGGGTATCATCAATATTGGAACTACGCCGAAAAGAAAGGCTATTCCGGCACGGCGGTCTTCACCCGGCAGGAGCCGCTGTCCGTCAAATACGGCATCGGCGTGGAAGAGCACGACCATGAAGGCCGGGTGATCACCCTGGAATTCCCGGACTTTTATTTCATCACCGTTTACACCCCTAATTCCCAGGACGGTCTGGCCCGCCTGCCCTACCGCATGCAATGGGAGGACGATTTTCTGGCCTATTTGAAAGGGCTGGAAAAGGACAAGCCCGTGGTATTCTGCGGCGACCTGAACGTGGCCCACAAGGAAATCGACATCAAAAACCCCAAATCCAATATCCGCAACGCGGGCTTCACCCAGGAGGAACGGGACAAAATGACCGCCCTGCTGGCCAGCGGTTTTGTGGACACCTTCCGCTATTTCCACCCGGACTTAACCGGCGCTTACAGTTGGTGGAGCTACCGCTTCCACGCCCGGGAAAACAACGCGGGCTGGCGCATCGATTATTTCATCGTGTCCCAGGCCCTCACTCCCCGCCTGATTTCCGCCTGCATCCATCCGGAAATCTTCGGCTCCGACCATTGCCCGGTGGAACTGGTGATGGAGACGTAAAATAGAGGAGATTTCTGGGGGAAACCGTTCTTTGGAGGCCAAAGAGCGGTTTCCCCCAGACCCCCTTCCAAGAAAGCCATAAAGGTTTTCAGTCTTTTTGCCATTGTGCGCAGATTATTGCTTATGCGAGAGGCGCTGAAAAATGCTGACGGTCACGCGGGAACAGGCAAGGCAGTTTATCCTCAGCAAGCAGGGCTTGCTGGGGCGTTATCGCTTTGTGGGAAAAGACGGCGCGTACCAATATATCCGTCAGGCGGGCTGCATCCAGTATGACCCGGTGGACGTGTGCGGAAAAAACGCGGAACTGACCCTGCAGAGCCGCGTAAAGGGCTTTACCAAACAAACGCTTTCCGACCTGCTGTACAAAGACCGATTGCTTATGGATTACAGCGACAAAGAGCTGGCTATCTGGGCCAGCGAGGACTGGCCTTATTTTTCAAGCTATCGGGAAAAGAGCAAAATCCACGGAGCGTCCTTCGCGGGCATCCCGGAACTGGAACAACAGGCCATTGCCTATATCCGAGAACACGGCCCTGTCAGCAGCGACACCCTGCCCATGGAAGGAACCGTTTTCTGGCACTCTTCCATGCATTGGAGCGGAAACTGGAGCGGACAGTCCCAAGCCGCGCGGTCGGTGCTGGAGCAGCTGTACACCGACGGCGTGCTGATTATCCACCATAAGAGCGGTTCCAGAAAATTTTATGATCTGGCGGACAGGCATTTGAGCCAGGCGCTGCTGACAGCGGAAAACCCCTGCCCGGACGAAGCGTCCTTCCTCCAATGGCGTATCCGGCGGCGCATCGGGGCCGTCGGCCTGCTGTGGAACCGGCGGTCCGACGCCTGGCTGGGCATCCCCATGAACAATGAACAGCGGAATCAGGCCTTTGAAATCCTGGAGAAGGCGGGAAGCATTGCGCCCGTACAGGTGGAGGAAATCCGCTCTCCCCTGTATATGCTCTCTGGCGATCTGACGCGCTTGGAAGCCGTGACGGCCGGAACCATCGACACAAAACCGCGCTTGGAATTCCTTGCCCCTCTTGATCCCATGCTATGGGATAGGAAGCTGATCGAGGCTCTCTGGGATTATCGGTATTCCTGGGAAATTTACACGCCGGCGGAGAAACGAAAGTATGGGTACTATGTTCTGCCCATGCTCTGGGGAAGCCGGTTCATTGGCCGCATAGAAGCCGCGGCGGACAGGAAAACGGGCACGCTGACCGTCAGGAATATTTGGTATGAGGACGGTGTAAGGCAGACGAAGAAGCTGACCGCCGCCCTTGAAAGCACCATTCGCCGCCTGGCAAAACTGAACGGCTGCGGCCATATCGAACAGTAAAAGATCAATAAATTTATAAATAATTTCCTGTATCAGGAAAACTCCTGTGGACAATTCCCGCTATGAATGGTAAAGTAATCCACGAAAGAATGAACCAAAACAAGATTTATGACAAAAACGGGACAGATGGATGCGCTGCCGCATAGCACGCTTGGTTTTGAAGGAATGATGAAGAATGAAGGCAGTGAAAAAGATTGCGCTGGTGACCTGCGGTTCTAATTTTGAACGGCACGGAAATACCATCCGCGCCATGCGCCGCAGGCTTGCCGAGCTGGAAGGCTACGCGCTCTATGTGATCACAAGCTACGGCGTATATGCCGATGGCATGGACTTTTCTCAGGGAGAACCGGCGATTTACCGTCTTCTGGAGACCGCCGATATCGACGGCTGTATCCTGGAAGCGAATCTTGGCAGTAATGAACTGGCGGAGCGGATCACCGCCATGCTGAAAAAGCGCGGGATCCCCGTGCTGGGCATCAACCTGAAAATCCCCCACGTGCCCAGCCTGCATCTGGAAATCAAAACCGCCGGAGTGGACCTGCTGGAGCACCTGATCCTGACGCATGGATGTTCACGGATCAACCTGGCGCTCAGTCACGGAAACCGCGTCATTTCCGAGAACATGCTGGAGGTTTACCGCAAGGTCCTGTCGAAGCACGGGCTTCCCTTTGATGAACGCCGGGTGCTGACAACGGCTGTTTCCTTCCAGAGCGGGCGCGAACTTTATGATCAATATGACGAACGGGGCGTAATGAAGGACGCGCAGGCCGTAGTCTGCATTCATGACGTATGCGCCTTTGGGCTGTGCATGGAGCTTGAGGACCGGGGCGTGCGCGTGCCGGACGATCTGCAGCTCTGCTCGGT
Organism: Clostridia bacterium; assembly: GCA_017530275.1. The sequence goes on along the minus strand of JAFXMP010000097.1, from coordinate 69,379 downwards.
AAACTGCAGCGGCAACAGCATTGCCTGGTCTCCGGGGATCACCGGCATCGACCGGATGGATGGAAAGGCCGCCGGGCTTGCCTGTGAACTGATGGACCAGATGCTGAAAGGCGCGGAAATCAGCCAGGAGAACACCTATCCCGGAGAAGTCTGCTGTCTGGACAGCTGCGGCTGCGCGTCCGCTTCCCTGGTGCGCGGCGAAAGGGCCGATGTTTTCCGGCGGCTCGTGATCAATAAGGTGGAAGCCGCCAAGCAGATCGGCGGCATGATGCAGTTCAATAATGCGCTGGAGGATGTTGAATCCCTTTCGCAGCTGGCGTCCAACATCCGAAAAATGATGCTGGGCATCGGCTGCCCGTCCTATTTCTGCTGCCTGAATGAAAATGATTTGTCCTATATCGAAAGCGACCGGGAGGACGCAAGCGCCCCCGAAGACGCCCCGTATCATGACAGGATGGTGGTCCTCGCCGGAGACTCCGAGAGAACGGGCGAAATGGAAGGCGCTTCCTTCGCGCTGGAGCGGCTTGTTCCAGTCCAGCCGCAGGCCGGGGATACGTTTCTGTTCCTGCCGATCCATTACATCAACCGCTCCTATGGCTATATGGTGTTCCTGAATGAAATGCTGCCCGTGGATAACTACCATTACAGGATCTGCCAGGACAGCATCGGCAGCAGCATCGAAAACCTGCACCGGCACATGATCCTGAAAAGCAACATCGCTGAATTGGACCGGCTGCACATGCAGGATCAGCTTACCGGCCTGCAGAACCGGTTTGCGCTCAAACGCCGGCGCGATGAATATGCGTCGTCGGCGGAGGGCTATTCCACCGCGCTCCTGGATATCGACGGGCTCAAGATCATCAATGATCAATTCGGTCATCTGGCTGGCAACAACGCAATTTCCATCGTAGCCGGGGTGATCCGTCAGTCCGCGGGGGCGGCGGACCTGATCATCCGCTACGGCGGGGATGAATTCCTGATCCTGTCCCATGATACGGACGATGGTATCTGGGAAAAACGGGGAAAGGAGATCAATCAGGAATTGGAGAGAATCGCCATGCGGCAGCAGCTTCCGTACCGCCTGGGCGTCAGCTTTGGCAGCGCGGTTTCCACCGCGGACGCCCCTTTGACCATTGAAGAAAGCCTGGAGCTTGCCGATAAGGCGATGTATGAAAATAAGAAGGAAAGAAAAGCGGGTATTCCACAATAAAAAGCGCACAGGGGACGGTTTTTGCGTGCAGAAAACGAGCACAGAGAACCGTCCCTTGTGCTCTCTTGTGTTCTCAAATAATGATGGAAGATAGAAGGCAAATGCACAGGGGACGGTTCTATGTGTAGAGATTTAGCACAAAGAACCGTCCCCTGTGCGCTCAGATAAAATTGGGAATGTTGCAGTTTTATTACGATTTGATTTTGCTGTCCGTTCTCTTGTTGACAAGCCGCTGATTTGGGCATATACTGGAAGCAGAAATACACAGGGAGGTGACAGTCAATGGGCGACGGCGAGAGATGCACGATGAGCGAAGGCGTGCCGCGATCGTGGACGGCGCGCTCATTGGCGCGTCATTCATAATTCGGTTCGTCCCCCTCTTGCATCGCTGAACGTCGTAGGATCAGGAAAGCCACGCAAACAGAGGGCTTTTTTGCGTGTGATGATTTCAACTGAAAAACCGGCGAGTTCAAAAGAATAGGGGAGGTGAATCCCATGGAATGGGAAGCCATTCAGAAACGCCTGAACGACCTGCTGGAAAAGGGCCGCCACGGCGAGCTTCGCGGGGCGATGATGATGCTCAACGAGGTGGACATCGCCCAATACATGGAAGGGCTGGACAAGGAAAAACTGCTGCTGGTGTTCCGCATCCTGCCCAAGGATATTTCGGCGGACGTATTCAGCTATATGTCCGACGAACAGAAACAGACGCTGATCGAATCCATCGGCGATCAGGAGATCCGCGCCCTGATCGACGATATGTTCCTGGACGACGCGGTGGACTTCCTGGAGGAAATGCCCTCCAGCGTGGTGCGGCGCGTATTGCAGACCACCGACACGGAAAAGCGCAATCTGATCAACCAATTCCTGCGTTATCCTGAATATTCCGCCGGTTCCCTGATGACCATCGAGTACCTGGAATTCTTCAGCGACGTCACCGTTCGGGGAGCCATGGAGATCATCCGGCGCGAGGGTCTGGATAAGGAAACCATTTATACCCTGTATATCGTTGACAGCACCCATCACCTGATCGGCACCCTGGCGCTAAGGAAAATGATCCTTGCCAGCGAGGACACGGTGCTGTCCGACATCATGGACCGCAATCCCGTATGCGTGCATACCTTAGATGACCAGGAAAAGGTGGCCGAGGTGGTGCGCCATTACGACTTGATGGCGATACCCGTGGTGGATAAGGAAGACCGTCTGGTTGGTATCATCACCGCCGACGACATCATGGACGTCATCGAAGAAGAGACCACGGAAGACTTCGAAAAGATGGCCGCCTTGACGCCGTCGGAGGACGAATATCTGAAAACGTCCCCCTTCAAGCTGGCGCTGAACCGTATCCCCTGGCTGCTGCTCATGGCCGTGATCGCCATTTTCACCGGCATGATCATCACCCACTTTGAGGACGTATTAAGCAGCAACGCAACGGTGGGCATCATCCTCACCGCCTGCATCCCCATGCTGATGGATACGGGCGGCAACTGCGGCGCCCAGAGCTCCACCCTGGTGATCCGCGGCCTGTCTCTGGGCCAGATCACCTTGAAAGACTTTTTCAAGGCCCTGTGGAAGGAATTCCGGGTGGCCCTGATCGTAGGCGCGGTGCTGTTCGCTTTCACGCTTTGCCGGGTGCGGTTCATCAACGGCGCAGAATGGTCGGTATCCTTCGTGGTATCTGCCGCCCTGTTCTGCACCATCATGCTGGCGAAAGCCTTGGGCTGCGCCATGCCCATGCTGGCCAAGCGCTTGGGGCTTGACCCCGCCCTGATGGCCAGCCCCATGATCACCACCGTGGTGGATATGAGCTCGCTGTTCATTTACTTTACCATCGCGAAGGCTGTGCTGAAAATTTAAGAAAGGCCGGTATTCAGCAGGGTAAGGAAGGGGCGCTTGAAGTCAGAGTTGAGAGCGGAGAGTTGAGAGTTGAGATGATATAATGTCTCAAGAGAATCCTGTTTGATCGACTAAATAAATATCTCAACTCTTCACTCTCAACTCTTTCTCTGACCGAAAGCATCCTTTTCAATACCTTGGCCAAAGGCTGCTATGAAAGAAGGATTTACGGACTTCCTGCGCTCCCTTTTGCCCCGCATGACGGCGCTTCCGGGCGAAATCAGCGTTTACGGCAAGGACCTGACCACCGATGAAAAATGGGCTTATCAGGCGGATACCCCCCTGGTGGCGGCCAGCGTGATCAAGCTGCCAATCTTGGTGGAAGCATTCAGACAGGCCCGGGACGGCTTACTATCCATGGATGAAAGCGTGTCCATCCGCCCGGAGCAGAAAATGCCCTCCTGCGGAGCGCTGACCTACCTGCACGACGGCCTCACCGTCACGCTCCGGGACCTGTGCGTGCTCATGATCATCGTCAGCGACAACACCGCCACCAATATCCTGATCGAGCGCTTGGGTATGGAAAACGTAAACGCCGGGATGCGCAAGCTGGGCCTGGAAAAATCCACCCTGCGCCGCCTGCTGTTCGATTCGGAGGCTTCCGCAAGGGGTCTTGAAAACACAATCACAGCAGAGGAAATGGGCCAACTGCTGGAAATGCTGTACAAAGGGGAATGCGTGTCCCCCGAAGCCGACGCGGAAATGCTGGGTATCCTCCGGGACCAGCGGCTCAACGGCAAAATGCCCTTTTTCCTTGACGACTTGGAAATCGCCCACAAGACCGGCGAGGACGACGGTATCACCCACGACGTGGGCATCGTGTACGCGGAACATCCGCTGGTCCTGTGCTTCGCTTCCAACCATACCGACGTGCCCGCCTTTGAACGCTTCATCCAGGACGCCGCGCGTGATTTTGTTGGATGGGTGTGACATAACCTGGGATTTACGGAGGAGAGAGTTAAGAGTTGAGAGTTGAGAGTGGAGATTTATATAGTTGGCCAACTGTAGCCGCCTATTGATAGACACTATAATATCTCAACTCTCAACTCTTAACTCTCAACGCTGCCGTCAAATTCCAATTTGAAAATCGTAATGGTGTGATACGATGATCTTGTTTGTTTGTACCGGCAACACCTGCCGCAGTCCCATGGCCTGCGCCTTGGCCCGGGCCGCGGGGGTGGACGCCCAATCCGCAGGGCTGCACGCCTTGCCCGGCGCACCCGCGTCGCCTCAGGCCATCCGCGCTGCCCGTCTTTACGGGGCTGACCTCACCGGCCACCGGGCGCGCACGGTAGATGAAGCCCTGCTGGGAGAAGCGGAAGCCGTGTGGGTGATGACCGAAGCCCACGAAGCGATGCTGAACATGATGTTTCCCCAATACTCCCGCAAAGTGAGTGTGCTCTGGCCGCCCATCCCCGACCCTTACGGCGGCGATGAGCGGACGTATGAAAAATGTGCCAAGAATCTGCTGGAAGCCCTGCGTCGGGCGGAAATTTTGCCCGCCGCAGGAAATAATTTCTGAAACAGGCAGGTTTTTGCAGTTTCATTTCGTATACATAGTGAAGACAGAAAACTGGAAGGGAGATACAAACATGAAAAGAAGGCTGATTTCGTGGGCGCTGCTCTGTGCGCTGCTGCTGACCCTGGCGCCTCAGGCCCTGGCCCAGGCTTACAGTTACTCGGACGACCTGCCCCAATACGTGGTGGAAAGCTTTGAGCCCAACGGCTACTGCTACCTGTACGATAAACCCAGCGACGTAAACGGCCGCAACCTGGGCAAGCATGAAAACGGCGAAATCGTGAAGGTGATCAGCTACGAGCAAAGCTACGGCTATTATTTTGTGGTCTGCTCCAATGGCAAAACGGGCTATATCCACGATTACGCCCTGCAGCCCTACGGCGATACGGTCAAGCGCACCCGCTATCGTGTGTACAGCATCGACCCGGAAGGCTACAGCTATCTCTACGATAAACCCAGCGACATCAACGGCCGCAATCTGGGCAAGTATACCAATGGCGAATATATCCAGATCGTAGATTGGGACGCCAGCGAAGACTATGCCGCCGTTTACAGCGAACGCACCAAAAAGAACGGCTATATGCACAAGACCGCTCTGGTGCAGGAAAAAGACTACAAGCCCCTGGACTTCTACGCCGTGGTGGACAGCACCGATCCTTACGGCTACTGCTACCTGTACAGCGAGCCCAGCGACATCTACGGCATGAACCGCGGCCGCCACGATAACGGCGAATGGGTGCGCGTGATCGATTGGGATATCGACGATGTGTTCTGCCTGGTGGAATGCCCCAAGGATAATAAAATGGGCTACATCCGCAAAACCTGCCTGCGCCGTATCTGAGGCCAGGCTCCGCGCACTATAAAAAGAACTGCCTCACGGCATGTGGGGCAGTTTTTTCTGCCGTCTTGACGTTCCCTGCCGAATATGATAACATGCAAAACACAGCAGAAAAAGGGAGTATGACCGCTATGGTACGGGACAAAAAGTTTTATCAGACGATCCTGCGCTTATCGCTTCCCGCGGCTTTTCAGAGCGCGGTGAACCTTCTGGTGGTGATGGCGGACAACGTGATGGTGACGCGCACGGGAGGCAACGCCCTGTCTGCCGTGGCCCAGAGCAACGCCGTCACCACGTTTGTCACCGCGGCCCTCACCGGGCTTTCCACGGGGGCCATCGTGCTGATCAGCCAGTACTGGGGCAAAAAGGATGAAAAACGCATCCGTACGGTGTGTGCCGTGTCGTTTACGGTCTGCGTGCTGTTCGCCCTGTTGGCCATCGCCCTGGTGCGGCTGTTTCCCCGAGCGCTGTTAGGGCTGGTGATCAACAGCGGGGAAACGGCGGTGATCGATCTGGCGATGAACTACCTGCCTATCGTTTGCTTCAGTTACCTGCCTTTGGCGTTCACCAGCGCCATGGTGGGCATGCTGAAAGGCGTGGAAGTGGTGCGGGTGACGCTGTACACCACCGTTCTTTCCCTGTTCGCCAATATTGGGCTGAACTATGTTCTGATTTTCGGGCATTTAGGCCTGCCCGCCTTGGGCGTGACCGGCGCGGCCATCGCTACGGTAATTGCCCGGCTCCTGGAAGCGGCTCTGGTGTGGATCTATTTCTTCCGGGTGCAGAAAGCCCTGCCAATCGCGCCCAGGGACCTGACGAAAAGCGAGGGCTGGGCATGGCAGGATTACGCCCGCTACGGCCTGCCCGTGGGCCTGACTGACGCCCAATGGGCCCTGGTGAACCTGCTCAAGGCCGTGATCCTGGGCCAGATGGGCAAAATGATGATCGACGCCACCTCCGTAACCGACATGATGATGAACCTGGGCACCATGTTCACCTTCGCCTTAGCGGGCGGCGCCTGCGTGGTGGTGGGCAAGGCCGTGGGCGAAAAGGATTACAAGCGTGTGCGGGAATACGCGGGCACCATTCAGATCATGTTCCTTTGTATCGGCGCTGTCATGAGCGCGTTGGTGTTCCTGCTGCGCAAGCCCTTCGTATCCCTCTACAATCTGGATGAAAACACCTTCGCCTTAGCGGCAAAGATGATCGGCATTTGCTCCTTTACCCTGCTTGGCACCAGCTACCACGCCTCCTGCTTCATCGGCATCAACCGCGGAGCCGGGGACAGCCGGTTCGTGATGCTGGTGGATATGATCTGCGGCTGGCTGGTGGTGCTGCCCACCGCCGCTTTAGCGGCTTTCGTGTTCCATTGGCCCCTGGCCGCCATCTATTTCTGCACCCGCATCGATCAGTGTTTCAAATGGCTCATCGCCTTCCTGCGCCTGCGGGGCGATAAGTGGATCAAAAACGTGACCCGATAAACCCGACAGCGAAAGCGCACGCTGCTGCTTCAGAAGAACGGCAAACTGCCGCCGCGCTTCTCCCGCTCAGCTGGATCAACAGGCCGGACGCCGGAATGGGTTCTTATCATATCCGAAGATTCAACAGTCTTGGGGGCCGAGCGTTTTCCCTGAACTGTTCGCCGAATAACAGAAATCGCCATACCGCGTCCGGTATGGCGATTTCTGTTTACAAAAGCCGTCAGAATCCCACGATCAGTCCGTGGCGTTCGGCATAGAAGCTATCCAGGCCCCGGGTGGCCAGAATATCCACCTTCACCTGCTGGAAGGCGTTTAGCAGCGCATCCTTGAGCTGCCGCGCGGCTTCCTCGTTCTGGCAATGGGAAATGACGATTTCCTTTCCCGCCAGGCCGATTTTGCGGATCTCCTCCGCCATAAAGCGGATCATGTTCTTTTGGCCCCTGGCCTTGCCGCGCATGGCGATTTCGCCGTGATCGTCCCCGATTCCGATGCCCCAGAAGCCCAGGTGTCCGGCCAGCAGGCCCACCAGACGGTTGACCCGCCCGTTCTTGATCAGATTATGATAGGAGGACAGGGCAAAGATGATATGGGTTTTTTCCGCGGTTTCATTCAGCGCCTGCACGATCTGATCAAACGCCGCGCCGCTGTTGATCATTTCGCATGCCTTGCGGATGATGAGCACCGTTTCCGGCCCAGTGGCCTTGGTATCGATCACCGCGATTTGCTTTTCCGGCTTCTCCTCCAGGATCATATTCCGGGCTGTACACGCGCTGTTGTAGCTGCCGGATAAATTGCTGGAAATAGTAAAAGCCAGCACCGGGCCTTCAGGCGCGAATTTCTCCAGCCAGTCCTGAGGTCCGGGGCACGCCGTGTGCGCGGCTTCCCGGTGGTTTTCATTGGCCATGAGCATGGTTTCGATGGAAATATCCTCGTTATCAATATACTCCGTACCGCCGATGCGGATGGAAAAAGGGATGGTGGAAAAATCAGCGTCCGGCGTTTCAACTGGCAGGCTGAACAAATCACAGCTGGTGTCTGCGACGATATGCCAACGCATAAGCGTGTGCGCCTCCTCTCTATAACGCGTTGTTCCCATGGATGCAAGCCGCGCTTCACGTGCGCCGGCTCATCTGCATTATACAATAAATGGATTTTCATTTCAAGGCTGATAAGGGCTTTGCAATCCTCCATATTCATGTTATACTGAAAAAAACTTGAAAGGCGGCATCAATCCATGAATTGGGAATATTCCTGCGGAGCCATCGTATTCAAATGGCAGAACGGGGAACCTTTGTTTGTCATCGTACAGGAAATGGCGGGAGCGTACAGCTTCCCCAAGGGGCACATGGAGGGCTCCGAAACGGAAATGGAAACGGCCCGGCGGGAAATCGAAGAGGAAATCGGCCTGCGGCCCCGCTTCCTGCCCGGCTTCCGGCAGGAGGACGAATATGATCTGGCAGAAAAGCCAGGCACGAGAAAGCGGGTGGTCTATTTCCTGGCAGAATTTGAAAATGAACCGCTCACGCCACGCCCCAGCGAGATCCGGCGCGTCCTGCTGCTGCCTTACCGGGAAGCGCTGCCCTATTTCGAGCACGAAGGCGCCCGCCGTGTCCTGACCGCCGCGTATACCTTCGTGACGGCTTCTTCGGAAGTGAACTCGTAAGACACGAGCAGTCAAACAGCCATGCCGGCAAATGGGTATGGCTGTTGCAATATGCTTTGGATATTACAGCTGATTCTGAGGTTCGGCGTAGGGCAGGATGGAAATCTCCAGGTTGCCGTTCTTGGTGCGCAGTTCGTCGATCAGTTCCTTTTCCTCGGCGGGGTTCTTCATCCTGATCTTGAAGGACAGGCGGAACATGCTGCCCATGCCGGTGGTTTTGACTCCCGCGTTTTCAACGCTCTTGAGATAGTGGGCGAAGGTATCGTCGAACACCCGGGCGTAATCCAGGGATTCGGGGATGGTGATTCTCAGCAGCTTGTCCTCCTGCATGGAGGCGTGGTCGAACAGCTTGACGCTGGACAGCGCCAGGAAAATGACGCCCATAGCCGCCAAGGCCAGCACGCCGTAGGCGATATAGCCCATACCGAAGGCCACGCCGGCCGCCATGGCAATGAGGATGGCCGCGATCTCGTCCGCGCTGCCCTGGGCGGAACGGAACCGGGTCAGGGCCAGCGCGCCGCCGAAGCCCACCGCCGCGCCGATGTTCCCGCTGACGAATGTGAGCACCATGCCCACCACGAAGGGCATGATGGAGGTGACGATGAAGAAGCGGCTCTTGGCGCGGATACGGAAGCTCATGAGCCAGGAGAAAAGAATGCCGGAAACCAGGGAAGCGGCAGCCATGATCAAAAACTGGCTGGGAGTGACGGAAGCGGAATAAATAGAATCGAACATTTTTAGAAGCCTCTCTTTCTGTCATCCTGCTTTTCGGGCGTTCAGCAGCTGCTGCCGGAACGCTTCGCCGTATTTGGAAAAGCTGTTTTTGTAAATCTGCCCTTCGTCCAAAATATGGGTCAGCCACAGGGGCATGGCCTCCTGCACCTTGATTTCCAGGATGGTGTGTCCCGGCGGACGAAGGGGAAGGCCGTCCATGGAATAGGTCAGGTCCAAATGATCGGTGCGGTAGCGCGGGTTATAATCGATGGTCAGGCGCAGGTCGCCACCCGGCTCAAAGAACGCTTCCCGGTCGTAAATGATCAGGCAGGCAGGCACCAGCGTCTGGTAGTAATCCCGAAAATAGGTGATCTCCCGGTTGATCTGCCCGGGGGCGCAGATATCGCCGCTGCCCGCGAAAAACTTTTCCACCAGGGGAATGGTGGTCTGCACCCGGCGCTTATACACGATGCCGTATGCCTTGCGCTTGAGTTCCAGGAATACGGGAGATTCCCGGGTGGCCAATCCGTAGGAGCGCAGACGGATTTTTTCCTTGAAGGGGGGCTTTTCCACCGAGGTGCGGATCAGCTGATAATTGGGGGTGTCGTAGTATAAGGATGCGATGGAGGTGCGGCCGTATTGGTCCAGCTTCATGTGGCCCTCCAGCTTTTTTACCAGAAAATCGGTCTGCGCGCCGTCCAGCAGGTATTTCAGCTCATAGCGCTTCATCACGACGATGGGTCCTGCCATACTGCCGCCTCCCGTCTTACAGGATCACGCGGAGGATAAATGCACCATCCGCCGCCTTGGCGCTGACCCGCCCGTTGTGAGCCCGCGCGATTTCCTTCACGTGGCTCAGGCCCAAGCCCACGCCGGGTACGCCTCCGGCGTTGGAAAGCCTTGTGAAGCGGTCGAACGCCTGGTCCAGATTGCCATTGGGAAGCGCCGTATCATTGGATGCGGTGATCACGCTGTGGCCGTCCTTCTGCACCACCTTGAGTTCCGCCCAGGCAGAGGCGAATTTGAGCTGGTTGTCCAGCAGCTCGGAGATCAGGTCGTTCATGGCTTCGCTGTCGCCTAAGACTGCCGCAGGCTGATCGGCTGCAATCGTCAGCCTGAGACCCTTTTCCTCAAACCGGGCTTTCGCAGCGTCCCCCGCCGCTTGGGCCAGGGCGGACAGATCGCATTGGAGCATGGTGAGCTCTTTTTCGTCGAACACGCCCACGGTGGACAGGTTCTTGACCAGGCCGATCATCTGCTTCACCTGCCGGTTGATGGACTGGGTCTGCTCCGTTTCGCCCATCTCCCGTTCCATGATCTCCGTGTTGGCGTTAATGATGGTAAGGGGCACCTTGAATTCCTTTTCCGCCTTGGCGATAAAGCGCTTCTGCTTCCTGTCCGCTTCCTCCAGGGGCTGAAAGAGCCTTTTGCCGATGTACATGAGGGCAATGTAGCTGGCGATCATCCCCACGATCAGCCCGATGCCGGAAATCAGCAGGATGCGGAAGCAGGGCAGCAGTTCACGCCCCTGGTCGATCACGGTGACGTATTTTATGCCGTCGTTCTTATAGACCCGGTAGCGGTAGGTGCCGCGCGTCCAGCCCGTTTTTTGCTCTCCAAGCAGGGAACAGGCCCAGGTGAGGGCTTCCTCCTCCGTTACCGCGCTGATTTGCAGAGCGACTAACTCTGCGTTTCCCTCTTTGTCAAACGAGAACGTGAAGTAGCGCAGGGAGGACTCCATTTCCGGGGAATTGGGGCCCATGGGGCCCATGAAACCGGGGAAGAAACCTTCCGGCGGATTGCCCTGGGGATCGATGGACGGGGGTGTCATGCCTTCCGGGGGCGTGATTCCTTCCGGGGGAATAACGCCTTCCGGGGGCGTGATGCCCTGGAGGTCCGGGACAGGCAGCGCTGGATTGCCAAACACGCCCCGCTGCTGCGCCAGCATCTCGGTCAGTTGATCGGCGTCCTCGCTGGCCATGGTGAAGTTCACGCCGTTGATGATTCCCAACAGCACGAACAGCAGCACGAACACGCAGAGCGCGGCAAAAATGACGAACCGTTTCCTCGTTTTAATCATATCTGTTCACCAGCCTGTACCCTTTCTCCATTTCGTAAACGATCCGCGCAGGTTTTCCGATGGTTTTCAGCTTCTCGTTCAGCGCCTGGATCATGATGCGGGTCCGTTTTCCCGCCGTTCGCCGCGGATTCTTTAACTCTTTCAGCAGATCGATTTCCCCGTTGGTCAGGCGCGTGGCGGTGCCGGTAAAGCAAAATCCGGATACGTCCACTTCCGCGCCGCAGAAGTTCAGGGTTTCCGCCGACCGCGCCTTTTCCATCACTTCCTCCATCAGCTGAATCAAATCCGAAGGGAGGAAGGGAAAGGAAAGATAGGCGTTGGGCAAGGATGCTCCCAGCAGGGTGCTCACCGTCACGGTCCCGCTTGCCAGCACGATCGCCGGAATGCGGTCCTTTTCCAGAGCCTGCAAGATCTGCGCAAGATCGACGCGGGGCAGAGCTTCTTCCAAAATGGCGATATCATATTTCTCCGGCGCCAGCAGGGAAAGCACCTGGGTCCCGTCGAACACCGTGGTGACTGAATGGCCGTCCATACCAAGCAGCTTCTGATAGCACTGAAGCAAATCCCGATTGGAATCCGCCAATAAAATGTTCATGCAGCGTTCAGTCTCCTTTCCGCATACCAAAGGGCTGTTTCTGTTACGCCTATCATTATCCACGGCAAGTTTAAAAGAACCTTAAATCGGCGAAAAAAAACGCGGAATTTTTCCGCGCTCTCATTTTTCCGGTTACCGTCTCTTGCGCCGGTCGTTCAGGTATTTCCCATATTCGTTCCAGTTTTCCAATGTCAGGCCGCAGCCCCGCGCCACGCATTCCTGGGGATATTCGGCCAGATGGCAATTTACCTTGAGAGCCAAGGAGATGGCCTCGGTGAGGCCGGAGAGCAACGCGCCGCCGCCGGTGAGAGTGAGGCCGGTTTCAAAAATATCGGCCAGCAGCTCGGCGGGGGTTTTTTCCAGCACGGCCTGAATGGCTTCCAGCAGGCTGTGCAGGGGATCTTCCAGGGCTTCGGTGATCTCGTCGCTGGTGATGCGCATGATTTTGGGCAGGCCGGAAATCAGGTTGCGCCCGGTGATTTCCATATAAAACTGTTCGTTGCGGGGCAGGGCGGAGCCGATGCTGATTTTCAGATCCTCGGCGGTGGGTACGCCGATGAGCAGATTGTGCTTGCGGCGGATATAACGGATGATGGCGTCGTCGAAAGCGTCGCTGCCAATCTGATTGACGGATTCCCGGTTGCTGGCGATGATCTGCCCCTGGGAAAGCACGGCGATATCCGCAGTCCCGCCGCCGATATCCACGATCATTTCCCCATAGGCTTCTCCAATGGGCAGGCCCGCGCCGATGGCGGCGGCAATGGGCCGGTCAATCAGCTGCGTGCGGCGCGCGCCGGTTTCAAACAGGCTGGTGGTGATGCGGTGCTTTTCCATATCGTTTACGCCCGTGGGTACGGAAATCAGGATGCGGGGGCCGCCGATCAGGCGTTTGCCCACCACCCGGCCCACGAAATAGCGCAGCATGGTGCAGGCCATGTCCATATCGGCCACCATGCCGTTCTGCAAAGGGCGGATGGCGGCAATGTTGCTGGGCGTGCGGCCCATCATGCGGCGGGCTTCTTCGCCCACTGCCAGCACATTGCGGGTTTCCCGGTCAAAGGCGATCACGGCGGGCTCGTTGAGCACCACATCCTTCCCTTTGCCGTAAATGACGACGCTGGCCGTACCCAGATCGACGCCCATGTCCAGAACCGTTGCCATGCATGCTTCTCCTTTGCCTTTACTGCATTTGCTGTGCTTTATTCGACGTGTGAGCGGAAATTCCTCCTTTTCACCATCTTTATGGGAATCATTTGCTACTTTCTTGGTAAAATTCCATTAATTCCGGCGCTCGTTCGCCACTTTTTCCAAAAAACCGACAAATGATCGGGAATGCACTTCCCAGAAACCGGAGAAATGCCCCTTGACGCTTTTCCTGGACTATGACATAATGGAGATGTTACAGGTAAAACAGACTTTTATCTATGGTTTGCTGGGCAGAACGATCATAAAGTGGTTTCCTTTCCGGGAAAAATCATGTATAATAGAAGGGTGACAGACGATACCACTGCGGGAGATGAGGGGCGTGAAACTGTTATCGATTGCAGTTCCCTGCTATAATTCACAGGATTATATGGCCCACGCCATCGAATCGCTGCTGCCCGGGGGCGAGCAGGTGGAGATCCTGGTGGTGGACGACGGCTCAAAGGATGATACCGCCCGGATCGCCGACGATTACGAACGGCGCTATCCAGGCGTCGTAAAGGCCATCCACCAGGAAAACGGCGGCCACGGCGACGCGGTGATGACGGGGCTGAAAAACGCATCCGGCTTGTATTTCAAGGTGGTGGACAGCGACGACTGGGCGGACGGGGAAGCGTATCCCAGAGTTCTGGAAACCCTGAAAGATTTTTCATCGCCGGACCGGCAGATCGATATGCTGGTGAGCAATTTCATTTATGACAAGGCAGGCGCGGCTCACAAGCATGTGATGAGCTATCACCACGCCCTGCCCCAGCATCGGGTGTTCGGCTGGGAGGAAACCAGGCATTTCCGCAAAAGCCAGTATATGCTGATGCACTCGGTGATCTATCGCACAAAGCTTCTGCGGGACTGCGGGATGGAGCTGCCCAGGCATACCTTTTACGTGGATGAGCTGTACGTGTATGTACCGCTGAAAAACGTGGAAAAAATGTATTACCTGGATGTGGATTTCTACCATTACTTCATCGGCCGGGAGGATCAGTCCGTACAGGAACAGGTGATGCTCCGGCGCATCGATCAGGCATTGCTGGTGAACCGGATGCTGGTGAATCAGGTGGACCCCTTCCAGGTGGACGACGTGCACAAGCGCCGGTATATGCTGAATTTCCTGGAGATCGTGACCACCGTGTCCTCCGTGCTGCTCACCAAAAGCGGAACGGAAGAAAACCTGCGAAAGAAAAAGGAACTGTGGGCTTACATTCAAAAGGAAAACCCCAAGGTATACCGCCATCTGCGCCATGGCCTGCTGGGACGGCTGATGCATCTGCCGGGGCGCTTCGGCCGGACAGTAACGGTCGCCGGCTACAATATCAGCCGGAAAATCTTCGGCTTCAACTGATCCTCTCATTTTTCACAGTTACAAAAGAGGTGGAGGGCCCATGGTTTCCCAGGCACAGGTGATGATCGTGCTCAAGCCCTGGCTGGGCGGACCGCTGCTGGAAAAGCTTTCGCCTGCGGTGCGCGAAATCGCCGGGCGGCTGAACGGCTTTTCCATTGGAGGCAAAAGGGATGATCTGGCCGGAGAACTGGACAGCCTGCTGTTTTACGCTGTGCGGGAGGCCACGGGAGGAAAAATGCTCATCGGCCTGGAGGACGGCACGTGGGTGCGTTCGAGGCTTGAGGACTTTGCAGCCATGGCCGACGAACTGATGCTGCTCCCCTTTTTGGAATTGCCTGTAGACGAAAGGCACCTGCGCTATCTGCGGGAATACTCCATGAGCCATCCCAGCCTTTCCGCCCTGCGGGCGCTGTACACCCGCTTTGCACCCCTCCAGACCCGGGAGGAGCTATCCGCCATCGCGTCTGTAGCCAAAGGCTGCTATCCCGCCTTCAGGTGGCGGGAATGGCTGCAATAAACTACCTATAAAATAAAGGATCTGATTTATATGGGCAAAATCATCTGTATCGCCAACCAGAAGGGCGGCGTGGGCAAAACGACCACCGCCGTGAATTTAGCGGCTTGTCTTGCCGAGGCGGGAAAGAATACCCTGCTGGTGGATTTGGACCCCCAGGGCAACGCCAGCAGCGGCCTGGGTGTCCGGGCAGGAGAGAAAACGGTTTATGAAGCGCTGTTGGGGGATTGCACCATCGAAAGCACGGTGGAAGCCACGCGCCAGAAGAAACTATGTGTGGTCCCCTCGGATATCCGCCTGGCCGGGGCGGAACTGGAGCTGGCCAATATAGAACGCCGGGAATACCGCCTGCGGGCGGCGTTGGAACCTATCCGCGCCCGGTATGATTTTCTGATCATCGACTGCCCGCCTTCCCTGGGGCTGCTCACCGTGAACGCCCTCACCGCCGCCCAGAGCATCCTGATCCCCATCCAATGCGAATACTACGCCTTGGAAGGGGTCTCCGCCCTGATGAACACCGTGCAGCGGGTCAAGCGGGGATTGAACCCCGGCCTGGAAATCGAGGGCGTGCTGCTGACCATGCTGGACGGCCGTACGAACTTGGGCTTGCAGGTGGTTGCGGAAGTAAAAAAGCATTTCAAATCCCAGCTGTTCAAAACCACCGTGCCCCGCACCGTGCGCTTGGGCGAAGCGCCCAGCCACGGCCTGCCCATCCACATGTACGATCCCCGCAGCACCGGCACAGAGGCGTATATGGCGCTGTCGCAGGAGGTCATTAAAAAGAACAAAAAATAACTGGAAACGACGCGGAAAGGAAGCTTTAAGTTACAAAAGAGTTGAGAGTTGAGAGTGGAGAGTTGAGATTTATATAGTCGGTCAAAACTGAGTCCCTATCGATTTTAAAACAAAATACATCTCAACTCTCAACTCTTCACTCTCCACTCTCATTCTGATTGAAAGTGTCCTTTAGCATCGACCGGGTAAAAACTATCCAGGATGGAGTGAAAGCGCAAAATGAAGAAGAACGGCCTGGGAAGGGGTCTGGACGCCCTGCTGCCCGATAGCAATGATCTGGAAAACACGGTGAGCATGATTGCCGTTACAGAGCTGGATCGGAACCCGGACCAGCCCCGGCGGGATTTTGACGAAATATCCCTTCAGTCGCTGGCGGATTCCATCCAGCAAGCGGGAGTGCTGCAGCCCCTGCTGGTGGTGGAACAGAATGGACGCTACCGCATCGTGGCGGGAGAAAGGCGCTTCCGAGCCGCTCGCATAGCGGGCCTGGACGCGGTGCCCTGCATCGTGCGGGATTTTACCCCCGCCGAGCAGATGGAAGCCTCGCTGATCGAAAACCTGCAGCGGGAGGACCTGAATCCGATCGAGGAAGCCAGCGCCATGAAGCAGTTTATGGAAGCCTGCCATTATACTCAGGAGCAGGCGGCCAAGCGGCTGGGCAGATCCCGCCCCGCCGTAGCCAACAGCCTGCGCCTGCTGACACTTCCGGAAACTGTGCAGCAGGATGTGATGGCGGGCCGCATCAGCGCGGGCCACGCCCGGGTGCTGGCAGGCATTGAGGATGAAAAACGCCAAGTGGTATTGGCGCAGTTGGTGGTTTTGGAAGGCTTGAGCGTGCGCGCCCTGGAAAAGATAGCCGCTCAGCCGGAGCCGGTTTATAAGCCAAAGCCCACGCCCCGGCCCCTGCCCTTGGAATTGCAGGATATGGAGAGCCGCATGCGGGAAACCTTCGGCCTGCGCACCATGTTTAAGGGCAACCGCAAACGCGGGAAAATCATTTTGCAATACGAAAGCGAAGACGATTTGGAGCGGCTGTACCAATGCTTAGAACGGCTGGAAAAGCTGTGAAAAGGCTTACGCTGCTGGCGCTGGTCCTGACGCTTATCGCGCGTCCCTGCTGCGTCCTGTGCGAACTGGACGGGGAAACAGCCGCGGCGGCGGACGCGTATTTTTTGCGCCTATTTACCAGGGCGGAGGCCGTTGGCGGGGCCGTGATCGTAAACAGGGACGGGGAAACCCTCTATGAATACTATTACGGCGCTGACAGCAAGTTCGGCGGACGGCCCGTAGACGGTAACACGGTATACAAAATCGCCTCCCTGACCAAAATGATCACCGCCATAGGCGTGATGCAGCTCAAGGAGGCAGGCAAAATTCACCTGGACGCGCCGCTGACGTACGCGGAGGGCATTCCCATCCGAAATCCCCGTTATCCCGATCTTCCCGTCACCCTGCGCCAGGTCCTGAGCCATACCAGTTCCCTGCTAAGCGATGCGCCTTATCACACCGCCTCCCCATGGGAAAAGATCACCCTGGACCAGAACCGCTATTTTTCCAAGTACGCGCCCGGTACGCACTACGAGTATTCCAACCTGAACGGCGGCATTTTGGGCAGCGCCATCGAGCGCGCCTCCGGCCAGAGCCTGAACACATACATGACGGAGCACGTGTTTGTTCCCTTAGGCGTCAACGCCGCCTACGCCTCCCATCTGCTGCCCGATCCCGCTCCCCTGTCCCGCACCTACACCCAGGATGGCCAGGTGTATATGAAAGCCGAAAAATACCTGGAGGAAGACCGGGCAGGGTACGAAGACACCTGCGATCCCGACAGCCATTACGATATTTCCGTTGGCAGCTTGTATATCAGCCTGTCCGGACTGGAAAAAATCGGCCAGATGCTGGCCTGCGGCGGCATTGCCGGGAACGTGCGCCTGCTGTCCCCTCAGGCAGCGGCGGAAATGCGGGCGGACCAGCGCACCGTGCGGGGAACTACGGTGACCGTTGAAAGCCCCTATGGCCTGGGTATGTACCGCTTCACCGCCGAAGACGGCCGCACATGGTACGGGCACCAGGGCCGCTGGGCAGGCATGCTGACCGATCTGTTCGTGGACCCAGACGCCCGAACCGCGGTGGTGCTGGTGATGAACGGCGTGAGCCGCAGCGGCAGCGGCGAACTGGACGCCAAAGCGGAACGCGCGCTGCTGCTGGCAGGAAAATGGCTGGATGAAGGCGGGCTGCAGGCCGCCCCCGGCAGCTTTGTAGTGGACGATGATATACCGTGACAGCGTAATACTATTCTCAGTCTAAAATCTTATCATCTTTGGGCGTCTTTTCCGCCCTGGCGTCGCTTTATTCCGGTCAACGTAGCGCTGCTACGCCTCCCTCCATTCAGCTTAGCCAGAGCGAAAAATCCATCCCAAATCTGATAATCTTTTATCCTGAGAATAGTATAAAAAAGAGAGCGCGCCGCATCCGGCAGGCTCTCTCAGGGCTTTCAGCAGCGCATCCGGTCCGCGGCGCGCTCCCCGCCCTGGGATCAGCGTGCCCCATTCCGGCGGGGAATATACGAAAAGCCGGATATTTCCACTGCTTTTATAAAACTTGAGAAAAAACAATATCTGAATGGGATAAACGCTCCACTTTTTATTAAATAATGCGCGTTATTTGGGATTTTCTTTCTACTTTTTTATATTTCTCCGCCCTTGTCCAGCACGCTTTGCAGGTAGCCCGCCAGAATGGGCACGATGCGGGTGTCCTTGCCGCCCTTCATCACCACCACGTCGGCGTAATGGATATAATTGCGGATATACTGATCGTACATGGGCTTTACGGTGGCCAGGTACTGCTCGCCGATGTTATCGATCTGGCGGCCGCGTTCCTTGATGTCCCGTCTGATGCGGCGCAGCAGGCAGATATCCGGCTCCACATTGATGTACAGCTTCAAAAACATTTTATCCCGCAGCCGGGCGTCGTAGAAGGAGTGAATGCCTTCCACGATCACCACCGTGGCGGGATGAACGATTTCATCGGTGTCGCAGCGGCGGTGCTGGGCAAAATCATAAGCCTTGCGGGTAATGGTTTTTCCCTCCAGCAAGGTGCAGATGTCGCGGTACAGCAGATCATGGTCGAAAATGCCCGGCTCGTCGTAATTCAGGTGCACGCGCTCCTCAAAGGTCAGATCGGGATGGTCGATGTAATAAGCGTCCTGGTTGATCACCACGCTGTCCACGCCCATATCCCGCACCAGCTCGTCCGCCAGGGTGGTTTTGCCCGAACCGCTGGCGCCGCAAATACCGATAAATAACATTGCAGTGTGCCCCCCTTTGCCCGTTTTTTACAAGATACTGCAAATTTCGAGGCGCGTCAAGGGGGAAGACAAAAAGAACGGCGAAGCAATACTTTAAGAAAGCTTTATGTCAAAAACGAAGCAGGGGGCTAATTAATCCGCAGGCTGATCTCACCGCCGATGAGATTCCGCCGCATGCCGGTCATCGGCGGTTCATCCCCCTTCCGAGAAAGCTATAGAGGGCTTTTGCTATATTTGCGAAAAAGCTCGTTTATAAGCGGTTAAAAGTTTTACCAATGAATCGAAAGGGGAGATACCAATGATCGCGCAAAACCCGCCCATGGGATGGAACAGCTGGGACTGCTACGGCGCGGCGGTGACCGAGGAAACGGTGCGCCAAAATGCCGATTACATGGCGAAGCATTTGAAGGAGTATGGTTGGGAATATGTGGTGGTGGATATCCAATGGTATCAGCCCACCGCCATGACCCACGAATACGAACCTTTTTCCCAATTGGTGATGGACGGTTACGGGCGGCTGCTGCCCGCGGAAAACCGCTTTCCCAGCGCGGCGGGCGGCAAGGGCTTCGGGCCTCTGGCGGACTATGTGCACAGCCTGGGCCTCAAATTTGGCATTCATATCATGCGCGGCCTGCCCCGCATGGCGGCTCACAGGCGGCTGCCCATCCTAAACAGCGAATATCTTTGCAGCCAGGCTGCGGACCCCAATTCCATCTGCGCCTGGAACCCGGATATGTACGGCCTGAAATGCGATCTGCCCGCCGCCAAAGCGTATTATGAAAGCATTTTCTGCCTCTATGCTCAATGGGGTGTGGATTTTGTGAAGTGCGACGATATCGCCCGGGAGTATCCCCGCTGCAAACGGGAAATCGAAATCATTTCCGAAGCCTGCCGGGGCTGCGGGCGGGACATGACGCTTAGCCTGTCCCCCGGCCCCGCGCCGCTGGAGCAGGCGGAGCACTTGAAAAAAAACGCCAACATGTGGCGCATCACCGATGATTTCTGGGACGAATGGCGGCTGCTGAAAGCCATGTTCGAGCGTGCGGAAAAATGGTGCGTCCACGCCGGGCCAGGCCATTGGCCGGACGCCGATATGCTGCCCCTTGGCGCGCTGCGGCAGTGCTATGGAAAGCAGGACTGGACCCGCTTCACCCCCGCCGAACAGCGCACCATGATGACCCTGTGGTGCATAATGCGCTCCCCCCTCATGATGGGCGGCGATATGCCCAAGAATGACGATTTCACCCTGCGCCTGCTTACCAACGCACCGCTGCTTGCCATCGAAAAAGAAGCCTGGTGCGCTCATCCCATCGTGAACACAGAAGAGGTCAGCATATGGGTCGCCCCCCGGAGGGACGGAAACGGCTGCTATGCCGCCGTATTCAACCTTTCGGAGGAAGAACGCATCCTTACCGTGCCTTCCGAGGCGTTGGAAGGCATTCAGGGGAAAGCTGCGGAGCTGTGGACCGGCCAGAAAGCTTCTCTGCCCCTGTCCGCTTCTCTGCCGCCCCATGATGCGGCAGTATGGCGCATCGAGCGCTGACAGTTCCTGTGATGAATATCGCTGATCCTGAAGGGAACCTGATCGAAACCGGCTCCTGGAACAGACCGTATAAGAGCAAACACGAGGAAAGAAGCATGACCATGCGGGAGAAGGCGCTGTCGCTGTAAACGGATACAGGCGCTGAAAGCGGCGAAGAAAGCCGATATGGCCGCCCACATTGCCAAGCCCGTGGACGTGCGGAAGATGCTTGCGACACTGCGGAGCGTGCTGGACGAAGCGCTGCACATCGGCGTGGACAGTTTCCTGTCAAAGTCTGTGGAACCGGAGCATTTGTATCAGACCCTGGAAGAACTGATCTGGAAAGCAGAGCAATGATTGGTACGCCGTCGTTTCACCCCGACACAAAAACCGCCGGCCGGCTGTACTCGCCGTCGGCGGTTTTTATCGATGTGCGTTTTGCAGTTTCCTGCCATTTGTTTTTACGCGTCAAGATACTTTTTCAGCGTTGCCAACGCCTTTTGGTGACGCAGCTTTACCATGCCGTAACTGAGATGCATCATTTCGGCAATTTCCGTCATGGGTTTGCGATCATAATACAGCATTACCACAATATCCTGCTGCTCCCGGGGAAGCGTCCTGAGCGCCTTTGCCAGATCGCCCAGCGTTTCTCTTTTCAGCAGAGAAGCGTCTATCGCCGTGTCTGCCGGGATATTTTCATCGATTTCCTCGGTGGGCTTCGTTTTCCGGAAGTAATCGATCAAGGTGTTGCGCGTAATGGTGTAAATCCAGGTATTGAGAGCCGCTTTTTCCGTGTTATAGTCATCGATTTTTCTGTAAACCTTTTCAAATACGTCCGCACATAAATCCTCTGCTTCTGCCCGTCGCTGCACCCGGGCCATGATGTATCCCATCACTTTTTTGTTGTATGCGGCGTATATCTGTTCGAAATCGGAAGGATTCATGAATATAAATCCTTTGGATCTTTATGCTTGAAAGCAGCTTCCGGCCGCCCCGCCGCCGCCACAAGCTCAGCCTCATCATCGTTTAGCTGTCGGGATTCGTACCGCGAATGCACCGCGTCGATCACAGATTGCAGATCTTCATTCTCTTCAAACGACTGAAAATCAAACAGTAAGCTGATTACTTCCTCCAAATGTAGCTCCTCCTTTCTTTCCTTCAATAATCTTCCGTATTTTATACGGACGAGCAGGAAAGATGGCAGCGATTCCGAACGGATCATTTCATGGATGGCGGGGTATGAATCGGCGGAACGTCTTTCATGGATATTTTACCACACATGGGCCAGGATTGTCCACAGCTTCCAATGTTTTCTTTCAGTTTACGTTTTCCAGGATAAACCGGCCGTTTTCCACAGTCATGGCGGTCAGTTTTCCGCCTTTGCCGCAGCCGGTGTCAATGCAGATCACGCCTGTTTTGGGCAATTCAAGCTGTTGATCCTCAGGAAGCTCCCTGACTTCTTCCCCGTTCCCGGGGAAGTACGCGGGCGCATCCAGCGCGATGTGCCCCACGATGGTCAGGGGACCGGCGTATTTGTTGCGGAACGTGACGGTATGGTCGTGGAGCAGGGTTTCCATGTCGTTTGCTTCGATGGGCTCAACCAGCAGTCCGGCATGAACGCATTGAAATTCTTCCCCGCGCCAAAATGGCTGGCAATGCTCCGACAGCCAGGGGATGGCGTCCTCCATCTTCATGCCATGACGGGCAAAGGACCGGACCGTCGCCGGTCTGCCTACCTGATTCCAAACCATGCGCTCAGACAGGGTCAGCCGGGGCCGGAGCAGATAATCTTCATGATTGCCCCGAAGCAGAATAAAGCGCTGGCCAAAGGACGCGGCCAGCGATTGAACAGTCTGAAAGACCTCCCAGGATTCCGGCCCGCGGTCAAACAAATCGCCCAGCATGATCAGAGTATCTGTTTTTTCGTCCGGCTGGAGCTTGCACAGCAGGGCTTGCAGCACATCGTTTTGGCCGTGCACATCGCCGATGATGATCGTTTTCATGACGCTTCGATTTCTGAGCGGATCATACGGCCCCGCTCGATATGAAGGGTATAATCGCAAATTGCCAGGGCGGCCTTCCGATGGGTCACGATGATGCAGGTTTTATCCCGCATGGCGGCAATGTTTTTCAAAAGCGCCGCTTCCGTTTGCTCGTCCAGCGCGCTGGTGGATTCGTCCAAAAGCAGGATCGGCGCGTTGGAAAGCAGCGCCCGCGCTACCGCCACCCGCTGGGCCTGGCCTTCGGAAAGCCCCACGCCGCGCTCACCCAGCACGGCGTCCAGGCCGATTTCCGAAACCAACTCGTCTAAGCACGCGGCATGGATTGCCTTTCTGATCTCCTCGTCTGCTGCTCCATCGGTGAACATGGTCAGGTTGTCTTTCAGGGTCCCTGACATCAAGGTGTTTCCCTGGGGGACGTAGGCGAACAGGCTTCTCGTTCCCCGGCTGGCGGGCACGGACATATCGCCATATTGGAACTGCACCGTGCCGCTCTTGGGCCGGTAGATACCCAAAAGAAGCTGGAAGAGACTGGTCTTGCCGCCGCCGCTGATGCCGGTCAGGGCAACAAAGTCCCCCCGCCGAATCGTCGCGCTGACATGGGCGAGCACATTTTCGGTTCCATCGTCATAATGGAAGCTCACGTCCTCGATTTTGATGGCGTCAAAACCCGCGAGCTTCGTCCCCTGATCCTCATCCGGAAGGCCGATGACCTCCAGCAGCCGTTCCGCCGACGCAACCACGCCGTAAGCCTGGGAGACCAGATTGACAGCGTTGGCGATGGGGGCCTGGATACGCCCCACCAACTGGATCAGCGCGGCCAAAGAGCCGTACGTGAACTCTCCCTGAAAAATCTTCACGCAGCCCCACAGGTTGCAAATCAGCCAGGAGATATCGAACATGCTGCCCATACCCTGGTTCATCAGGATCGACAGCTTGGCGTTGCGGATCTGCTCGGTGCGCAGATGCTCCCGGTGCTGCTCCATGGCGGAAATGGCCCGATCCTCCGATACGCTGGCTTTCACCAGCCGAATATTTTCCAGCGTTTCCTGGGTGGAAGCGTGCAGCGCGTCTTCCGCTTCCTGCATGCGCTTATGCCGGCGCTTCATGGGCTCCCGGAAAGCCAGCATCAGGCCGGAACCCATCACACCCGCTAAGATCATCACGGGCACAAAGCGCCAGTCCATGGAAATCAGGATGGCGGCGGCGCCAAAAAAGCTGACCATGATGCTCAAAACGGACGGCAGCAGGCCCATCACGCCGCTTTGAACCACGCTTACGTCGGAAAAAACGCGGTTCACCAGTTCGCCGCTGTGGTATCCTTTCAGGCTGGCGTATTCCTTGCCAAGAATGGAGGTGGTCACCAGGGTTTGCATATGCTTTTGCAGATGGCTCTGCGTTTTGGTGCGGATCACAGAACTCAGCACCGAGATTCCCCGTGAGAAAGCGATCAGCCCCACCAGCAGCGCGCCATATGTCCACAGTGCGCCTTGGTTCGCGCCGGTAGCCCCGTCGATCAGGCGCTTCGTCACCAAGGTAAGCCCCAAAGACACCAGAGAACCGGTGACGCTGAACAGGCAGATAGCCAGAAGAGACTTGTGCACGGGCTTGCTCCACCGGTAAATGGCGGACAGGGCGCGGCTGCTAAGAATCTTTTTGATCTTCGATAAATTGCTCATTTTTTCTTTCAGTTGACGCGCCGAGGCTTAGTTGGTCCGCTCCGCCCCGTTCAGAAGGGGCGTGGTCAGGCCCTCGCCGGCTGTCAGGGCTTCCATCAGCTGCGGAACGATCTCGTTATAGGTAAACAGATACCGGCCGCCAATCACTATGGCGGGCACGTACTGTTCTTCCTCCGGCACGCCGTACTGTTCATAGTACGCGGTGATCACCTGGAGCATGGGTTCTTCCACCTTGTTCAGGCATACCAGCTTCACTGCGCTTTGGGTCCCGTCCGGCAGGGTGATGGTTTCGGGCAGGCCCGCCGTCAGCGGCTCCAATTGGCGGCACCAGGGGCAGTAATCCTTATAGAAATAATAAATCAGGCTGTCGGTGGCGGCGATGGGATCGCCAAAAGCGGCGGTGCTTTTCGGCTGGTACGGCTCCTGGGTGGGGGCGGGGGTGGGCTTTAATTGCGGCATCACAGGATAGACTACCGCTTCCTTGATGCCCGGCCAAATATTCGGCATCACGCGCCAGCCCAGAAGGAAAACCGCAATCAGCGCCACGATCAGGCACAGGATTTTAAGTCCCTTTTTCATTGAAACCTCCAAATACGCAGAAACCCGGCGGGACAGGCCCGCCAGGTGAAGGATTGTGCAGGAAAAATTACTTGTAGGGGTTGTTGGGGCACTTGGTCATGTGCTTGCCAACGTCTTCAAACTGGTAAATTACCATGCTAGCGCCGCAGAATTCACAAGTAAAGGGAAAACCGGTTTTGTCCTTCTTTTTCTTGTTCTTGTCATCGTTGCCGCCCACAATAGCATCAAGATCGTCTTCTGAAATCTCCTGCCGAAGTTGTTTGCGCAGTTTTTCCATGTCTTCCTTGCTGGTCGGGTACTTGAAACCAAATTCGCTCATAGTTTTGCCTCCTTTTTTTCGACGATTTTTCATCATCGTTTACATCATTTGATACGGAACAATCTGACAGATGGCAGCGATTCCTGAAATTATTTTGATTTTCAGAAGCCATTCTTAACCTAAGTCATCCTGCACGCTCCGTCCGTGTCATTCTGAACGATGTTGAGAATTCTCTGCCAATTGCTTCATAAACATCTCCGCAGCTTCCTTTGTCGGAGCAAAATCATAGGCGTTTACTTTCAGCATAGAAACACAACTCAGGATGTTTCCTTGCACTGCCTGCTGCATAAAGTTGTCCCATTCCGGAACAAATGCGTTGCTCATGAATTTTATCATGGCTTCTCGCCCGTCCAAAGTACGCCAATTGTTCTCTTTAGCTTGTCCAAGGAATATGACCCTGTTCACCATGAATCGGTGATTCAATGCTCTCCCGGAGGTCCCGCAGAAGGGAGTCGGTTCAAAGACCACAGCGTCCGCTGTCGGACTCAGCAAGGCAAAATCACCATTTATGATAATAGCGTTACAATACTTTTCCAGCAGCTTTGCAAGGGTCGTTTTTCCCGTACCACTCGGAGCGGAAAGAATGACGATTTCATCACCGCACAACAATGTGACCCCATGCAATCCGACGCATTTTTGATATAATGACAACATTATACCATGCTGTATGCCAATACGTGCATAGTTACTGACAGGAGTGCTTAATCGTATGGTCAATTCTTGCGGGAATGACCCGTATACTAAAGAGAAAACGGGATGCCCTTTAGGAGAATAGAAAACTTCATTCAAACCGCCATGATTATGCAAATGCCATGCTTTTTTTTCTTTCTCTGGGACAGTTTCAATTCCTTCCTCAATATGCATAACAACATCCGGACTTTTGGACAAATCAAATACGCTATCTTTCCATATTAGGCGGAAGATATCAGCAATATCTCGGTAACACTCAAGCCGGATCAAATACTGTCCACAGTAGAATGATCTCATGTACAGAAGTAATTGTAGGCTGACGCGTTATTAGGGGTAAGCCCACATGAATTTTGAGTATTGTTCGGATCTGTCGCACCAGCGCTCTGATTACATCCCCAGCAGTTCTGGTTATTATCGGGATTGCCGTTCTTGGTATCGGATGACGCGATCATAGTGTCCGCGGCGAAGTAGTCAACAAACAGTTCAGGGGCTTCATATTTTTTCATGGGAATCTTCTCCTCTTTGTGGTCATGTCCGGGCTTCGGGCCTCAGACGCAGCTTGGGGGTGGGGGAATGTCGGCAACCTTCCGCCGACCCTTGTACAGCCTCAGCAGATAGGTGTACTGACAGGTGTATGGGTCAGGCTCATGGGGAGAGCCCGTACCTTCAAACCGCCGGGCAGCGCAGTTATGCAGGCAGTCCTTTGCCATGCCGCACGACTGGCAAACCGTTGGGCGGCGAAAGGTCGCTTCATGCTCGGCCTTCAACTGCGCCCAGGCAGCATCAAAGCCGATTTCAAAGGGGGAAACAGAATGGTATCCCTTCATGGAAATGCACGTATACATTTCCCCGTTCCAGGAAATGGCACATTCGGTCATAGACCCAATGCAGGCATCCATCTGCGGTGCAGGCGGTTCAGCCGGTGCGGTGGGCATCTGGAAATGCGTTAATTCCTTCTCCAGTTCCTTGGCGTTTTCCAGCCCCAAAGCTACTTCTTCCGGCGGATGGCACGCCACGCAGGCGCGTTCCGCGGGGGAGAGCCTGCATGCCAATGCTTCTGAGAAAGAAGCATCATGCTGATGGGACGTAATGTCTGTCAGCAGCGTATAGGGAATGCCAAGCTCCATACACAACTGACCCACTTTCGGATAATCCAGCGCATTCTGCCGGATCATCGTGAAGTTCAGCCGCACTGGAACGCCGATAGATTGGAAAAAGCGGATGTTATTGATCACTTTGTCCAAGCCTTTAGGATCGCCAGTCACAGTTTCGTAGGTCTCATTGCTTCCCCCGTACAGAGTAACTGCAACGCCATAGGGAGGATACCGGGTGAACAGGGAACGAAGACTGTCCGAATACGCCCCCGCGTTGCTCATGAGGCTAAGCCGGAAGCCCATTTGGGCGAGCTGTTCATACAGCTTTTCAAATCCCGGATAGTGGGTGCATTCCCCGCCGGTGAGGGTCAGATACAGCACGCCCGCGTCGTATAGCTGCCGGGCCATATCCAGCCATTCTTCCACCGTACGCATCCTGCCGTACTGCGCCGCCTGGGCGTCCGTCATGCGGATGTAGCACATTTTGCAGTGGAAGTTGCAGCGGTAGGTCAGCTCAAAGAAGCAGCTCAAGGGTCTGCGCCGCTGGATGGCCTGCAATTGCAGCCTGTCTTCGATCTTCTCCGGGTTCCAAACCTTTTCGATCATCCTTCGATCAGCGCCTTTTCCCAAAGCTGGGCCAGGAACGCGTCCACGTCCTTACCGGCGGTTTCCGCGTCGGTGTCGTACTCCCTGAGCAAGGCGTCCACCAGGTCCTGCTTTTCAGCGCCTTTCTCCAGGATTTCCCAAAGGAACGCGCCGGTTTCATTGAGCGTCATGATCTGGTTGGGGACATACGCTTCGCTGCCGACGCCCAGCACAAGATAGACGTCCATCACCTGACGAAGCATATAACCCGCCTTGATCTTCATTCACATCCTCCCTTTCGGTCCGGGGATTTGGAGAGCCCAAGCAGCTTTTTCAGCTTTCCTGCCAGCTTCCCTAAGTATATACGTGGAAATGTGAGGGTTGAAACCGTCACCGCGTACATTTTCAGTAGAAAATTCCCGCAAGGGATCCGGCGGTCGTTTCGGTCGATAGCGGCGGCAACGCCCACGATCTGATCATAGGGAAGGTTTTTTTCCATATACCACTGGTTGTCGCCAGCCATAAAAAAGCCCTTTTTCCCCTTCCAGACGACCCGGTGCAGGGCATACCGCCCATTCCGCCGGTCAAAGAGTACGATATCGCCCAGCCGAACCTTTTCCGGCGGCACGACGATCACCCCGTCCCGCAGATGACGCAGCAGCGGCATCATGCTCACGCCCGTCACGCGGACGTACGCCTGCCCGTTTTCCGCAAGCTGCTGCCGGACCAGGGCGAAATACTGCTCTGTCGGCAGAATCCGAATCGCAGGGACGGAATTGCTCACGCTGAATCAGACACCTCCACAAATGCAATTATATGGAAAACGCGGGGCGATGTCAAGATTTTCTTTGAAAAGGGGAGATAAGTTTGACTTGAAAGCAAACTCCCAGAGTAACTTCCACAGTGGAAATTTGGGCGGAAGTTACTCTGGGAATTTACAAAAAAAGAACGGAAGCGAAATGGACTGCTCCGGACTGGCAGCCTGCCAGTCCGGTCAGTGCCACCATCCGCTCCGTCTCGTCAGTCTTCCCCGAACAGGAATGTGCGGATGGCGGCGGTATTGGCTTCTTTGTCCACAATATGGCCTTTCGCACCCGCGACGATATCATATTCGTTCTTCGCTTCCAAAGGAAGGATCATAAATTTCAGGGATTCAAAAATATCCACGCCCTGGCGGGAGGCTTGAAACGCCACCCGCGCCAGCGCCAGAGTGATATCGCGGATATTTTCCTCCGTCAAGTTGTTATAGGATTTCTGGAAAATTGGGGCGACCTGCTCCCGGATAAACGCATAATCGCTTTCCGTCATATCGTCCAGATTGATTGCCCGACGTCCAGACAGATCCTTCGGGCATTCGATATCATTGGTGTAGAAAGCGATCTTTTTTCCAATGACCGTGGCGCAGCTGTCGAAGAAATTGGCGATCACTTTTGCGTCCCGTTCGCAGCAGTTATACACTGAATCATACTGAAGCCAGCCGTATCCTACGGCCTGCAGCCCGTTCAAATGAGTGTTCGGGCCAAACTCTGTGAGATAATAATCATTTGCCAGCGAATCGATCAGCGCCTGCGTCAGAAGACCGGCGCCAACCTTTGCCAGCAGCTGATTCTTTTTGGATGCCACCATGCCGTTGAGGGCGTTGCGCTCCGCACGGGAAATATCCACATTAACGCCGCCGTAATCGTCGATCAGTTCTGCGAGGTTCAGATAATTCAGGGACATATAGTATTCGATATTTGTGCCAAAGTTATCATTGAATACTTTCATGGCTTCTTCCGGCCCGTTATTGCGGTAAGGCATATCCAGCTTTTGAGGGACGTCATAGCCCTCATAATCCACAAAGGTGTCCCACGTAAACATGAGCAGATGGATCTTGCCTTCCTCCGGATTCATGGAAACCACCATCAGGGTGTTGCCTGCGTTGCCCTTGTCGTTGTTCATGCCTTCGTTGCATATTAGCAGGAAATCCACCCATCCCACGGGAGCTTCGGCACTTTCCGCTAATGAAAACGCGGGCAAAAGACATAGAACAAGCGCCGCAGCAGTCAATGCAGCCAGGACACGCCCGGAATGCGATTTGCGCCGAATTGATTCTTTCATGCTCGCGTTCTCCTTTACTGATTGTCCGTTGTCACAGGCTGGCGGTTCATATCGTACCGGCTGTTGACGATCAGTTCGCCGTCCGCCGTATAGTAGCCGTTCCAGCCCGCAATGCCGTCGCTGTTGTTGGTCAGCTTGTTATACCGGTCCAGATACCTTTCGGAAATCAGTCTACCCTCGCCGTCATAGCCGCGTTCCACGCTGGAATAGCCCGCCGTACAGTTCGCAGAGGCGTGGTAGCTGTCATAGTAGCCTTCCCAGGTCACATTTCCGTTTTCATCCGTTTCGTATTCCAGAATAGCGTAGCCGTCCGCCGTAGTCAGCGCCTCGCCATTTTCGTTCAGGAAAGTCACTTCATGAACCCCCGTCACGGGATAGTACAGCGTGCTGACGGCCCACGCCCCATTTTGAGCGGCGCAGAAATCACCGTTCTGATCCAGATAGTAACAGAAATATTTTTCTACCCGCTGGGAGTCGCTCAGGTCATAATCGTACAGCTTGGATGCGTAACCATCTTTGGTGACTGCCGGATTTCCGTTTATATCCAGCCAGGTTTCCTTTTCCAGCTTGGCAAAAGCTGAATATTCTTTGCGCACGCCGTAAATGCCGTCCACGGCAAAGGCGTTTCCGTCGGCGTCGAAGTACTGTTCCAGCGAAACCTGCCCGCGGCTGGTATATTCCCTGACCACCATGCTGCAGCCCTCGGGACCGATGGCCGCTTTATCCTGCGTGTCCATGTAGCGGATAACGATGGGCTGATCGTAACGGTTAAATGTCTGGATGGAGTAAATGCTGGCGTCCTCCGGCAGCGTTTCGTCCATGATCTGCATTACGTAGGTTTGGTCCTCTTCATTTTCGGAAACCAGGGTGCGTCTGCTGAAAGTGCCTACGACCATGGGACGGCTGCTGGCGTCCAGATAGTATTCTTCGGCCACAAGTCCGCTTTCCGCATAGGAAATGTAGTGAGCGGCGTAGCCTTCCCGGCAGGGAGCGAAACTGTCAAATTCATCATAGTATTCTTCGCTCAAAAGCCGGCCAACGTCATCGTAATCCATCAGAGCGTAAGCATACTGCGCCCCTTCCGGCACGACGCCAAGGGCATTGGTGTTCAGATATCTTTCGGATGTAAGGTTGCCAAGGCTGTCATAGGTATATACCGCCATGGCATAGTTCATGGTCGTATCCGTCAGGTTTCCGTCGGTATCATAGTACGCTTCCTCCGTCACATTGCCCAGGGTGTTGTAAGCGGTGGTTTTCTTGGCGAACTTCCGCAGGTTTTCGATGAGATTGCCGGCGCGGTCATAATAGCTGACGGACGTTTCCCGTCCTGCCAGGTCATAGGTGTAGCGGATTTCCGCGTAGTCGTTTGCATAGGAAGCCGGATTGCCCGCCGTATCAAAATATTTAATGGAAAGGATGCGGCCATCCGGATCCACGGCGCGCGTCAGGAAAGAATAACGGCCGGTGGTGTGGATCGCAGGCGTGCCCTGAGCATTGAGCAGTCTTTCCTCGATGCAGTTGTTCTTGGCGTCATACTGGTAAAGGATCTCGCAATAGCCGTACTGGCACCACGTGAGCGCGCCTTTTGTATTATAGTAGGATTGGCGGATCACATTGTTGCTGTTATCGTAGACATAGCCAATGGCGCTGTAACCGCTGTTTAAGGTTTTGGGCTGCCCTTCGGCATCCAGGTACTGCCGTTTCACCAAGCGCTGGCGGTCATCCCAGGTGTTGCGCATGCTGGCAAAACCGCCGGCGCACAGGACGGGCGAATCTTCGCTGTCCAGGTAGGTTTCCATCAGGACGTCCCCGTTTTTATCCACTGTGCGCACGATGGCGGAATACCCGGCGCTGATATAGGTGCGCTCATATTTCTCATCCAGATAAATGATGTTCTTGAGATACTGGTTTTCGTCGTAGAGGTACTGCACGGCGGCGTAGCCGTCCTTGAACAGCGTGGGCTGCCCGAACGTATCTACATAGGTCGTGCGCCAAACCTTCCCCTGATCGCTGTATTCGTAGCGGATCCCGGAATATCCCGCGGAAATCATGACGTTTAGGCCGTTGGCGCCCAGGTAGTCTTCGCTGATCTTTCGGTCCTGCGCGTCATAGGCGTACGTGATGGTGGCGTATCCGAACTGTGTTTCCACCGGCTGCATGCCTGCGTTCAGGTTTTCCACACGGGTCAGGTTGCCGCGGGCATCGTAGAATCTTCGGTAAGCCACTGCCCGTTCTGTCAGCGACGCGATGCGCTCATTTTCGTCCAGGTACTGCTCCAGGATCACGTGGTTATACTGGTCGTATTCACGCTGCCATACGCTGAAGCCTTCCGGCAGGCGAACCAGATCGTCCTTTTCATCCAGATAGCGGATCTGCAGGGTGTTCCCGGCATTGTCGTATACGCGAACGATAGCAGAGTATCCGTGCCGAACCATGACGCGTTCCATGTTTTTGTCCAGGTAGCTTTCCTTTGTCTTGCGTCCCCGGGCGTCATATTCATATTCAACGGCGGCATAACCGTCCTCGGTCATCACAATGTCATCGTTGAAATACCAGATGGAACGGATGCACTTGCCCGCCGCGCCGTATTCGTGGGTGATGCGGTTATAACCTTCCGGCATAATGGTGGGCTGGCCTTCAAAATAGAACCAGGCCTCTTCCGTGCACTGGCCGTTAGCATCACGCTGGTAAGTTTTATAGCTGTACCGGCCGGATTGTAGGATATACTGGCCGCCCTCTCCGAAATAAGCCTCGCTGGTCAGGAACCCCATGGAATTCCAGGTCTGAACCTTGCGGGCGTAGCCCTTGGATTGAACGATCAGATTGCCCATGCCGTCCGAATATTCCTCGGTGAGCAGGTGGCCGGCGTCGTCGTAGGTGCAGGTTTTCAGGGCATACCCCTTGGAAGAAATCGTGGGATTTCCGTCCAGACCATAATACGCTTCCGTCAGGACGTCGCCGTGGCCGTCGTAAGCGTATTCCACGGCGGCGTAATCTCCCCGCAGCATATAAGGCGCTCCGGTTTCATCGAAAAAGCGCTCGCTGATCAGACGGTCATCGATGTCATATTCACGCTTGATTTCCGCAGCGCCGGCGCTGACATTGGTGATCAGGCCGTCTTTTCCGTAATAGACCTCGCGGATCAGATTGCCGTGCAGATCATACTCCCGGATGAAAGAGGCGTATCCATCCGGGCATTCCGCCGGTTCGCCATTCACATCCAGGTAGGATTCGGACAGCATGCGGCCTTCCATGTCCCAGGTAAATGCGGCTTGATGATAGCCGTCCGGGATCGCAGTTGGCAGCCCGTCCGCGCTGAAGTAGCTTTCACTCAGAACGTTTCCGGTATGATCGCAAACCGTTTCCTTGCTGGCGAAGCCGAAAGCGGTGTCCGCCGGCAGCCGGTCCGTGCCAAGGTAGGTCAGGGTTTCTTTGTTGTTTTCGTCATCGTAAACTGTCGTAATCACCGCGTATTTGTCGCGGTTTTCAATCAGGCTGCCGTCCGCGGCGTAGTATGCTTCTTCCAATACTCTGCCATGGGTATCGATCTTCCTTTCAAACCAGGCATAACCGGCGGAAGGCGGCGCAACGGGCTGGCCCGCATCGTCGTAATACGCGCGGCGCAGCAGATTCCCGTCGGCATCGTACTTTAGTTCATAGGAGGCGTAGCCCGTCGAAAGCATCACCGGGGCGCCGTCGGTATCCAGGTATTCCACCTTGGTTGTGATGCCAAGCAGCGGATCATAGGTAAAACGCCTAGCAGAATATCCGCCGCTGACCAGGACTGGCTTCAGGTCGCTGCCAAAATTCGCTTCATAAAGGATATGATGCAGCTGATCATATTCCCGGACGATCCGGGCTCTGCCGGCCACAAGGGCAGGAGCGTCCTCCGCATTGAAATAATTCGTGACTGCAATATTGCCATGGACGTCGTATTCATAAGTAACGGAAGCATAACCTGCCGCCTGCGTAAGTGCGGAGCCGTCGGCGCCGTAATACTTCTCCCCGGTATGATGGCTGGAATAGTCGTAGGTATGCACCTGCACCGCGCCTTGGCCGCCCGCGGCGATCAGCTTGCCGTCGGTGCCGAAGGTGGCTTGCCAGATCAGGCTGCCGTTCCGGTTATACTCACGCAGCATGGTCGCGATGCCCTGACGATCCCCAAACGGATTACCGTTTTTGTCAAAGTACCGTACGGATGTCTGCAAAAGGTCCCCATTGTAGCTGTATATCACCCGATGTGCGCCGGTGATCACGTTGGTGTCTTTTTCCCCCTCGGCGGTGAAGAAAGCTTCTTCCAACAGCAGGTTTTGCTTCGGGCCGCCGTATGCCATGCTCCGAGCGTAAGCGCCGTTGGTGGACTCGCAGGGAACGCCGTTTTCGTCGTAATAAGCCTCAAAGACGGCGGGTTCCTTGGGGTCAGTGCCCTTATACGTATAGGCAATGAAAGCAAGCTGCGTTTCATCATTTCGCACCGGCGTCCATTTGTCGCTCATATAAACCGTACAGGCTACCTGGCCGTAATCATTGAACTCATTGATACGACCCGCATACCCGGCCTTGACCTTGATCAGTTCCAGGTCCGTACCGAAGAAGCGTTCCCGCTCGATTCTCGTCGGATCGATGATCCACAGTTCGTTGATATCTTCATAATCACGGTTGTAGTGAAAAATATAGTCATGGCGGGCGAAACCGCCGTTGCACATGGTATATTCATCCAGGATATCGTAATACGTAACGCGGTAATCAAAATCTTCGCCGTCGTATTCCCTTTCTTCCATGGACACGCCGGTAGTGATCATGGTGCGGTTTCCGTCTGCGCCGAAATAACGAATGAAATGGATTCGTTCTGACGCTTCATAAGATTCATACGTCAGTTTGGCGTACCCGTTGACCATTTTGATCAGCTGGCCTTCTTTGCCCAAATAATCAATTTCCACCACGCGGTTCAGTTCGTCATAAGAATTGACCAGAGAAGCATAGCCGGCGCTTGCGATAATCGGCTCGTTCTCCGTATCGAAATAATCCTTACGCGTCAGGTTGTCCTTTTCATCATAGGTGTTGACCATGAAATGCCAATGGCCCGCGCCCAGGGATTTTGTGCCGTCCAGCGCGAATATTTCCGTAGACAGAAGCTTCCACTTTTTCACTGTTTCGTCCCTGCGCGTGCCGGGATCCGCTTCCATGCCCAGAAAGCTGTTTTCAATTTCATTATTCAGGGGCTTTCTGGTATTTGTCGTATATACAAAGACGACCGTGGCTCCGCCTTCCGTGCCAAGCAGGGGAGAACCGTCGGCGTCCAGATACCGTTTGGTGACGGTTTTTGTGTCTGCGCTGAGGTTCACGTCAACATCATACAAGATCTGGGCATATCCGCCGACAGGCCGCGTCAGGGCGCCGCTCGCATCAAAATACTCGCTGGAAAGGATTTGGTCATCCTGCCATACGTCCCGGCGATAGCTGTAGCTTCCGGGGACCTGTGCCCTGCTGCCGTCCGGCGCGTAGCGGTCTTCGGTCAGCACATAGCTTCTCCCGTTCTGCCGTCCGTAAGTATACTCCGACCGGGCATACCCGCCGTCTGCGGTGACAGGCTCGCCGTTCAAGCCGAAATATTCTTCCGTCAGCAGATTATTGTACGCATCCCAAGTATACCTGGCCTGGAAAAACCCCCGGCTGTTCAGGGCGGGTTCTCCGTTCGGCCCGTGAGCCGTCTCGCTGACCAGGTTGCCATGTTCATCCCAAACGCAGTCCGTTTCCGTGAATTCCGGGATGGACAGCGCCTGACTGCTCTGGGCGATCGCCGTGGTAACGGCGATTGACAATATGAACACAATGAGCAAACCCGTCCGAATGATTTTTTGCTTCATGGATTACTCCTTGTCCGGTGTTTTGCTCCGATTGGAGCGCAACCTGTCATATGTTTTCCCGCGGGTATCGTATTTGGAATAATAGTTTTTATAGTATTGATAGTGTCCGCCTTGCTCCGCCTTTTCTCCATAGAATACAAAACCAAGCAGATTCAATCCGCTCATTTCCGCCTGCTCCAGCGCTTTATGGATCTCCCTGTGGTCCGAATACCGCTGACGGACGATAAAAATGCCGCCGGCGACGATAGGAGACAGCACAAAAGCATCGGTGACAATATTCACGGGCGGCACATCGATCACCACCATGTCGTATGCCAGTTCCAGTTTTGGCAGAAGTGCGCGCATTGCGGACGAATCCAATAATTCTGTGGGATTTGGCGGCAGGGAACCCGCAGGCAGCACATCCATGTTGTTCAGATTCGTTTTTACCAACGAGCTCTTCCATGTGCAGCTTTTGAGGAGAACATCGGAAAGGCCTGGAAGCGTCTTACTATACTTGAATATCCGGCTTTGGCAGCCGCGCCGCATGTCGGCGTCCACCAGCAGCACCTTCCGCCCGCTCATAGCGATTGAAACGGCCAGATTGGCGGCGATAGTGGATTTTCCTTCGCCGGATATGGCGCTGGTGACGAGGATGCTGTGTTTTTCTTTTCCAACCAAGGTGTACATCATATTCATCCGCAGTTTGGCATACATTTCCACCTGGTCCATGGGACTGCTTTTGTTCAGAAGGAATGTCTCGGGGTCCTCGCTGTCTTTCTTATCGCGCCGGATAGAGGCAAGCACGGGAAGCGTATATTGCTCGGTCAGTTCTTCGGTATCCCGAACCTTGCGGTACAGCAGAAAAAGCAGCGACAGCACCGCGGCGGCGGCCGCCGCGCCGGCTGCCGCGCCGATTAAGGATTGTTTCATAGGGGAACTGGCGTTAGGCTCAGTGGGAACGGTAGCGTAGTCAATGATCTCGATACTGCCCGCGCTGACCACGCGCTTGATTTCAGCCGGGGCAACGTCCATGACGGTGTTGCAGATGTCTGTTGCAAGCTGTGGATCGACAGCGGTGCACCGGACGCTCACCACGCCGGTTTCAGCAATCGAGCCCATGGACAGGGTTGCGGCAATATACTGGGGCGTAATGTAGGGATAATCCTGTGCAAGGCGTTCAGACACCACGTCCAGCACCTTGTTGCTCCGGATGACCACCGTATACGTATCCAGAAGCTTGACAGCGCTGGTCAAGTCCGAACTACTGGTGTAGCCGTAATTGACCACATTCGGATTCCCGTTGTATATATACATCGTGCCTGAAGCCGTATATGTTACGATTGCGTTTTTTGTGGCGCGCAGGTACATATATCCAAAGCCGACGGCCGCGCACAGCAAAATCAGCCAGCAGTACTTCAATAAATATTTGGTCAATTTGACTATATCTATGTTTAAATGCATTCTGTCCATGGTTGGAGCTCAACCCCCTGTTCCCCATTTGGTCTTTTGAAAAGCTGTCCTGCTCATTGGATTCTGCCGGATATGTTCGCTTGCTTCTTGCCGGGTCCGTGGGCAGGCGTATAACTTCCTATAAATTATACGTGAAAATGTTTGGAATGTCAAAACATTTATAGGTTAAGAATGAATTTTTTTTCAACTTTTTTTCCAAAAAAACATATACAAAAGCTTGAAATAGGGTAGCGCCCGAAAAAAAACTATGATAGAATAGAAATGAAAATCCAATTTGCACGGAAAAACAATTTGCTGCTCCCTTTGTTGGTTCGCGATGAGCGTAACCGGCCAAAATCCGTCCCACTATCAAGCAGGTATTCGTATTGTTGGATGCATCGGAAAAGAAGATGCTCCAAGCACGCGCCGCGGGGAAAACGGATCTGGGCAGACAGTGAAACGGTTTTTCTTACCCCTTAGCCATTCAGAATGAACATGCGGCATTTCGTAACAAATGAGAGGAGCGCTTTGATATGTCTGAAGAGAACCCGAAAGTAAAACTGTTCCGTGAGAAGAGCCTGGAGGCTGTTGAATCGCCGGAGTCACTGAACGATTATCTCCGCGTCACATCCCCTGGGATCTGGCTGGTGATGGCAACAGTCGTTATACTGCTGATAGGCGGTATCCTATGGGGAATTTTCGGCCACATCCGCACCACTGCGGAATTCGCCGTATCCGTCGGCCCGGAAAAAAGCATCTGCTATGTGAACTACAACGTGATCGATAAGGTGCTGGCCAGAGGTGTCATTCACGTGGAAGGCGCCGATTATCCGCTGAAGACGAACGAAGAGCTCAATGTGACCATCGTTTCGGAGGAAACGCCGCCCCGCGTGCTGCTGAGCGGGAATCTGAGCATGGGCGATCCGGTGGTGGAG
The DNA here is from genome assembly GCA_017530275.1 of Clostridia bacterium. Next base: position 31,424 of record JAFXMP010000097.1, on the reverse strand, counting down.
GTGCCGGTGATTATTGATCTTCCGGAAGGATACTATATCGGTGAAGTGGTCACAGAGGATCTTAAGCCCATCTCGCTTTTGATGCAGTAAGGAGGTGGGCCTGTGTTCAAACAAAAAGTACCTAAGCCGGTGACCAAAGGCTCCGTGAGCGTTCCGGTGGTCATGCAGATGGAGGCGCTGGAATGCGGCGCCGCGTCGCTGACCATGATCATGCATTACTATCGCAAGTGGATTCCGCTGGAGCAGGCCCGCGTGGACTGCGGCGTATCCATGAACGGGGCCAATGCCAAAAACATCATGCTGGCCGCCCGGAGCTACGGCATGAAGGCCAGCGCTTGGCGGATCGAGCCCGAAACGCTGATGGAAGAGGGGCCCTTCCCCTGCATCATCCATTGGGGTTTCAACCATTTTGTGGTGCTCTGCGGATTTAAAGGCAAGCGCGCCGTGATCAACGATCCTGCCCGCGGACGGGTGATTGTGGAATGGGAAGAGTTCGACCGGGAATTTACGGGCATCTGCATCAGCTTTGAGCCCGGGGAATCGTTCGTCCCCTCCGGTAAGCCCAAGTCCGTTTTCTCCTATGCCAAAGAAAGGCTGAAGGGAACCGGTTCTGCCGCGGTGTTCGTGTTGCTCACCACCACCATCGCTTCACTGATCGGCCTCATTCAGCCGGTGTTCTCCCGCACGTTCCTGGATCGTCTGCTGACCGGCGAGAACCCTGAATGGCTCACGCCTTTCCTGCTCCTGTTTTCGCTTATGATCATCATCAGCGTGGTGGTCAGCTGGATTTCCGCCGTTTACTCCTTGCGGATCCAGGGAAAAATGTCCGCTTATGGCAGCGCATCCTACCTGTGGAAAGTGCTGCGGCTGCCGATGCAGTTTTTCAGCCAGCGCATGTCAGCTGATATCGCGGATCGCCAGGCCACCAACGCATCCATTGCATCGACTTTGGTACAGACCTTCGCGCCGCTGGCGATTCAGGCGATCATGATGGTATTCTATCTCATCGTAATGATCCGTTACAGCGCGATCCTTTCCCTCATCGGCATCGGGGCGATCCTGCTGAACCTGGGGGTATCCTCCATCGTTACGGCCAAGCGGGTGAACATTACCCGTGTCCAGCAGCGGGACGCCGCCAAGCTTTCCTCCGCCACCATGTCGGGAATCAGCATGATCGAAACCATTAAATCCAGCGGCGCTGAAAACGGCTTCTTTGGCCGTTGGGCCGGCTATCAGGCCAGCGTGAATACGCAGTCCGTCAAGTATACCCGGCTGAACCTGTTCCTGGGTTCTCTTCCTTCGGTTATCACAGCCGTTGCGAACCTGGCGGTACTGGGACTTGGCGTGATGCTGGTGGTAGAAAATAAATTTACCATCGGTATGGTCATGGCGTTCCAAGGCTTCCTCGCCTCCTTTATGCAGCCCGCTTCCATCTTGATCAGCGCCGGCCAATCCATGCAGGAAATGATCACGCAGATGGAACGCGTTGACGACGTGATGAGTTACCGGGAGGATTCCTCTTTCTCCCCGCGGGAGAAAAAAGAGGAATACCAGAAGCTTTCCGGTGCGATCGAACTGAAAAATGTTACGTTCGGGTATTCCCGGCTGGATAAACCGCTGATTACTGATTTTTCCATGACGGTGAAACCGGGCCAGAAAATTGCTTTTGTGGGGCGGACGGGGTGTGGAAAATCCACCTTGGCCAAACTGATTTCTGGGCTCAATCATCCCTGGAGCGGCACAATCACCTTTGACGGCATCCCGCTGGAGGAAATAGACCGCAATGTGTTTACGGGTTCAGTCAGCGTGATCGACCAGGACATTACGCTGTTTGAGGACACGATCTCCCAGAACATCAAAATGTGGGACGATTCCATTGAAGATTTCGAGGTGACGCTGGCGGCGCGTGACGCCGGTATCTATGACGACATCGTCACCCGTGACGGCGGCTTTTCCCATAAGCTCCTGGACGGTGGACGCGATTTGTCCGGCGGCCAGCGACAGCGTCTGGAGATCGCCCGCGCTTTGTCCCAGGATCCCACCATCTGCATCATGGACGAAGCTACCTCCGCCCTGGACGCCAGAACGGAGCATGAGGTGATCCGTTCTATCAACGACCGGGGCATTACCTGCATCATCATCGCCCATCGCCTGTCCACCATCCGCAACTGCGATGAAATCATCGTAATGGACAAGGGCAAGATCATCGAACGCGGCACCCATGAAGAATTGTATGCCAAAGGCGGCGCATACGCGGAATTGGTGACCAGTGAATAACGATTCAAACGCTTAAAGAGAAGAGGGAAAAACGATGGGATGGTTTGACGAGCAAATAGAATTCCGAAAAAAACATGAGCGCGAATTGCTGAGCGACTCTTTCGAAGGAATTGCCCGTTCCATTACCGGCCGGAAGCTCCGCAGCAGCTTGCAGGACCAGGAGGACGTAAGCGACGCCCTTTCCGGGCTTTTGAAGTATTTCGGCCTGAAGGAACGGGAGGTTCCCGCCAATATTCGGGGGCTCCAGGACCAGCTGGATTACCTGCTTTCGCCCACCGGCATCCTGTACCGGGAAGTCATTTTGAACAAGGGATGGCATGCCGACGCCATGGGCCCGATGATCACCTCCCTTCGGGAAGAAGGAACGGTCATTACGATCCTGCCCTCCGAAATGGGCGGCTATGAATATGTGGATCCCCGAACGGGCGCCCGGATACGAATCAACGCCAAAGAGGAAAAGAAAATCAGTAATGAAGCGCTTTGCTTCTATCGTCCTTTGCCTATGCGGGAACTGAAGCTCAAGGATCTGCTCCGCTACATGATGAGCTGCCTGACCATGCGCGACCTGGTCAGCTTCGGTGTGGCTGCCTTGGCCATCACGCTGGTGGGCATGCTGATGCCCAAGCTGAATCAGATCCTGATGGGCACGGTGGTGCAAAGCGGCAGCATGCAGCTGCTGTATGCCGTTATGTCCTTCCTGCTGTTCGCCACTATCGGCAGGTTCCTTTTGATGATCATCCGCACGATGCTTCTTTCCAGGATCCGGGAAAAACTGAATATGAATGTCAGCGCGGCTACCATGATGCGCATCCTGTCCATGCCGGCGACCTTTTTCAAGGATTATTCGGCAGGCGAACTGAACCAGTATATCAGCTATATGGATAGCCTGTGTTCCACCATCGTGGACTCGCTGTTTTCCACCGCGATCACAGGCGTTTTTTCCCTGGTATATCTGACGCAGATCTTCGCATTTGCCCCCAGCCTGGTTTGGCCCAGCCTGATTATCACGCTGCTGACGCTGGGGGTCAGCCTGCTGTCCGCCATGGTGCAGATGCGCATTGATGCTGAAAAAATGAAGCTCACTGCCAAGGAACGCGGCCTGGTGTATTCCCTGATCAATGGGATCCAGAAAATCCGTCTGAGCGGATCGGAAAACCGCGCGTTCGCCAAATGGTCCCAGGCATACTCCAAAAGCGCCGAGCTCACCTTCAATCCCCCCGCAATCATCGTCCTGTCTGAGGTGATCGCCACCGCCATTACCCTGGTCGGCACCGCCATCATGTATTTCATTGCGGTAAAGAGCAAGGTGAGCGTTGCGGATTACTATGCTTTTAACACGGCGTACGCTTACATTTCTTCCGCGTTTTCGGCCCTGACGTCGGTAGCGCTTTCCGCCGCTTCCATTAAGCCCGTCATCAACCTGATCAAGCCCCTTCTCGCTTCCAGGCCGGAATCTTCGTCCGCCAAGGAAAGCGTCACCCGCCTTTCCGGCAATATCGAAATATCCCATGTGACTTTCGGCTACGATCCCGAAAGCAAGCCGCTGTTCGACGATTTCAGCCTTACCATTCCTTCCCGGCAGTATGTGGCCATCGTTGGGAAGAGCGGCTGCGGAAAATCCACGCTGGTGAGGCTGCTGCTGGGGTTTGAGAAGCCTTCCCGCGGCGTGATCAACTACGATAAAAAGGACCTGCAGCAGATGGATATGCGTTCTCTCCGGCGTCAGATCGGTGTTGTGATGCAGGATGGCCGCTTGTTCTCTGGCAGCATATTTGATAATATCGTGATTTCCGCACCCACATTAAAGCTACAGGACGCCTGGGATGCGGCGGAAATTGCGGGGATCGCCGACGATATCCGGGATATGCCTATGGGCATGAACACGCTTTTGCAGGATGGCGGAGGCACGATGTCCGGCGGTCAGCGCCAGCGCTTGATGATCGCCCGCGCCATCGCACCAAAGCCCAGAATCCTGATCTTTGATGAAGCCACCTCCGCGCTGGACAACATTACCCAGAAGAAAGTATCCGAGGCCTTGGACAAGATGAAGTGCACCCGCATCGTCATCGCCCATCGCCTGTCAACTATTCGTCACTGCGACCGCATCCTGGTGATCGACGGCGGTAGAATCGCCGAGGATGGCACTTATGAAGAACTGATCGCCCGCAACGGCATTTTCGCCGAACTGGTGGAGCGACAGCGGCTGGATACTGAAACGCCTAAAACTGAGTGAGACTGGATCACACACAGAAAATATTCGTACCGCCGGCCGTAATGATGCAAATTCCGCATCGCAGTTTGCAGATGAGCTGAACCAGGCGCTGCCTGGAACCCGGGAAATGGCGCTGGATTCTTTCCTGCTTGAATACATTTCCAGTTCCGGCATGAAGTTTATCATTATTACGGAAAAGAAGAAGATGCTATGAATATCGTCAAGAAGCAAGAAGGCGACAATCTGACCATCGCCCTGGAGGGCCGGCTGGATACCTCTACTTCCCCGCAGATGGAAAACGAGCTGAACACCGCGATGAGTGGAATTGCACAACTGTTTTTTTCGATACTGAGCCTATAACGCAGGATGGGAGAAGAAAACCATAAATGAGCTGACCTTGGACGCTACAGTGAACCACCACATCATGAATATGGAAAAGAAGAAGCCCCATCCCTCGTCCTCTTTCACGGCGTCGGGGATGATTCCGCGCTGATGTGGGTCTACAACGGACAGGCGCTGAGCAGGCACTTCCATCTGTATAGCCGTGAGCTGCTCATACGATGAACCGCTGATGCGCGGATGCGCTGATCATCTGTCCGCGGTTCATCCTTTTTATATGCGCTGCTGGGATGGGATCAGGCAAAAAACGCATATTTTTATGACGATACGGATCAATCGAAGGTAGAACTTCTTTCAAATGACCAGGAAATCGGGAATCCTGATTCTCCGGAGATCATGGATGCATATTTTTGAATGTGATCCCTGCCGGGGGACCAGCCGCAGGCGCTGGTCTGATTTGTGTGCATGTGCGGCTCTCTTGGACTATTGATTGAGGCGTCAAGGTGATAATAAAGAAAACAGAGTTGAGAGTTGAGAGCGGAGAGTTGAGATTTATATAGTTTTCGCTTTTGCTCTGTTAGTAAATCCATTGGAACGGAACGATCTATATCTCAACTCTCAACTCTTTACTCTCCACGCTCTCTGGTAAAGCCATTGTTTAGCAGCTTCATCCCATGAAGAAGCTGCCGGAGCGAGTGCTTCCGGCAGCCTGAGAAATAAACGGGAATTACTTGAAGAATTCGTTGTTCAGGTCGGTGATGACGGGCTCCCAGATCGCCTGGTTCTGGGTCAGGAAATTGTTCCATTCGGCGGCCACGTCGGCGTCCTTGAGCATGATGATGCGGGTGATCTCATCCTGGAAGTCCAGGGAGAACTGGGATTTAGCGTCGCTGGCGAAGAACTCGTAGTCGTAATCCAACGGGATGATGAAGCCCCGTTCCTTGGCGGCGTAAACCGCTTTGATCTGATCCACCACCAGCTTTTCATTGGAGGGATTAACGAAGGAATAGTCGTCCGGCAGGATGCCCAGAGAGCGGAAAATGTTGTAGCTGTTGTACAGGTCGGGGGTGGAGGGATAGTTGCCGTTGGCGTCCTTTTCGGTCAGCATCTTCACGTTGCCCTCTTCATCGTATTCCCAGGTTTCGCCGGGAACGCCCACCACGACGGTCAGCTGGCCGTCCTGGGTGCAGGTCCAGTTCATGATGGTCAGGAGCCGGTCCAATTTTTCCTCGGAAATATCGGGGCTAAAGAAGGTGGCGCTCCAGTAGTTGGCCGCTTCGTTGGTGTGCGCCACGCCGTCGTCCGTCGCCATGGCGGCTACGCCGATGCATTCATCGGAATTGAGGCCGGTGCTGGTGTTGAAGGTGACCTTGTAGCCATGATAGGAGGAAATGGCGCCGTTATGCATCATGCAGGCGGCGATGCCGGAGGTGAACTTATTGGTGGTGTCGGAAATGGCGTTGAGGTAGAAGTCCGGGTCCACGATGCCCTTCTCATACCAATCCTTGCCAAAGCTGATCCAGTCGATCACCTTGGGATCGGAGGCCGCCAGCTTGTATGTGCCGTCCGCTTTCATGAAAGCGTCGTAGTCCACTTCGGCAAACTGCATCAGGAAGTTGGAATAGTAATCCGGGTCGGTGCTGAAGCCGATGGTCGCGCCGTTGCCGGCCAGGTCGTTTTCCACCGCGCCCTTGCACAGCGCTTCGATCTGGGACAGGGTGACGGTATCGCCGAAGGGCTCCATGCCCAGCTTTTCCACCCAGTCCTTGCGGTAATACAGCGTCTGGTTGCTCACCACGGTCTGCATGCCGCTGAACCGGGCGAAGGTGGCGTGGGGGATGGCGTACATTACGCCGTCGATATGCAGCTTGTCATACAGGCCGCTGACCTTCACCATCTGGTACAGGTCGGGATATTTTTCTTCCCAGCCTTCCGGCAGCGCGCCCAGCAGGCCCTGCTCGGCGTAGGTGGCGTATTCCTGATAGTCGAAATTGCGCCAGGATACGATGTCCGGCATGGTGCCGCCGTTGATCCAGGTGCGGATCTTTTCGCTCTGGCTGTCCTTGGAAACCGGATACACCTCATAGTCGAAATTGAACATTTCAGAGATGTACTTGTACATGCCGTCGCTGTTGTAGTCCATGGAGGAATTGGAGTGGGTGGAATTGATGGTGAAAGAGATGTGCGTATCGTATTCCGCAAGGGCGGATACGCAGGGCACCACCATCAGGAGCGTGAGGAACAGAGCCAGCCATTTTTTCATGAGAGTAACCCCTTTCTAAATGATATATTTCCAACGGCTTGCCCGCCGCCGGTTTACGAATGAAAAAACCTGAGAACAGCCTTGATGTAAAGGACGAAATCAGACAAACAAGAGAATACGCTGGGGTTTCACCCCAGACCCCACCAGGGTACTGAGTACCCTGGACCCGCGCTTGGCGAAATAACGTCGTTGGAAGAAACCGACACCTTCCGCCTGACGCGCTGGGGTTTACGAAAGTTAGAGGGCTTCTGGCCCAAGAAAGCCGGGAAAATCCCAGGGGAAAAGTTTACTTTCCCCTAGGGATTATTCCCAGGCTTTCCCCGGATGCGTTGCATCCGGGATGGCGGCTTCGCCGCCGGGCCAGAAGCAAAACAGCACCAATCCTGACTTACGCGTTCCTCCAAGCAACAGCGGGAACCAAGACTGTATTCTCCATGAAGCAGTATCCGCTATTGCGGGTCCAGGGCGGTGACCGCCCTGGTGCGGGGTTCAGGGGCCGCATAGGCCCCTGCTCCGTTACCCTTCACAACAGGTTGTGAACAGTCAAGAACCATACCAACGAGGGGAACGTCCGGGATTTTAGGAAAATCTGCGCGGGGGACACACGAGGGGTATGCAATACCCGCCCGCGCACCATTCAGCGTCAACTGAATGGTGGTTTACATTTTCACGGAGCCGACCATGACTCCCTTGACGAAGTATTTTTGCAGGAACGGATAGAAGCACATGATGGGCACCATGGCCATCATGACGGCTGCCATCTTGACCCCCTGGGAGAACACGTCCAAATCGGCTTCTCCGGTGGACACGTCCGCCGCGGCGGCCGCTTCCGCCACGATGGAGCGAAGCACGGTCTGCAGCGTCATTTTGCTGGCGGAGTTGATCAGCAGCATGCTCCAGAACCATTCGTTCCAGTACGCCACCGCTGTGAACAGGGTAAAGGTGGCAAGCAGCGGACCCTGCAGGGGCAGCATCACGCGGAGGAAGATCACGATGTCGTTGGCCCCGTCGATTTTCGCAGCGTCCTCCAGGTCTACCGGCGTTTGTTCAAATCCGCTTTTCAGAATGACGATGTTATAGGTGGAAACGCCCACGAACAGGATGATGCCCCACCGGGAATCGATCAGCTTCAGCGCTTTCATTTGCAGATAGGTGGGGATCATGCCGCCGGAAAAGAACATGGTGAACATCATGAGCAGAAAGATCAGCTTTTTGCCCGGGAATTTCCGCGAAAAGGCATAAGCCATCATGACGGAAGCCATCATGCTGAGTACCGTGCCCGAGCTTGTGATCAGGATCGTATTCTGGAAGCCGATGCCCAACTGTCCCTTATCGATCAGGTACTGATAGTTTTTGAGGGAAAACTCTGTGGGGTACAGGGATACGGGGTGCAGCGCGTAAGCCCGGTTGGTTTCCAGGGAAATCACCACGGCGTTATAGAAAGGCAGCAGGATCAGCAGCGCTGTAAGCGTCAGAATCACGAATACCGCGTAATCCCCCCCGCTCCATTTTTTCTTCTTCGGTTTATCGGACAGCGCCTTGCGCGGCACGGAAGTTTGCATCTTTTCTCCTCCTTCCCGTCAGCCCAGCAGGCCGTTGCCGCCTAAAAGCTTGATGACAAAATTAGCGCTGACCAGCATGATCAGGTTGATAACGGATTTGAACATTCCCACCGCGGTGGAAAAGCCGTAGTTGGGAACGGCGTTAAAGGTGATGCTGTAAATGTAAGTATCCAGGATCTCGCTGACGCCCTTCACGCTCGCGTTCTGCATATAGAATATCTGCTCGAAGCCGGAGTTCATGATGCGGCCCACCTGGAGAATGAACAGCGTAATGATGGTGGCCCGGATACAGGGCAGCGTCACATGCCAGGCCTGCTGCAAGCGCCCCGCGCCGTCCATGGTGGCGGCCTCGTAGAGCGTGGGATCGATGGCCGTGATCGCCGCGATGTAAATGATGGAGCTCCAGCCCATTTCTTTCAAATTATGGGTAAAGTACAGCAGCGGGCGGAACAGCGCCGCGTTGGACAGAAAGCTGATCCTCTCGCCGCCCGTGGAGGCGATGATCGTATTGATCATGCCGTTGTTGGCAAAGAAATTGGAAATGATGGCCGAAACCACTACCCAGGACAGAAAGTGCGGGAACGTGTATACGGTTTGATAGACGCGCTTGATTTTTGTGCCCCGCATTTCATTGATCAGCAGGGCCAGCAGGATCGGAACGGGGAACTGAAACAGGAGCCTGGAAAAATTGATTTCCAGGGTGTTGCGGATCGCAGTCACGGCGGCGGGCGTGGTGAAAATGCGCTGGAAGTTCGCCATGCCCACCCAGGGGCTGCCCCAGATGCCTAACTTGGCGTTGTATTTCTTGAAAGCAAGCACCAGGCCGCTCATAGGCGCGTAATAAAATACGGCAAAGTAAACGATGCCGGGAATCAGCAAAAGATAGATATACCGGGCCTGCCAGATGGAAATTCCAAGACGGCGCAACCGGCTGGACATGCCTGTTTCCTCCTTCCCGGGAGCCGCGCTGTGTATCGGCTTTCCCGGCTGGTGATCGAAACGGTCAGAGGAGAGGGGAAAGACCTCTCCTCTGACTGGAAAAGTGAAGCGTTATTTCATATACCGATCATAAGCGTCCTGGTATACTTTCAGCACTTCCTTGAGGCCCATGCTTTCCACCTGCGCGGCGTAGGCGTCAAAATTGTCCAGGGGTTCAACGCCCATGATGAACTTATCGATCGTTTCATTCACATAGGTTTCGATTTCCGTGTACTTTTCGTTGATCACGCTCTGCTCGTCGTTGGTAAAGGCGAGGGTGGGGAACGCGTCGCCGATGTGCCCTTCCTGCTCGTAGATGTCGCGGATGCGGTTCACCTCGTCGCTGACGAAGGCGCGCTCATACCGGGCGTCCTGCAGCAGCGTCAGCATGCTCTGGATACCGAAGGTGCGCAGAGCGTCCTGGGGAGAAAGGCCGTCGGGATTGTTCATGATCAGATCGGAATACACATAGTCGCCGTCGATCACGTTGTAATGCTGTCCCTCGACGCCGAAGTTCATCAGGATCATGCCTTCTTCGCTGTACAGGTAATCAAACAACTTCAGGGCAGCGGCTTTCTGTTCGGCGCTTGCGCCAACGAAAATACCGGCGTTCCAGTCTTCGTCCACCGTAATGGGCTGCAGCTGGTCACGGGTCTCGCTGATGCCGGTGGGGCCTTCGGGAGGAACCGCGCCAACGATGTGCACGTCGCTTTCCTGTCCCTTGAACAGATTGGCAACGTTGTCAATGTAGGCGCTCCAGTCATAGCTCATGAACACCTGGTTGTTGGTCCATTCGCTGTACCAGGCGGTCTTGTCGCGGGTCAGGTATTCCTGATCCAGCAGCTTTTCTTCATAGCAGCGGTGAAGCCATTCCAGGGCTTCCTTCATGCGGGGATCGGTGGCGCCGAACTTCACCTGGCCGTCCTCGGCGAAGAAGGTTTCGGCAATGCCCCAGTTATGCACGAAGGGCATCACGTTGCCGCGGTTGTTGCTGCCGTTCTTGCGCACGGAGAAGGGAACTTCGTCCTTCTCGCCGTTGCCGTTGGGGTCGCCGTCCCGGATGGCGACGAACACGTTGTACAGGTCTTCCACGGTCTTGGGCGTTTCCAGGCCCAGCTTATCCAGCCAGTCCTGACGGTAGAAGTACAGCTTGCCCGCGGTGATGGCGGTGCGCTGGCCGATGAAGCGCATATTGCCGTCCGCGTCGCTGACCTTGCGGCGGATGTCGGGATTACTGTAGACCTTCCACAGGTTGGGGGTGTCGGTCTCGTTGATCATTTCATTGAGCGGCTGCCAAGCGTCCTTGTAGAGCAGCAGGTCCTTGGCTTTGTACTGCACGATGGTGGGAATGTCGCCGCCAGCCATCAGCAAACCGTATTTTTCCGCCAGGCTCTCGGTGGGAGCGGAGATGATTTCAATGTTGATGCCCAGCCGTTCCTCGAGGATTTCGATCGTCAGCAGCCCATTGCGGAAAGGCATGTTTTCACGGTCAGAACCCCATATGGTGACGGTGACGGGCTCCTCCGCCAGCGCGGTGCAGGCGAGAGGCAGCAGAGAGAGGGCCAGCAGGATGGCCAGGAAACGGGAGAAGAGCTTCATGGGACAACCTCCTTCGGTTTTTGTATTTTAGGCCCCGCAGCCCACGGGGCACTGTATCGAAACGTATTACTCCTTCACGGAGCCGATCATAACGCCTTTGACGAAATAGCGCTGCACAAAGGGATAAATGCACAGCATGGGCAGCATGGCCACGACGATGGTGGCGTATTTGATTCCTTCTGCCATTACGTTTTCCGTGCTGGAGGCGTTTTCCACGATTTCATTCATCAGCACCACCTGCCGCAGGATGATCTGCAGCGGGTACAGCTCCGGTTTGCTCAAGTACAGCACGGCGGTGAAATAGCTGTTCCAGTGCGCCACGGCATAGAACATGCCGATGGTCATCAGGCTGGCCAGACTCAAAGGCAGCACCACGCGGAACAGCACCCCAAAATCACTGCATCCGTCCAGTTCCGCCGCTTCCACCAGGCTTTGGGGGATCGCCAGGAAAAAGGTGCGCATGAGGATCATGTTATAGGTGCTTACCGCGCCGGGCAGCAGGATCGCCCAAATGGTATTGAGCAGCCTCAATTCCTTGATCACCAGGAAGGTGGGGATCATGCCGCCGTTGAAAAACATGGTGAAGGTGCACATCAGCATCAGGAACCTGCGCCCCACCATTTTTTTCTGGCTCAGGGCCCAGGCGCCGAATACGGTCAGCACCAGGTTGATCAGCGTGCCGAGGCCGGTATACAGGAGCGTGTTCCCGTAGCTGCGCCACAGCAGCGGATAATTGAAAACTTTTTCATAAGCTTTTACGTGCGACCGTACCGGGAGAATAGATACTTCGCCTTTCAAAATGGCCGTTTCTTCCGAAAAGGAGGCCGCGGTGACGAAAACGACCGGATACAGCATGGCGGCGCACAGCAGCAGCAGCACGACCGTATTGACCGCCAGAAATGCTTTCCTGCCTGCGGATACCCTGATCCGGTTAGAATGTCTGGAAATTCCCGCTGTCATGCCGTTTCCCTCCTTTACCACAGACTGGTTTCGCTGTACCTGCGGCTGAGATAGTTCGCCAGGATCACCATGGCAAACCCGATCACGCTTTGGAACATGCCGACAGCGGTGGCATAGCTGTATTCCCCGCCTCGCAGTCCTCTGCGGTACACGTAAGTGCCGATCACGTCGCTGGTTTCCAGATTGGCGTTGTTTTGCAGCAGCATAATGGTTTCATACCCGGCATCCATGATATGGCCCAGGCGCATGATGATCAGCACCACGATGGTGCTGGCGATGCCGGGAAGCGTGATATGCCACATCCGGCGCAGATACCCCCCGCCGTCGATCATGCAGGCCTCATACAGCTCCGCGTTGATGCCGCTGATGGCGGCCAAAAAAATGATGGAATTCCAGCCGATGTTTTTCCACAGATTCATGATGGTATAAATCGTGCGGAACGAACCAGCCTGCGTCATGAAGTATTGTCTTTCCCCGCCCAGCGAGGCAATGATATGATTGATGATGCCGCTGGAGGGCGAAAGAAACTGCACCACCATACTGGCGATGACCACGGAGGAAATAAAATAAGGAAGATAGGTAATGGTCTGCGCCACTTTTTTGATGCGCCTGTTTTGCACTTCGTTCAGCAGCAGCGCCAAAAGAATGGAAGCCGGAAAATTGAATACAAGATCATACAGATTGATCAAAAGGGTGTTGCGTACCAGCCGCCACAAATAAATGGAATGAAAAAACTGATTAAAAAACTTGAGTCCCACCCACGGGCTTCTGTCAAAGCCCAGGAAAGCGTTATAATCCTTAAACGCGATCACCAGTCCCCCCATGGGAGCGTAGCGGAATATAACATAATACAAAAAGACAGGAAAAAACATCAGATACAGATTTCTTGCGGCCCATATCCTGCGGAATAAAAGCACACGCTGTTTCAAACGCATAGCCCGTTTATTTTGCATCCATTTCACCCCCACCATATAATAACACTAACGAACTGTTTTTTTCTATGGTGTTTTTCACGAATCTGCCTTCCAATCCGGTGGGAAGGCATCATCCATTCTGCGAATGGATCGACGAATTCGCCATTCTGAACTGTCCCGGCGTGATCCCCTCCGCTTTTTTGAAGGTGCGGATCAGCGTATTCTGGTTTTCAATGCCCACCCTCTGCCCGATTTCCCGCAAGGTCAGGTCGGTGGTCAGGAGCAGCCGCTTTGTTTCCGCGATCCGGGCGTCCGTCAGATATTTCAGGAAGCTTGTTCCGGCCACCCGCCTGAACAGCAGCCCGATATAGCTGGGAGACATGGAAAGCGCTTCGCTGACCGTTTCCAGGGAAATATCGCGGCAGTATTCATCCTGAATATATTTTGTCAGTTTTGCGTACTGTTTCTCTTCCTGGGACGAAGTATCCGCGTTCATGCAGTCCATTACCGAAAAAAACACCTGGCACAGCCTTTCTTCCGTATGCTGCTCCATGAGCATATCGTCCGCCCGGAAACCCGCCCGCTCCAAAAATCCTGTGAACTGATCCTCCACGCCCGCCTGGCAGGCGGCGCGCCGCGCGGTGAACAGAAGGGCCTGCACCAGGCTGGAACGGGGCATGGAGGCTCCTGTATCCGAAGCGAAGAAAGCGTGCAGCGTAGCGGCCGCTTCTTCTTTCCTGCCGCTGAGCATTTGGTTGATCAGCCTTTGTTCCGCGTTCAGCGTATATTCCATGTCCGGCGCATCGGGGATATCTTCCGCAAGACACAGGGCGATGTCGCTCATACCGTTTCCGCTGTTCAGCGCCGACACGGCGTCAACCAGCGAATCGGAAGCCCGCTGAATGTTATATGCCCTGCCGACGCCGACGCCGCAGGGAATGTCGCGGAAGATTTCACGCCTGGCCTGGTTCAGGAAAGCGTAAATGGTTTCGGGGGAGGGATGCCCGGAATCGAGATTAAAAAGCACCAGCAGCTTCCCGTCCATTCGCTGAGCGCAAAAGACGCGCATGGAACCCATATCGTTTTTCGACGCCAGCGCTTCGATCTGATCGGCGGCGCAAATGCCCGCCGTTTTCTCCATATGCTCCAGCGCCCGCTGGTTTACTTCCATCACGGCGATTTGTATCCGGTCAAAGGGAAAGCTCACTTGAACCTTGGCCAGAGCCTGGGCGGCGTCATTCCGCAAACGTCCTTCCATCCAATCGCTGAGCAGGCGGTTTTTCAAAAGACGGTTGATCTCCTGATTGCTAAGGGACAGGGCGTGGTTTTCATCGGAAATCAAATGAATCGCGTCGTCCAGCAGCTTGTATTCGTTAGCCTTCCCTCCGTCGGGAAGGCTGATGCGCAGATGCTTCACGCTTTCCAGCAGCCTTTCCAGGGGCGTATACAGGCGTTTGCCCGCCAGAATGGCGCCGATCAGTCCGCCCGCCATGCACAGACCCATTACGAGCGTCACGATCCTGCGCAGGCGCACGGTGGGCCGGAGCAGATCGCGGTAGGGAACGATGGCCATGCAGGTAAGCCCGGCTGACGACGTTTCCTTTGCCAGTACGCCGTATTCCGAGCCATGGACGCTGATGTGGTTCTGGGGGGAGGCCATGTAGATGCGGCTGACTTCGCCGTACAGATCATCCGCATGGGAAATCACAGGGTTCCCCGACCGGTTGCACAGCAGGAGAACGCCCCTCTCGCTTTCCGGAAGACAGGACAGCAGTTTTTCCTCCGGCAGGTGGAAAAAGGCGTAGCTTTTTCCCTGTATGCTGTTCAACGGAAGACTGCTGATAAAAACCAGCACGTGGTCGTTGCTGATGATTCGGGAAATGATGGCCTTTCCCACAAAATCGCAGAGGGCGATATGATTGGTCTGTTCGCGGAGCTGGAGCATGTCCGACAGCGATATGCCGTCGATACGGCTGAAATAATCGTCCGACGGGTAGCTGCTTTCGGCTGTGATCGTCATGTCGAGCCCTTCCGAATAAAAGCCGATATCGCTGAGCGTGCTGCTAAAGCCCTTCATCTCCTGCAGCAGGTCAATGATCTCCTTTTTTGTCAGTATGTTTTTGGGCGTCTGCTCTTTCAAATGCAGATACATTTCCACGCCGCTGTGATTGCTCAGCTGCCAGGTAAAGGAACGCATCTGTTCGATCTGCTGATTCAGCGACATGCACGCGCTTTCCAGCAGGGACGCTTGCTGTTCCCACGCGTCCTTAATCACCTGTTCGGAAACCTGCTCGTAAATAATCCAGCCTGTGGCCAAAGTGGTCACGATCGTAAAAATCAGCAGAAGAAGCGTTATCTGCACTTGCACTCTGTAGCGGGGCAGCCATCGTCTCTGATCTCGTTTCATTTAAGCCTCCAAGGGGATAAAGGCTAATGCTGTTTCGTTCAAACCTTATGCTTCTATCGTTTCTGCCATAAATGACGGAATATTTGGATTATAGCATAGAACCCGTGTTTTGTCATTCCTTTTCTCACAAAACGAGCATATCGAAAAACATATTGAAAAAACGTTGAAAAAACGAGTAAATTCGCAATCAGTTCCACTGACCAGAAAAGGAAGGCTTGCAAAGCCCGCGCTTTTTCGTATATAATGAAAATGCTTGGACCTTCATATGGATAAGGAGCGTGTACAAAAAAATGGAACAATATATTCAGGAATACATAGCCCCTCGCATCCAGGGAGATGGCGGATGGGTGGAATTTCAAGCTCTGCAGGGGGACAGGCTCACCCTCGTTTTCCGGGGGGAGTGTTCCAAATGCGCTATCCTGAATCGCTGTACGGCTTGGATCGAACAAAAAATCGAAACTGATCTGGGGAAAATAGTTAAGGTGATCCCGGTTCGCAAAAAACCCTTCTTCTGGGATCGGGGCTGATGGGAGGAGAAAGCGATGGCACATATCAAAGTGATCCGGCGTTCCATGCGGCCCGAGGAATGGACGGACCTGCGCTTTGGCTGGCTGCAGCGGGGCGTCTATGAAGAAAAAACGGAAATCACGGAGCTGACCATTCGGGACGCCCGCCAGATCAGCGAAAACGAATATATGTACCTGGACGGCGAGGAACGTCCCCTGAAAAACGGCGATATGTATTTCACTCCCGACGGCACTGTGTTCATCAAGGGCCATGCCGTCATTCCGCCGAAGTTTCAGGGCCGGGACGTGTATTTTTCTCTGAAAACCGCCGCGGAAATGATCGTGAAGATCAATGGGAAATATGTGGGCGGCATCGATCCCAACCGGGACCGCATCCTGCTGAATCCCTACATCGATAGGGACGATTTGACCATTGAAATTGAAGCCTATAACCGCTCCAAGCCGGATGACGAGCGGAACGACGCCGTTATGAGCAAGCGGGGCTGCCGCCAGATTTTTGAGGGGGCGTATCTTTGCACCATCCGGGAAAACGTACAGTCCCTGATTTATGACTATATCCTGCTCCTGGACATCGCCCACAGCGAGTATTTTAATGAAGACTATCGCAAATTCCTGTTCGCGGAGCTCAGCCGTGCCCTGGACAAGATCGACTTTGACACCTGGGAGGGCGTGGACGAAGCGGCGGCGCACATCGAAAAAACGATTTACGCTAACACCGATTTTAAGGGCAGCGGCGACGTGGCCCTGGTGGGTCATTCCCACCTGGACATTGCCTACTATTGGCGGCGCATCCACGCGGTGCAGAAAAACGCCCGCACCGTGCTGATCCAGCTGCGCCTGATGGACAAGTACCCCGAATTCCGCTTCGCCCACACCCAGGCCTACACCTATGAAACGCTGGAAAAATACTATCCTGAGCTGTTTGAAGAATTAAAGGAAAAAATCGCTTCCGGCCAGTTCGAGCCCGTGGGGGCCATGTACGTGGAACCGGACTGCAACATACCCGCCGCCGAAAGCCTGATCCGCCAATTCCTGTACGGCCAGCATTATTTCCGGGAAAAGTTCGGCATAACGGTGGATAACGCCTGGCTGCCGGACGTATTCGGCAATTCCTGGATCATGCCCCAGATCATGAAAAAAAGCAAAGTGGATTACTTCGTTTCCAACAAAATGTCAACCTGGAACGACACCAATCGCTTCCCCCACAATAATTTTATCTGGAAGGGCATCGACGGAAGCCAGGTGTACGCCTGCGTGCCTCCCACCCACTTCATCACCTGGAATATGCCCAGCCAGATTCAGGGGAATTGGGAAGCGTATCAGGACAAGGAGGTAGGCGGACAAACCCTGTCCATGTATGGGTACGGCGACGGGGGCAGCGGCGTGACGGAAGAAATGCTGGAAATGGTGCGGCGCTTCCCCAAGGTGTCGGTGATGCCCAAGACCGAAATGACCGGCGGGGCGGATTTCCTGCACAAAAATTTGAAGGACAATCAAAAGCTGGCCGTGTGGGACGGAGAACTGTATTTGGAAATGCACCGGGGCACCTTCACCACCAAATCCAACCTGAAAAAAATGAACCGGGCCCTGGAATTCAAGCTCCGGGAAGCGGAAATGATCTGCGCGTTCGCCGCCTGGAACGGCGCGCCCTATCCCTCCGATACACTGCGGGACTGCTGGAAAAAGCTGCTGCTGAACCAGTTCCACGATATTCTGCCCGGCTCCCACATCCATCCCGTGTACGAGGACGCCATGGCGGATTACGCAGAAATCGAGCAAAAGCTGGACGCAATTTTGGCAAAGCATGCTGCCGATTCCTGGTTTAATTCTCTGCCTTTTGACCGGGACATGCTCACCTTCATTCCCGACGAAAACGGCCCCATCCTCCGGGAGGGAGTAAAGGGCTTCTGGGCCCGGCCCAACCTGCCTGGCCTGACCGCCGGAACGGTGAAACCGCTGGCGGGCGCGGAAAACTGGCTGGCCGTTTCTTCAATCCATGACGAAGGCGATTTGCTCATCGATACGCCCCTGTACCGCCTGTGCCTGCATCAGGATGGCAGCATCACATCCTGGTGGGAGAAAGACGGGAGCCGTCAATGGGTACGGGACGATCGGGGATTTAACAAGCTGCACCTGTGGGCCGATAACCCCGGTATGTATGACGCCTGGGATATCCTGCCCAATTACAGGGACGTGGAAATCGATCTGCCCATCACTGAAAAAGTGCGCCTCACCTATCAAGACGGGGTTTCCGCCGAGTTCACTGTGGATTTCGCCACAGAAAAGAATACCTGGCGCATGGTGATCCGCCTGTTCCGGGACAGCCGGGCTATCGAGGTGGAGCACATCGTGGACTGGCAGGAAAAGCACCGGCTGATGAAGGTGAATTTCGGCCCCAATGTCCTCACCCGGGAGCTGGTTTGCGATACCAGCGTGGGGTTTGTCAAGCGCCCCCTGACCAAAAATACCACCTGGGAGCAGGCCCGGTTCGAGGTCTGCCACCACAAGTGGTTCGACCTTTCCGAAACAGGCGCGGGGGTGGCGGTCATCAACAGCGGCAAGTACGGTGTGGGCATCGAGGACGGCGAAGTGAGCCTGAGCCTGCTGCGCTCCACCATCCGGCCCGACATCACCAGCGACATGGGAAAGCACAATATCAAATACCTGATCGTGCCCCACGAGGGCGACGCGGTGCAGGCGGGGATCAACAATTTGGCTTTCGCCTATAACGTGCCGCTCATCAAGGCAACGCCGAAGCTGCCCGAAGCTTGGCGGAAATCCATTTGTGAAAGCGGCTTGTGGCTGCAAAGCGTGAAGATGTCCGAGGATGGGAAATATCTGGTGCTGCGCCTGTCCGAGCAGGATGGAAGACGCGCTTTGGTACGTTTCCCTCAAGGCGTGTATTCCATGAACATGCTGGAAGACGCAGACGGGGAACCCTTCGACGCCAAGTATGTTTCGCCCTTTGAAATCATCACGGTGGGCATCCCGCTGAAAAAGGAGGAGATTCAGGCATGAAAGGAAAAGTTGCTCTTCACAATGAACAAAAGCTGATCGATCTGGGCGGCGGGGTGACCCGGCGCATCCTGTCCTACGACGAAAACCTCATGTCCGTGGAGGTGGCCTTTGAAACCGGCTCCGAGGGTGCTGTCCATACTCATCCACACACCCAATGCAGTTATGTGCTGTCCGGCAAATTCAGCTATTCGGTGGAGGATGAAGCCGTGGAACTGAATCCCGGCGATTCCATCGTGGTGCCCTCCGGCCTGCCCCACGGCACGGTCTGCCTGGAAAAGGGCGTGCTGCTGGACATCTTCACGCCCATGCGGAAGGATTTTTTCAATCAATGAACATGCATCACAATTTTCTCTATGATCTCGGCCAGACGCTGCTCAGTTTTCACACATCCGAATATCAAGATTTGAATTTCCCCGTTATTATATGGAAGCTCAATCTTGGAACGGGAGAAGAACAGTATAAACCTTCCAAATAGAATGGCGGTGAGTAACTACATTTTTGGTAGACAATCAGCCGGAATGGTGATATAATGAGTCCGTTTTCAAGGATATACCGTTTTTGTCGTGTACCCAATGCGGCGGATGCCGTATAAAATAAAAAGGAGTGGTTTTCTATGAAAAAGTTCCTCGCGTTCCTGCTGGCTGCCATCATGGTCATGGGTCTCTGCGGCGTTGTGCACGCCGAAAAGACCTATAAGGTGGGCGTATCCATCTATCAGTACACGGACAACTTCATGACCCTGTACCGCAACGAGATCGAAGCCTACTTCAAGACCCTGGAAACCGATGACGTGAAATACGAAATCATCATGGCCGACGGCAAGAACGACATGGCCGAGCAGACCAACCAGGTGCAGAACTTCATCACCCAGGGCGTGGATGTAATCATCCTGAACCTGGTGCAGACCTCTTCCGCCGACGCCGTGATCGATATGATCGTGGCGGCTGAAATCCCCCTGGTGCTGATCAACCGTGAGCCTCTGGCCTACGACGCCGACGGCAACACCATCGACGAAGCGTATGAAGGCATCCTGGACAACGCCAAGGTTTGCTACGTGGGCGCTGACGCCCGTCAGAGCGGCACCTTCCAGGGCAAGATGGTGGCCGACCTGGCCGACCACGGCGACATCAACGGCGACGGCAAGATCAGCTACATCATGATCGAGGGCGACCCCGAGAACATCGACGCCCAGTACCGCACCGAATTCTCCGTGAAAGCCCTGACCGACGCCGGTTACGAAGTGGAATGCCTGGACGACCAGGTGGGCAACTGGGACCAGACCAAGGGCCAGGAGCTTTGCGCCAATGCTCTGACCAAGTTCGGTGATAAGATCGAAGTGGTGTTCTGCAACAACGATGGCATGGCCCTGGGCGCTTCCACCGCCATTCTGACCGCTGGCCGCAAGGTGGGCGAAGACATCTATCTGCTGGGTGTGGACGCGCTGCCCGAAGCCATCGACCTGATCCGTGACGGCGACATGACCGGCACCGTTCTCAACGACCACATCGGCCAGAGCCACGCGGCTGTGGACGTGGCTGTGAAGCTGCTCAACGGGGAAGACATCCAGAACTACTACTGGGTTGACTACGTGATGGTTGACAAGGCTTACGTGGAAGCCAACTATTGAGATCATTCAGACTGAATAACCTGCGGGGTGGGTGAGCCGCTTCCCGGCTCACCCACCCTTTCCTAAAAACAGTGCTTTTCGCACTGCACCCGTGAACGGATGCAGTGGGAAGGGCACTGGCGGCAAAAGAAAGAAAGGGGGCATGTCTATATGGCTGAGTACGTGCTGGAAATGACCGATATCTGCAAATCGTTCCCCGGCGTAAAGGCCCTGGACCACGCACAGCTGAAGCTGCGGCCCGGCAAGGTGCACGCCCTGATGGGTGAAAACGGCGCCGGGAAATCCACGCTGATGAAGTGCATGTTCGGGATCTATAAAATGGATGAAGGGCAGATCAAAATGGACGGTCAGCCCGTGACCATCCACGATCCCATGGACGCGCTGAAAAAAGGCATCGCCATGGTGCACCAGGAATTGCAGCCCATTCCCGCCCGCACGGTGGGCGAAAACATCTTCCTGGGCCGGTATCCCATGAAAAAGGCCCTGGGCTTCATTCCCGTGATCGACCATAAAAAAATGTATACGGATACGGCGAACCTGCTGAAAAAGGTCCGCATGAATTTTGATCCCCGCCAGAAGGTCGGCGAACTCAGCGTTTCCCAGATGCAGAGCGTGGAAATCGCCAAGGCCGTGTCCGCCAACTGCCGGGTGCTGATCCTGGACGAGCCCACCTCCTCCCTGACGGCAAACGAAGTGGAAGCCCTGTTCCGCATTGTGGAGGATCTGAAGGCGGAAAACGTAGCCGTTGTGTATATCTCCCATAAAATGGACGAGATCCTGCGGATCAGCGACGAAGTGACCATCATGCGCGACGGAAAATTCATCGGCACCTGGGAAGCGAAAGATCTGACTACCGATAAGATCATCACCCAGATGGTGGGCCGCGAACTGACCAACCTGTATCCCCCCCGGGAAAACGTACCCGGCGAAGTGGTATTCGAGGTCAAGGATTTCACGTCCATCAATCCCCGCTCCTTCCGGAACGTGAATTTTACCCTGCGCAAGGGCGAGATCCTGGGCGTCGGCGGCCTGGTAGGCGCGCAGCGGACAGAGCTCATGGAAGGCATTTTCGGCATCCGCTCCCACACAAAGGGCCAGGTGATTTATAAGGGCAAGGAAATGAAGATCACCAGGCCCAAGGACGCCATCGATCAGGGCATCGCCCTGCTGACGGAAGACCGGCGCGGCAGCGGCATCATGGGCGTGCTGTCCGTGGCGGACAATATTTCCATCTCCTCCCTGAATAAGTACTTGGACGGCGGATACCTGATCAACAACCGGAAGGTGGAACATCTGGTCGCGGATAACGTGCAGAAAATGAACATCAAAACGCCGTCCTCCAAAACCCAGATCAAATCCCTCTCCGGCGGCAATCAGCAGAAGGTGCTGGTGGGCCGCTGGCTGGCCAACGATCCGGACGTGCTGATCCTGGACGAGCCCACCCGCGGCATCGACGTGGGCGCCAAGTATGAAATCTACTGCATCATCGCCGATCTGGCCAAAGAAGGCAAGAGCATCATTATGATCAGCTCCGAAATGAGCGAACTGATCGGCATGAGCGACAGGATCATGGTCATGTGCGACGGCCGCGTGACGGGCTTTGTGGACGGGAAGGACGCCACCCAGGAAAACATCATGGCTTACGCCACCCAGTTTGAATAAGGGAGGAAAAGGAATATGCAAACGAGCGCAAAAGCTAACAAAGAGGGCTTTGGCAAGAAAATTTGGAAGGTCGTTTCGGGAAACCCCATCGTGTTCCTTTTGCTCATCGCGGCCATCGTCGTGGGCTGCTTGAAGGATAACTTTTTCTCCTGGAACAACCTGGGCAACCTGATGAGCAACACCGCCGTGCGTTTCCTGATCGCCTTGGGCGTGAGCGGCTGCCTGATCACCAAGGGCACCGACCTGTCCGCGGGCCGTCAGGTGGGCTTCGCGGCTGTCGTGGCCGGTATTCTGTGCCAGCGCGGCGATTACAACGGCCGCCTGTGGAAATTCGTGCCGGAAATGAACATCGGCCTGGTCTTCCTCATCGTGGTCGTGCTGGGCCTGGCATGGGGCCTGATCAACGGTCTGATCGTGACCAAGCTGCATGTGCCTCCCTTCATCGCCACCCTGGGCACCCAGACCATCATTTACGGTATCTCCCTGGTGATTTCGGACGCGCAGCCCATCGGCGGCTTCCAGAAGGTTTACACCCAGCTGATCAACGGCCGCATCGGCGAAAGCGTAAAGAACTTCTATCTCCCGTATCTGTTCTTCGTGGGCCTGGTGTTTGGCCTCATCTTCTGGGTCATTTACAACAAAATGCGCCACGGCAAATACATGTACGCCATCGGCGGCAACGACGTGGCTGCGGAAGTCAGCGGTGTGAACACCACCCGCACCCTGATTCGCATCTACGCCACCGCCGGCATCATGTACGCCATCGCCGGTTATCTGCTGGCGGCCAAGTCCGGCGGCGCTTCCGCTTCCATGGGCCAGGGCTATGAATTGGAAGCCATCGCGGGCTGCACCATCGGCGGCGTATCCACCACCGGCGGTATCGGCACCGTGCCGGGCATCCTGGTGGGCGTGCTGGTGTTTGAACTGCTCAAGATCATCCTGCAGTTCCTGGGCGTGAACCCGTATTACAACTACGTGGTGCAGGGCCTGGTTATCGTGCTGGCCGTGTCTCTGGATATCCGTAAGTACATCGCCAAGAAGTAATGAGCAATCTGTCAGACAAAGAAAAGGAACTGGAGGCCAGGGAGCGGGCCCTGCGCGAAAGGGAGCAGGCCCTGGAAAAGCGGGAAAGAGAACTGAGCCCCTTCTCCCAGGCCGTCAAGATCAAAAAAGAAGAATGGTACGATAAGGTAAAGCTTTCCGTCCGGCAGATGGATGTGATCATCTGGATCATATGCGGCCTTCTGACAGTGGTGGTGCTGTTGATCATACTGGAAGCCGCGGGAATCTATAAACTATTCTAAAAAACGGCCGCAGCGGGCTGAACCGCTGCGGCCGTTCAGAGCATCGACAAAGTCGATGCTCTGCCATCGAAAGTCTGCTAAAGCAGTCTTTCGATGGGTTGCATCAATTTCTTGTAAAATGGCGGTTTCTGCCTGCTGGGCCGAAACCGCTCATTTTACGGCCAGAAATTGATAGCGGAAGCAAATTACATTTGCTCCTCGGCGACGTACACGCCGCCGCCTGCGGAATGAAAATCGAAGGGCCTGCGGGCCCTTCGATGCATCCCGGGGTTTGTTGATGGTTTGAACGGCCACAGCGGGCTGAACCGCTGTGGCCGTTTTATCAGGCTTTTATGACTGTTTCAAAAACTCCTTCACGCACCGCCGGTAAGCTGCCACGGGATCGGCTGCGCGGGTGATGGGGCGGCCTACCACGATGTAATCGCTGCCGCCCTGGCGGGCTTTTTCGGGGGTCATGACGCGGCTCTGGTCGTCAGCGGCGCTGTCGGCAAAGCGGATGCCGGGGGTGACGGCAGCAAAATCCGGGCCGCAGGCGGTTTTGACCATGGCGGCTTCCAGGGGAGAGCACACCACGCCGTCCAGGCCCGCTTCTTTGGCGTTCCGGGCGTAATGGGCCACGGTTTCCGGCATGGAGGCGGAAATCAGCAGTTCCTTTTGCATGCGTTCCTCGCTGGTGGAGGTGAGCTGGGTGACGGCCAGCAGCAGGGGGCGAGAACCGTCTTCTCTTGTTAAACCCTCCAGGGCGGCACGCGTCATGTCGATCGTACCCGCGGCGTGGACGTTCACCATGTCCACGTCCAGGCGGGACAGCACCCGCATGGCGGATTTCACGGTGTTGGGAATGTCATGGAGCTTCAAGTCCAGAAAAATTTTGTGGCCCCGGGCCTTGATTTGCCGCACGATGTCCGGCCCCTCGGCGTAAAACAGCTCCATGCCGATCTTCACGAAGGGCTTTTCATCCTTGAATTGATCGAGGAAGGAGTATACGTCCTGCGCGGACGGGAAATCCAGGGCAATGATGACGTCATGGTTCATACGTGCGCACCTCCGATGATTTCTTGCAGAGAGTTGATCCCTAAACGTTCCATTTCCGCGGGCAGTTGTTCGATGATTTCTTTGCAGATGAAGGGGTTCACCAGGTTCGCCGCGCCGATCTGCACCGCCGTGGCCCCGGCCAGCATCATTTCGATCACGTCCCGGGCGGAGGATACGCCCCCCATGCCCATGACGGGGATGGAAACGGCCTTGTAGACCTGGTACACCATCCGCAGGGCCACCGGGAATATCGCCGGGCCGCTGAGACCGCCCATCACGTTTGCCAGGATGGGCTTTTTTGTTTTCAGATCGATGCGCATACCCAGCAGGGTATTGATGAGGGACAGGCCGTCCGCCCCCGCGCCCTGGCACGCTTTGGCGATGGACGCAATATCCGTCACGTTGGGGGACAATTTGATAAACACTGGCTTTTTTGTGACCGCTTTCACCGCTTTGGTCACCGCCGCCGCGCTCTCCGGGCTTGTGCCGAAGGCCATGCCCCCGCCGTGAACGTTGGGGCAGGAAATGTTCACTTCGATGATGCCCACCTGCTCCTGCGCATCCAGCAGGGCGCAGGTTTTTTCGTATTCCGGGATGGAAAAGCCGCTGACGTTGGCGATGACGGGCTTGCGGAAGTACGCTTTCATCTCCGGCAGCTCGTGAGCGATCACATGCTCCACGCCGGGATTTTGCAGGCCCACGGCGTTCAGCATGCCGCAGGACGTTTCCGCGATGCGGGGGGTGGGGTTGCCGAAGCGGGGTTCCAGGGTGGTGCCCTTGAAGGAGAAGGAACCTAAAATATTAATGTCATAGTATTCCGCAAACTCTTTCCCATAGCCGAAGCAACCGCTGGCGGGAATCACCGGGTTATCCAGCTTGAGGCCGCATAAATCAACGGACAGATTTACCACAGCAGTTCCTCCTTTCGGAATACCGGTCCTTCCTTACATACGCGCTTGGGTCCGAAGCGGGTTTCGATGGTGCAGCCCATGCATGCCCCGAAACCGCAGACCATGCGCTCTTCCAGGGAATACTGGCCGGTGGGGCAGCCGCTTTTCCGGTAAACCGCCTGCAACATGGGAACAGGACCGCAGGCGTATACGTATGGGTGACCTTCCGGCATAGCGTCGGTGACGAATCCCTTTTGCCCGGCGCTTCCGTCCACGGTGGTGAGGAGCATCGGCGCGTCCAAGTCCTCAAAGGAATCCAGCAGGAAGATTTCTTCCGCTTTATTGAAACCCAAAATCACGGTAGGTTCCGTGCCTTTCGCAATCAGGGCTTTTGTCAGCGCGTACAGTGGCGGGATGCCCACGCCGCCGCCGATCACCAGGGGCCGCTGCCCGCAGCCGTTCACGTCGTAGCCGTTGCCCAAGCCGTTCAGAATGTCCAGCATGTCGCCCGTTTCCATGCGGGAAAGGGCGTCGGTGCCCTGACCGATCACTTTGTAAATCAGGGTCATGCCGTTTTCGTCCCAGTCGCAGAGAGAAATGGGGCGGCGCAGATAAAAACCGGGGATTTGGATTTGGCAAAACTGTCCCGGCGCTTTCACCATGGACGTGTCGCCCGCCAGGTCCAGCAGGAACACGCCGGGGGCGATGGGGGTGTTTTCGATGATCTGGTACTGCATAGCATACTCCTGTCTGATGAAGAGATTCAGTCCTGCTTCGAAAAGCATCGGAAGAAAATCACATTATTGTCTGGGTCATAAAAGCTCATGTTCATTGCGCCCCAAGGTCTTTTTGTGGGGCTTTCGATGATTCGCGCGCCCAAGGCCAGCACCTTTTCGCAGGCTTTTTCCATGTCCTCCACCGTAAACGCCAAGCAGATATTCTGATTATTCTTCAGGGTGCCATCATTGTAAACCGTCAGGGCGGTCTCTTCGGTGAGGATGAATTGATGGGCTTCATCATCGCTGCCGTTTTCCGTTTCCAGCAGCTTTTTGTAAAAACCGGCAAGCCTGCGCACATCGTTTGTCAGCAGACACACTTCACCAATTTTCATGATTGCCTCCATGATATTGATAACCGTCCGGAATGCGGATATACGCCCGGATATGTTCGTCTAAGGGGCGCTCGATCAAACCCGATACATTCCTGACGTTCCCCTCCGCCGCAAGGATCGTATCCTTTCGCTTTTGCAAAACGATCCCCATATGGTCATGCTCCTGACTGTTGAACACCCTGTCGTAAAGGACGATATCGCCCGCTTGCGGAACATATGCTTCCGTTCTTTTGCGATACGTTATCTGAGGATCGCTGATTGCAAATTCCTCCCATCCGAGGCAGCCCGCTAAATGACAGGCAATGCATTCTTTGGGTCGGTAAGGGATTTCAAATCCCGCTTCCACGCAGCAAAAATACACGAACGCCGCGCACCAAAGCCCGTCGGCTTCTTCCAGGGTCCACTTGGGGAAAAACCGAATGATCGGCGCAAGATTGGACGCCTGACCTTGAATATACCCGTGAAAAGGAATCAGCGCCTTTTCTCGCGCAGCCTTTGCAAGCTTCTCCCGCGTTGCTTTTTCCATTTCATTCTCCCAAGAATGGATACGCTGAAAACCCGTCAGCTTCCCGCCTTTGCTATTTTGGCATATCCGTTTTCAAATGTTTTTGTTTGATCGTATGCATCCATATCGGATTTCGTTAAATCGCCTTTCCCGTCATAACGGTAAAACCTGCCGCTGTCCGCGATGACCTCTAAAATACAGTAATCCTCGTCCTCGATTCCCCTCGGATAGTATTTTTCATCGCCCTCGTTCCAAAGGAGCGCTTTGTATTCTCTGTCAAAATGAACAACCGCTTTTCCGTACAGGCAGATTCCTTCAAACGCGGCGTCGTCTGAAAAATAAAGACAGATGTTTTGGTTTTTCAGCAGGCTCTGGATATGCGCGGAGCTTGTGTTCGTGGATATGAGGTGGCGGCCCAAGCCCTTGTGCCATACGCAGAAGACCCGGCGGACATTTTGCCTGCCGTTCTCGTCGGTATATCCAATCGACGCGAACAAGGAACGATTGATCAGGTTCATGATTTCATCTTTCGTCATGGTTTTTCCTCCGTCGAAAATAGCATTGATTGCCCTGATATTATAGTACTTTTCGCATGATAACTTGTCCGTTTTCCTTCACAGCTTCTGCAAAACCCGCTTTTTGATAAAGCGCCAAAGGACCTTGATAGTCAAAGTCATTGCGTTGATCAGAGAGCTTAGGATAGCCTTCAACTGCTGCATATCCATTTGTTTTTGCATCACTGCAAACTCTATCGATAAACGCTGATGCTATTCCCATTCTCCGGTATTCAGGCGCGATTTCAAAACAAACGATGGCAATCGTTTTTCCGCAAGTATTTTCCCGCGCAAATTCCGGAACAAATCCGGCATAGGTTTCTATATCCGCCGCGTTGCACCATCCGACGGACAGCTCTCCGTCATAAGCCAGGTATCCCTGAATCTTGTTATGATTCAGCATTTCCACAGCATACTTCCGCAGCGTATCTTTTACCCCAAAGGATGCAAACTCACTGACCATCCGCTTTATGCTTTCCGCATCCTGATTAGGGGATGTGCAATAACATGGCCCATTTGGATTATCGTCTGTAAACGCGCGATGATCGAAAAAGTCAAGATAATCAGCATTCAGTTCAGGGGTCAGCTTTTTTATCATAATTGCTTTCATTGAAAGTATCCTTTTCATACATGCAGCATATTCCCTTGTGCCTTCTTTGCGACCCCCGTCACTCCGCATCGATGGTGGAAATGCCAAGGGTGATTTCCTCCAATACGTCCAGAAGGACGCGCACGGTATCCAGGGCGGTGAACATAGTCACGTTGTTTTCGGCGGCGCACTGGCGGATCTGGGCCCCGTCGGTTTCGTGGGTGAAGGAACCGGGGTCCCGGGTAGAGATCACGTAGTTCACATGGCCCCGGCGCAGGGATTCCAAAATCTCTTCGCTGCCCTGGCTTAACTTTTTCTTGACCCTTGTGCGGATGCCGTTGTCTTTCAGGAAGCGGGCGGTGCCGCTGGTGGCCTCGATGTTGAAGCCAAGGTTATAGAAACGGCGGATCAGGGGCAGGGCCTCGTCCTTGTCCCGGTCGGCGATGGTGACGAAAATGGTGCCGTAGTTGGCCACGTTCATGCCGCTGGATTGCATGGCCTTATAGAGGGCGCGGGTCAGGGATTTATCGTAGCCGATGGCCTCGCCGGTGGATTTCATTTCGGGGGTCAGGTAGGCGTCCATGCCCCGGAGCTTGGAGAAGGAGAAGGCGGGGGCTTTCACGTACCAGCGCTTCTTTTCCGGGGGATAAAGCACATCGATGCCCTGGTCTTTCAGGCTTTCGCCCAGCATCACCTTGGTGGCGATGTCGGCCAGAGGCCAGCCGGTGGCTTTGGACAGGAAGGGCACGGTCCGGGAGGAACGGGGGTTCACCTCGATGACGTACACGTTTTCCTGCCTGTCTACGATGAACTGGATGTTGAACAGGCCCACGATGCCGATACCCAGGCCCAAGCGCTTTGTATATTCCAGCATGGTTTCCTTGGCCTTCTGGGACACGGAGAAGGTGGGGTACACGGAAATGGAATCGCCGGAGTGGACGCCTGTACGCTCCACGTGCTCCATGACGCCGGGGACGAACACGCTTTCCCCGTCGCAGACCGCGTCCACCTCCAATTCCTTGCCGGTGATGTACTTATCCACCAGCACGGGCTGATCGTCGCTGATTTCCACGGCGGTATGGAGGTAGCGGCGCAGGCCCTTTTCATCGGCCACGATCTGCATGGCCCGGCCGCCTAACACGAAGGAGGGGCGCACCAGCACGGGATAGCCGATGCGTTCGGCCACCTTCACCCCTTCCTCCACGGTGAAAACGGCCTGGCCCTGGGGCTGGGGGATGCGCAGTTCCTCCATGATCTTTTCAAAGGAATCCCGGTTTTCCGCCCGGTCAATGGCCTCCACTCCGGTGCCGATGATCCTGACGCCCCTTTTGGCTAAGGGTTCGGCCAAATTGATGGCCGTCTGCCCGCCCAGGGACACCACGATGCCCTCCGGCTGCTCCATTTCCACGATGTTCATCACGTCTTCCACGGTGAGCGGTTCAAAGTACAGCTTGTCGCTGGTGGTGTAGTCCGTGGACACGGTTTCGGGGTTGTTGTTGATGACGATGGCTTCGTAGCCCGCCTTGCGGATGGTCCAGATGGCATGGACGGTGGAATAGTCGAATTCCACGCCCTGGCCGATGCGGATGGGGCCGCTGCCCAGCACCACGATCTTTTTCCGGTCCGATACGATGGACTCATTTTCATCCTCGTAGGTGGAATAGAAGTAAGGAACATAGCTTTCAAACTCGCTGGCGCAGGTGTCGATCATTTTGTACACCGGCACGATGCCCCAATCTCTGCGCAGCTTGTAAAGCGCTTCTTCCTTCATGTCCCAGACAGAGCTTATATACCGGTCGGAAAGGCCCATGCGCTTGGCGCAGTACAGGGTGGCTTTGTCGCCGGGATGAGCGGAAAGCTCCTTTTCAAAGTCCACGATGTTCTTGATCTTATCCAGGAACAGCATGTCGATCTGGGTGGCGTTGTAAATCAGGCCCAAATCCACCCCGTTGCGGATCAGCTGGGCGATAGCGAAAATGCGCTGGTCGCTGCCGTCTTTGATGTAATTCAGCAAATATTCATTGCTGGCGTCCCGGAATTTGGGGGAATCGATGTGCCAGGCCCCGGTTTCCAGGCTGCGCAGGGCTTTCAGCAGGCTTTCCTCGATGGTGCGGCCCACGCTCATGACTTCGCCCGTGGCCTTCATCTGGGTGGAGAGTTTATTGGAAGCGCCGTCCAGTTTATCGAAGGGGAACCGGGCGAATTTGGTGACCACATAATCCAGGGAGGGTTCAAAGCAGGCGGGGGTGTTGGCGAGGCGGATTTCATCTAAGCGCAGACCCACCGCCACCTTGGCGCTGACCCGGGCGATGGGGTAGCCCGTAGCCTTGCTGGCAAGCGCCGAGGAACGGGAAACGCGGGGATTGACCTCGATCAGGTAATACCGGAAGGAATTGGGGTCCAGGGCGAACTGCACGTTGCAGCCGCCCTCGATGCCGAGCGCCCTTATGATTTTCAGGGCGCTGTCCCGAAGCAGCTGATATTCCTTGTTGGTCAATGTCTGGCTGGGCGCCACCACGATGCTGTCGCCGGTATGCACGCCCACGGGGTCGATATTTTCCATGTTGCAAATGGCGATGGCGGTGTCGTTGCTGTCCCGCATGACCTCGTATTCGATTTCCTTATAGCCCTTGATGGATTTTTCCACCAGCACCTGATGCACGGGGGAGAGCTTCAGAGCGTGGGCCGCCAGTTCCCGCATTTCATCCTCGTTGTCTGCAAAGCCGCCGCCGGTGCCGCCCAGGGTAAAGGCGGGACGCAGCACCACGGGATAGCCGATCTCCGCCGCGGCGGAAAGAGCTTCTGAAAGCGTATTGGCGATCACGCTGGGCAGCACCGGCTCGCCCAGGCGCTGGCACAGCTCCTTGAACTTTTCCCGATCCTCCGCCATTTCAATGGAAGGGAAGGGCGTACCCAGAATCTCTACCTGGCATTCTTCCAGAATGCCCTTTTTCGCCAACTGCATGGCAAGATTCAGGCCCGTCTGCCCGCCCAGACCAGGCAAAATGGCGTCGGGCCGCACGTAGCGCAAAAGCTTTGCCACATATTCCAGCGTCAGCGGCTCCATGTACACCTTGTCCGCGATGACGGT